>CAMWBA010000006.1 GCA_947172355.1 uncultured Bacillota bacterium
CGGGGGCGGACTGCGTAAAAATCGGCATCGGCCCCGGCTCCATCTGCACCACCCGTGTGGTGGCCGGCATCGGCGTACCCCAGATCACCGCCATCTACGATGCCGCCCGGGTGGCCGCTGAGTACGACATCCCCATCATTGCCGACGGCGGTGTAAAGTTCTCCGGCGACATCGCCAAGGCCATCGCCGCCGGCGGCGACGTGGTTATGCTGGGCTCTCTGCTGGCTGGCTGTGAGGAGTCCCCTGGCGACACCGAGATTTTCCAGGGCCGTCAGTTCAAGGTCTACCGGGGCATGGGTTCCCTGGCCGCCATGAACAAGGGCTCCAAGGACCGCTATTTCCAGGAGTCCAACAAGAAGCTGGTCCCCGAGGGGGTAGAGGGCCGGGTCCCCTACAAGGGAGGGGTCAGCGAGACCATCTACCAGCTGATGGGCGGCCTGCGGGCCGGTATGGGCTACACCGGCTGTCACACCATCAGCGAGCTTCAGTCCAAAGCCCAATTCATGCAGATCACCGCCGCTGGCCTGAGAGAGTCCCACCCCCACGATATTTACATCACCAAAGAGGCGCCCAACTATACCATCAGCCCCAATTAAACAGCAAGGGCCTGAGCAACGGACATTGCTCAGGCCCTTTTTGCTTTGTATGGATCGGTTCCCCCCGCCAGCCGGGAGGAAGCCGCGCCCAGGCGCTATGAAACCAGCCAATCCAATTCCAACTCCAACGCTGCCAGTGAAATATCCGGTTTCACCTTCTCCCCATGGAAGTCGCTGCCGCCGGTTATATGGAGTCCGTACTTTTCTGCAAGGCGGAGGTAGAAATCTTGCTGCTGTGCCGTATACTTCGGGTAATAACACTCTATGGCATCCAAGCCATAGCCGGCCAGTTCTCTGACAATGCCCTCCAGTGCTCCGTCGTCCACGCCAATCTGATAGGGGTGGGCCAAAGACACCTTGCCGCCGGCGGCTTTGAGGGTCTCCACACACACCCGTGCGGGAGGTTTCGGCCGTTCCACCCGGCGGTGAAACTCCTCGGTGTCTAAATAGCGGTCAAACGCCGCCCGGTTGTTGGGCACAAACCCGTGGCGGACCAGTACCTGGGCAAAGTGGGGCCGACCCACGATGCTCCCGCCCGCCAGTTCCTCCACTTCGGACAGGGCGATCTCCACCCCCTGTTCCTTTAAAAAGCGGACCATCCGCAGGCTCCGCTCGTCCCGTCCCCGTCTCATCTCCTGACACAGTCCAGCCAGCGCCGGAGCTTCTGGGTCAATTCCATATCCAAGGATGTGAAAGGTAGGGTACTCCTTTGCACTCAGCTCCATTCCTCGGATCACCCGCAGTTTCAGTGCCTCCCCCGCCTGCGCCGCCTCGGCCAGTCCCTCTGTCGTGTCGTGGTCGGTAAGGGCCAGGACCTCCAGGCCCCGGCTCTTTGCTAAGCGCACCAGTTCTGACGGCGTGTACTGGCCATCGGAGGCGGTGCTATGGGTATGCAGGTCCGCTTTCATCGCTGGCGCCCTCCCCATTCCTTCAGATAATTCATAAAGGACTGTTTATTTTCCTTTGTGGAGGTGGTTGGTCGGCCCAGGTCTGCGCGGGCGCCCAGCGCACATTTCACATCAATCAGACACGGGCCGCTCCCTTCCCGGGCCCGTTCCAATTCCAGCGTCAGCTCCTCCGCCATCTCCACCGACACCGCCCTGGGATAGCCGCAGGCTCTGGCCACAGCGGGCAGGTCAACCGTCCCCGTCACAGTCGGCATCCCGCCCACCGTCTCATGGGCGCCGTTGTTGATGACAATATGGATCAGATTGTCCGCTCCGCTGGCCCCAATCACCGCCAGAGCCCCCATGTGCATCAGCGCCGCACCGTCGCCGTCGATACACCAGACCTTGCCCCCTGGCCGGTTCAGCGCAATGCCCAAGGCGATGGAGGAGGCGTGCCCCATTGATCCCACCGTCAAGAAGTCATACTGGTGGCTCTGACCATTCTGCTCCCGGATCTCAAACAGCTCCCGGCTGGCCTTTCCGGTGGTGGACACAATGGGGTCCGTCCCGGCGGCACAGGCGATGTGCCGGATGGCCTCCTCCCGGCGCAGGGTGCAGCGGTTGTGATACGAAACCTTCTTTTCCCAGGTCAGAGCCTCCTTCCGCACCACAAAGGCCACACTCTTCCCCTTTGCCAGCAGGGGACGAAACTCCGCCATCGCCGCGGCGGCCTCGGACCCCGCCGTTTCTTTTCCGATGACAAAGGGCCGGATCTCCAGGTCCTCCAGCAGTTTGACGGTAATCTCCCCTTGGAATCTGTGCTGGGGCTCGTCGTGGATGCCCGGTTCTCCCCGCCAGCCGACCAGAAACACCATTGGGATTCCATACACCCGTTCATCCAGCAGAGAAGCCACCGGGTTGACTATGTTGCCCTCCCCGCTGTTCTGCATATAGACCACCGGGATTTTCCCGGTGGCCAAGTGATACCCCGCCGCCAGCGCCACCGCGTTTCCTTCGTTGGCCGCAATGATATGGCGGTGCGGGTCGATTCCATATGTGTCCATCAGGTAATCACACAGTGCCCGGAGCTGAGAGTCTGGGACGCCGGTAAAAAACTCCGCACCGATGGTCTCCAACAGCATTTCAACCTTCAACGGTTATCTCCCCTTTAGAATTTCCTGATACAGCGTTTGAATCTCCCGTTCCGTCAGGGAGATCGGAAAATTATTCAGCCGAGCCGGATTTACCGAGGCGGTTAATCCCGCCAATTCCTGCTCGGTGCAGGCAGGGACCTCCAGTTCCATCCGGGTGAGGATATTCTGAAATCGTTCGGCGCCCTCTCTGGAACTGCCGCAGCCCATTGCGTCCGCGATTGCTTCCAGTGTTTGCCTCAACCCACTCTCTGTGGAAGCGGCGGCATGGTCCAGCACATAGGGCCACAGCCTAGCCACACACAGGGCAGCGGCATGGCCATGGGCCAGGCCATACAATTTGGTAATCTGATAGCACATGGCGTGGCCCGCCGTTGTCTGCGCAAGGTTGATGGCCTTGCCCGCCAAGTGCGCTCCCTTCATCATCCCGGCATTTCCCTCCGGGGTATTTTGCAGATAACCTGCATAGCTGTCCATAATCCGGCGAATCGCCTGGCCGGAATACTCCCGGCTTTCGGCTGTGGCCTTTTTGGACCAGAAGGACTCCACCCCATGGCACAGGGCGTCCAGCATGGTCGCCTTGCGCTGATAGTCCGGGAGGGTATCCAGAGCTGACGGGTCCATCAGGACCGCCTCCGGCAGTCCGCAGTCCACCGACTCCTTCACGCCCTGCCGGTATACCACAGCAAAATGGGTGGCCTCGCTGCCGCTTCCAGCGGTTGTAGGGATAGCCAGCAGCGGCACATGGCTGCCGGCGGTGTACCGGATGCACTTGGCAGTGTCAATCGCGCTCCCCCCGCCCACTGCGGCAATGAGCCCGCACCCGGAGGCTTGAAAGAGGGCCGTGCCGCTTTGAACCTCCTCCCAGCTGGGATTCGGGGAAAAGCCGCAGAAGGAACGCAGCAGAATTCTCCCTTGCCCCTCCAATTCTTTCAAGTGGGCCCCCACCGTAAGGCGGCGGAACGAGCCGCTGCACACCAAAAAAATCTGCTGGTACTGCGCCAGATATTGGTCCAGCTCCCGAAAGTTGTTGTCCGGGGACAAAAGGGTCTGCATGATTATGCCTCCTCCGGAATCAGCGTAATAATATCCTTGATGGACATACACTGATCGTCGCACTCTTTGGCTCGGTGGTGTTCCAAGATGGTCCTTGCCGCATTCTGCATCGCCGGGAATCCGGTGCGGGTCAGTTGGTTGGCATAGATGACCACATTTACCCCCCGCGCCTTGAACTCCTCCTCTGTCACACTGTTAAAGGAGGTGGGCACCACCACCAGCGGTGTGGTCCGGTCCTCTGCCCGAAAGCGCTGAATAAACTCAAAAATCTCGGCGGGGTCTTTTTTCCGGCTGTGGATCATAATGGCGTCCGCTCCAGCCTTCACAAAGGCGAAGGCCCGCTCTAAGGCGTCCTCCATCCCCCGTTCCAAAATCAGGCTTTCAATCCGAGCGCAGATCATAAAGTCTTTTGTTTTCTGCGCCCGTTTCCCCGCCGCAATCTTGGCGGAAAAATTCTCAATGGTATCCTGGGTCTGCTCCACCTCGTTGCCAAACAGGGAGTTCTTTTTCAGCCCCGCCTTGTCCTCAATGATGACCATAGACACCCCCATCCGCTCCAGAGACCGGACGGTATAGACAAAATGCTCTGTCAGTCCGCCGGTGTCTCCGTCGAAGATAATCGGCTTGGTGGTCACTTCCATGATATCATCAATGGTGCGAAAGCGGGAGGTCATATCGACCAGTTCAATATCCGGCTTGCCCTTGGCGGTGGAGTCGCACAGGGAACTGACCCACATCGCGTCAAACTGCCGGGCGCCGCCGTCCTGATAGACCACCGTATTTTCCACAATCAATCCGGTAATCCCGCTGTGGGCCTCCATGGCGCAGACCAGTCCCTTCATGGCGATGGCCCGGCGCAGCCGGGCCCGGCGGACATCGGGCAGGGACAACTCCGCCCGTGCCCGGGTCTCCAGGACCTGATACTTCTCATCCCGCGCATAGGGGAACTCCACCAGCCGCCCTCCATAGCCGGCCAAGACAGACACCACCTCGTCCCGGATGGGTTTTTGCACGCCGGAGGTCCAGTCATCCCCGTGGACCACAAAATCCGGCCGGAGGGCCTCCAGGTTTTCCCGATAGCTGAGCGTTCTCTGCTCCACCACCCGGGATACGCCGGCTATGCTCTCCAGCATGGCTTTCCGCTCCGGATAGGGGAGCAGGGGAAAGCGCTTGTAGCTGGCTACCGCCTCATCTGAGAGGACCCCGACAATCAGCCGGCCCAACCGCCTGGCCTTTTTGAGAATGGCAATATGTCCGCTGTGGAGGATGTCGGCGGCAAAGCACATATAGACCGTCCGGGCCTCCACCGCCAGCAGGCGGGCGGACACCAGCGACAAATCCTCCGGGTTGTCCACCTCGCTGCACAGCATATCCTCCACATCCAGGGGAAGAATTTGGCAGGCTCCGTCCAGCACATTCAATGCCTTTTCCGCATAGCAGCACCGCTCTCCCCGCTGGCAGAACTTCTCGATTTCATCCAGCCAACGCCGCCAATCCTCCCGCCGCAGAAGGTACAGGGGCTGGGCCGCGGCAGCGTCCTGAACAAATTCTACTCCAACTTTGACCACTTGTCCATTCCGAATTACCGCCTTAAAGTCTTTTTCCGGCAGCGGCTGAGTGGTGCTTACCGCCATACAGCTGCCCTCGCAGGCCAGCATGGCGTCCAGCACGGCGTTTTCAAATACCAAATCCCCATGCAGCAGCAGGATATCCTCATCCAGATGCTCCCGGGCCAAATAGATGGAGTAGATGTAGTTGGTCTGCGCATAGTCGGGATTATGGACAAAGGTAACTTCCAAGGGCAGGTCCAAGCTGCGGCAGTAGTCTGCCAACGCCTCCTCGAAAGGGCCGGTGGTAATCACCGCCTGGGTCACGCCGGCCTCCGACAGCATCCGCAGCTGGCGGGAGAGAATGGTCTCCCGGCTGGAGATTTCCGTCATACACTTGGGATGCTGGGAGGACAGCACCCCCATCCGGCTGCCCGTTCCCGAGTTCAAAATCAGGGCCTTCACAGCAGCTCTCCCTCCAATCGCTCCACGATGGCCTCCGGAGTCTCCCCGCCGTCGTTTTCCACCACCACATCCGGATGCTGGGGCTCGTCAAAGGGGAGGTCCACTCCTACCACGTTGGTCCCGACGGTATAAAGACCCTTCTGATTGCGCTGGAGCAGCGTTTCCCGCCGGACTTTAATATAAATTTCCCGATACTGGTCAATATGTTCCCGGCTCCAGGCCCGCACCGCGGAGTACATGCAGATGCTGCATACCACCACGTCAATGCCCTGATCGGCCAGCATCTTGGCCACCCGGAAGGTGCGCTGCGCTCCTTTCACCCGGTCCTCGTCGCCATAGCCGATGTCCTCATTGTAAACCGGGCGGATCAGGTCGCCGTCCAGCAGGACCACATTGGGTTTTTTTGCTTTCAGCCGCCGGTGGAACAATCCGCCCAGCGTTGTTTTCCCTGCGCCGGACAGGCCGGTGAAAAAATACACGGTTCCTTTTTCCATAAACTTCTCCTTAGTGATACAGCGGCTGTTCCAGCAGCGCCGGGTCCAGCTCCAGCTTGGGCATCATGTGCAGAGGCTGGCCATGGCGGTTGACAAAGTTCAGCCCTTGCAGCAGAATTTTGGCGTGCTCCAGACGTTCCTTGGAAAATTTTTCAATATTCGCTTCCAGCAGTTTTTCCTGGACGGTCCGCTCTGTCTCCGCGTCCACACGCTTGCCGTTTTGCGACACCTCTGCTTCCATATAGATATTTCTCCAGGTCTCCCGGATATAGTGATTCATCCGCTCAAATCCTCCGATAAGCTCCTTGGCCCTGGTCTCATCCATCGGCGCTCCGTCGTAGTATTGGAAGCCGTAGCCATAGAACTCATACGCATCCCGGAGGAAGAATTCGATGAAATACCGCTCATCATCGTTAATATACTCGTCATAGGTGCGGTAGATGGCAGCGGGGTCAAATCCCCGGACATTTCCCTCATAGCTCTCGGCGTCCTGCTTGCCCCACAGCGAACAATAGGTCATACTCTCGGTGTAGGGCAAGTCCAGGAAGGCGGCCAAGGCGGTAAAGGTCGCTTTTGGATTCAGCTTGCCGTCCTCAAAGCGGACGAGGCGGCTGTCTTTATAGAGCCGGTCCTGCCAGTCGATCATAAAGCTGCGGTTCAGAACACGTTCTGAGATTGCGTCGCTGACCACCGATTTTTTCTCTTCCTTCTTCTCCACCGACTCCAGCGCGGACTGATACATAAACTTCACCGTAGCGCCGTGGCTGGTGGTAGGCCGGCGCATCGGGGTAAAGGTTTTGATGTATTGGAAGGCCCGGAACAGGGGGGACTTGCACACCTGCTCATACTGTTTGGAGTACAGGGCAGCGAAGCTGTTTTTGGTGCCCAGGCTGTACACAATATTGTGAAAGTGGGGCTGGAAGAAGAGGGCCGGCGCGATGCGGGAGGCCGGGTCCAGTGAAGCGGCGCCCCGCTTATCGCTGAAATAGATCGCCACCAGCAGGTCCTTATCGGTGAGGTCCTTCATGTGGTAGAGCTCCTCCACAATTCTGTGGGAGCAATTCGCCCCCAGATTCTGGAACGCGTCCGACAGGGTTTGGGACGCCTCCAGGCTGGCGCGTATTTTTTCAAGCTGGTCGGTGATATTGTCGAACCTCAGGGAGGGCATGACCAGCAGGTTGGGGTGGGAGTCGAACACCTCATTAAAGAAGTCGCCGCCGTTGTGGGTAGACAGCTGGGTGTGCCAAATCAGGCGGTTCACCTCCCGAATGCCCAGGGGTTTTATGGGGAACTGACTGTAGTCAATTCCGAAGCGCGCAGAAAAGTCGATTGGGTACTGGCTGAGCTCGTCGCCGATCAAGAATACAATTTTCTCCGTCTCCAAAATTCGGCGCAGGTTGATGCACTGGAGGTGAGCACAGAAGGTCCCCCAGTCGGAATAATGGAGGTAGATATGGTTTTCCCGGCCCACAAACTCGCTGTCCCGCACGTTGTCGCACAGGTACTCCAATTCATACTGGGAGTACACGTCGCTGGCCAGGATCGGCTTGTCCAAGTCTTTAAAAAAGTTCCGGCTGACAACGGGATGTTTAAAGTTCACATAGTCGCCGAAGCGGTCCTGGGCGGGGTCATAGGGGATAAAGCCATAATCGTCGTAGGGATAGAATCGGATCGGCAGCTGTTCAAAGGGCAAAAAATCCTTGCGGAACAGGTAAGGGTACTTGGCCAGCAGCTTACAGTTGCGCTCATAGCGGCCGCTGAGCAATTTGATGTTTGGCTCATAAAACACGGCGGTCATCAGGGGCAGCAGGTCCTCCCGGTGATAGCCCTGGTTGTAGAGGTTCCGGAAGCAGGTATACGAAATCTTATAGTCGCCGCCGTTCCGGAGGATATACACCGCCGCTTCCATATCCTGGTCCAAATCCTGGCCCTGATTTTGTTGGATGGCGATGTGATACGCCTGGCAGGCGTCCTCCTGTTCCCCCAATTCGGCCATACGCCGTGCAAGTTCAATGGTGGTCATAGCGCTCTTCCTTTCATACCATTTCATTCTGAAACGGGCCCTTCCATTTAAAAATGAAATGGCACGATGCTTCAAGGAAACAGGGCCGGGCACAAGCCCGGCCCTGTTTCTTTGGGTATATGCTGGAACTGCGAAGCTGCGGATTAACCCAGCAGCTGGAGCACGCCCTTCGTCGACACAAGCTCCGTATCCTTCGCTTCCGGCTTCCGCCGAACGCTCACTCACTGCGCTGTGTCTCCTCTCCAAACCGGACCCGCTTCGCTGGGCTCCGGTTTGGCAGCGGCCTGCGGCCGCTTTAGGCTGCCCCGCAATTAATCTGCGGATTAGCCCAGCAGCTGGAGCACGCCCTGAGGCACCTGGTTGGCCTGGGCCAGCATGGCCTGGGCGGACTGGACCAGGATGTTGTTCTTGACGTAGCTCATCATCTCTTCGGCCACATCGGTGTCGCGGATGGTGGACTCGGCGTCCTGGATGTTCTCCGCCATCACGGACAGGTTGTTGCCGGTGTGCTCCAGACGGTTCTGGATAGCGCCCAGGTCGCCCCGGATGCCGGACACATAGTTGATCGCGCCCTTGATGACGTCGATCGCGGCCTGCGCACCGGACTGGGTGCCGATGTCCACGTCATCGATGCTCTTGCCATCCTCAACAGTGCCGTTGCTGCCAATGATGCCCATAGCGCCCACGTGGATGTCGCCAATGTCAACCTTCATCTGGTTGAAGTCGTCGGAAGTGTCGCCAATCTGGAGGGTCAGAGGATCGCCCTTGAAGTTGGAAGCCGCAGCGGCCGCCTCCTCCTTGGAGATGTCCAGGGTGGTGCCAGCCTTCTTGATCTTGAACACCTGGGCCAAGTCTTCCTTGGTCGTGTAGATGTTGGCGGTTTTGTTGTCGTTGCGCTGGATACGGATGCTGTGGCCGTCGCTGCCCACGCCGACCTCGAAGGTAGCTCCGGTAGCACTGCCCAGCGTGTGGTTGACGTTGGTGCCGATACCCTTCACGATCTTGGACAGGATGTCGTGCATCTGGGCGTCGGACAGGCTGCCAGCCTCATAGGCGGTCAGATCAATCACAGCAGCGGTGCTGCCCTGAGTAGCCTTGCCGTTGGCGCCCACTTTCAGCGTGACGGACTTGGTGCCCACTGTGATAACAGTGCCGTCAGTGATGTCAGAGGCATAGATGTCGAAGGTGGTGTTGGCCCGGTTGCCGTCAACCGGTGCAACACCCACGGTCTGGGGCTGGGTACCGGCCTGGACCGCGCCAGTCATGGTAACAGTACCATCGTTGGCAGTGGTATCAGAAGCAAAACTGGTCTTGACATTGAAGTCCACACGGGCGGTGGAGGCGGAGGTGGGCTTATCCTTCATCGTGAAGGTCAGCACGCCGCCAGCGGCGCTCATGGTCCAGTCAACACCATTGAGGGTGACCGTGGCATTGGCCGCACCAGCCGCACCAGCCGCACCATTCACCAAGTCCTTAGCCACATTTGTCGCGGTAACAAAACCGGCGGTAGCGGTAGAAGTACCGTTGCTGCTGACCACATATGCGGTGTTCGTAGAAATTGTCTTGCTGCCGTTAATCTGAAGTTTGAGCGCCTTAGAGCCGCTGCCAATGGTAAGGGTAAAGCCAGCCGCACCAACGGAAGTGCCCGAACCAGTGGAGGCCATGGTACTATTGTCCAAATTCCACTTCAAGGTGTTCAGGTCGATGGTGAAAGAACCCTTTACAGCGCTGGCGCTGGTGGTATCATAGATGTTCTTGCTGCCGGCCACTTCATGAGCCTTGTCGCTGGCGGCGATGTCAGCGGTGGGCATACGGTTCAGACCGTTCTCGGTCTTGGCCTGGGCGGCTGCGCTGGCCTTGGCCTGAGCGGCCTCCAGAGCGGCGGCAGCCTCAGCCTGAGCGGCGACCTTGCCCTTGCTGCTCAAAGAGCCGTCCAGCAGCTTGATGCCGTTGAAGTTGGCGGAGTCAGCAATACGGTTAATTTCGGTCTTCAGGGCGGCGACCTCTTTCTGGAGGTTGGCGCGGTCGACCTCGTTGTCATAGGTGCCGTTGGCAGACTGGGTAGCCAGATAGTCCATGCGGTTGAGCATGTCCTGAACTTCCTGCATGGCGCCCTCAGCGGTCTTCACCAGGGAGATGCCGTCCTTAACGTTTTTCTGGGCGGCTTCCAGGCCAGTGATCTGAGCGCGCATCTTCTCGGAAATAGCCAGACCAGCGGCGTCGTCACCGGCGCGGTTGATCTTGTAGCCGGAGGAGAGCTTCTCCAGGTTGCCGGACAGGGCCTTGGTGTTGTTGTTGTAGTTGCGGTAGGCGTTCATAGCCATTATATTGTGCTGAATACGCATTACTTTTGCCTCCTTAGCAAAATTTTCGTGTGTTTGAACATTCCTTTGTTCTCCCACAAACAAAATGGCGGAGCGCTGTTTTCCGGTATCCGGCCGGACTGCCGGGGTACAGCGCAGGTACTATATTTCAACCGGCTCGTCAGCCGTTTGAAACCGAACAGTTCTCAGGTGTCGTACACGCAGCCGGGGCGTTCGCCGCCCTCCCGTTCCAACACCTTGCCCCGGAGGATGGGGATCTCTCTAGGGGCGCTGATGGTCATGTGCGCCCGTTCCGCCGTAAGGCGGTCCAGTTGAATAACCACATGGTCGCCGATGGTGAGGTATTCGCCTTTTCGCATGGTGATGCAGAGCATAAAAATCTCCCTAACCGCTCCTGGCCCTTCATCCTGCGGGCCGCGTTTCATCGTCATAATATTTTGGATACCCTTTCGGGCTTTGGGCGTGCGCACACGCCCTCTCGTTTCCCGCCCTCCAGCCTGGAAAACGCTGAGCAAAGCGGAAGCGGTTCATTCCGCTTCGCTCAACGCTCCCCCGGCCGGACCGCGGGCCTTCCCCGGCATCCCGACCGGATAGGCGGCCAGCCGCCTTAAACTTGTGCTAGGCGCTTTGCCCTGCAAATTGTGCAAGGCCGCAGCGCTTGATGTTCACCGCGGCGTTGACCTCCCGGTCGTGGCTTGTGCCGCATCGGGGGCAGCGCCAGCTCCGCCGCGGATAGGGGATCTCCGGCTGCACCTGGCCGCACGCGGAGCAGGTCCGTGTGGTGGGGGTGTAGCGGTCCACCAGAATCAGGGCTTTTCCCTGCCGTTCCAGCTTATACCGCAGCAGCTCCCGAAACATTCTGTAGCCGGACTCCCGGACAGCGCTGGGGTCCTGGGTAAGCATTTTCGCCATCTCGTCCAGTGCGTCGGCCCGCAGGCACACGGCGTCCCAGGCGTTGGCTATCCGCCGGGATTCCTTGTGGAGAAAGTCGCGCCGCTGGTTGGCGATGTGCTCATGGATCAGGCGGTATTTTTGTACCGCTTCTGCGTAGTTTTGGGACCCGGGTTCCATCCGGGCCAATCGTTGCTGGAGCTTTGCCAGCTTCGCCTGGGACTGTTTCAGCCACCGGGGTGGGTCGGCCAAATGGCCGGAGTCGTCCACATAGAAGTGGGCCAGGGAGTATTTCAGCCCCACGGTGGTCTCCGCCCTGGGGGTGACTGCCTCCGGCTGCTTCACTGCGGCCTCATACAGAATGGAGCAGAAGTACTTTCCCGTGCGTGTTTTGCTGACGGTAATCCGTTTCAGCTTCCACCACCCCTGAGGCCGCCGTGGAAATTTGGCCTTGACAATCCCCGCCTTGGTCATGCGGATTCCGTCCGATGTGGTGTAGATGGTGGGGCCGGAGGCAAACTCGTGGTTGCAGGCGGTAAAGGAATCCCGGTCGTCCTTTTTGCGCTTAAAGTTGGGATACCCGAAGGACTCCGGGTGTTTAAAAAACGCCCGAAACGCCCGAGACAACTGGTTGTGCTCTTGAATCAGGGCCTGATTGTCCACCTCGGCCAGAAAGGGCGAACTTGTTTTGTACTTGGCCGGAGTTGGGATAAAGTGGGCCCCGGTCTCCTCATAGAACCGCTGTTGGTCGGCAAGCATTCGGTTCCAGAGGTAGCGGCAGCAGCCGAAGGTCTTTTCAAACAGCTCCGCCTGCTCCGGTGTGGGGTAGAGGCGGGCTTTGATGGTGTTGTACTGGATCATCTGCCCCTCTGCGGCACTTGCTTTCCGCGCCATCCCCGGCTGCACCTCCCGCACGCCGCCCGGTCAAGTTGTATACAACCTGACCGCGCCGCCCGCCGGGAAATACTTGTTGAAAATTTTTATGGCTGGGGGCTAAAGTATTGAAAAAGTCTGCCGATATGTTATACTGAGCAAACAAAAAAAGCGCGGTCAGGTTGTATACAACCTGACCGCGCTTTTCCCTCTATTTTATTTAAAAATCTGCTGACAGCTGCGGTTTTCTGAACATTTTCCGTCCCATATTCTGTCCACGGAACCATAGCGGCGGCAATTTTCAGGACAATTCAGCGTCCAAACGCTCATTTTGCCCGCCGTGCTTTGTTTCGCCCCGGCGCTCCCGCCTCAGTCGTCAATATCCCGTTCATACTCCAGGACAGCTCCGGTCGTGCCGTCGATGGTGTATTCATACTCCACGCCGCCGGACTTAAACTCCACATCATATTCCAGCCTGCCGTCGTCCCAGTCCCGTTCCACCTTCATCTTGGTGGTCTGGCTCTCCGACAGCCCAGCGTGGTTCAGCGCGGCCTGTTTCGCCGCCGCCTGACCAATATCAGCGGATGACGTTTCCGTGTGGTGGCTTCCCTGTCCGCTGTGGTGGGAAGAACAGCTCTCAGACTCATGCTTGAGGATACTGCCGTCATACAAGCCGATTTCATACTCGTACTCAGTGCCGTTGGCGCAGAACTCCACCTTATAACACTCCGGGCGGCCGTCGTCATAATCCATCCAGACATTGCAGTAGACCGCAGCGCTTTCCAGGCAGCTGGCATGGCTGAGCGCGGCGGCTTTTGCTTCCGCCTCACCGATATAGCTCGTACCCGACCCGCTGCCGGCGTGGTCGTCCCGCTCCTGTTTCAAAATGGACCCGTCAGCGGCCAGGATGGTGTAGTCATACTCCACAGCCCCATACCAGAACTCCACCTCATACTCCAGCCGGCCGTTATCCCAGTCCCGCTCCGCTTTCATCCCGGTGACCTGGGACTCAGAAAGCCCGGCGTGGCTCAGGGCCGCCTTCTTCGCGGCAGCCAGTCCGATGTCCTGCGTCTGCGCAGAGGGCGGTGTCTGGGTGTTGGGTGTCTGGGTGCTGGGTGTCTGGGTGCTGGGTGTCTGGGTGTTGGGCGTCTGAACATCCGGCGCCTGAGGTACTGGGTCCGCGGAAGCAGGGAAAATATCCTTCGGTCCGCTGAGTACCTCCCCGGTAAAGGCATCCACCCGATAATCAAATTCCCCCCAGCTGGTTTTCAGCTCCACCTCATAGTGGGGCGGGAACTCATCCAGCTCCGGGTCCACATCGGTGGTGGTGGAGCTGAGTTCCGCCGTCCCGGCGTAGGTCTCCACCGCCATAGCGGCGGCTGCCTTGCCGATGGGGATACGGGTTTCCCCCGTCTCCAGCAGGTCGTTCAGCTCCTCCACCGACAGGGCGGCCAGCTGGTCAAAAGCTTTGTCGCCAGCGCCGTTCCGCTCCAACACCTTCTGTACCAGGGCTGACTTGCCCATGGAGATGCCGCTGCCATAGACGGCACTTGTCCCGGCGTCCATTGTGAGGACCTGGCTGAGCACAGAGGTATTGGGGGCCTGGGTCCGAAGCACCCCGTCCACCGAGGCCACCAGCTCCGCCTGGAGGCGGGCGGCCCGATCCTGGTTGTTGTCCTCCACCGAGATGAGGATGGCGGAGGAGATGCTGTCCAGGTAGCCCGCCTGGACCAACGCGCCCACAATGGCGTTCACCGCCACGTCCAGCTTGGTCCCCTTCAGGTCCGCGCCGCCGTTCATCGAGAACAGCACTGCGGCGGCCTCTTCGTTAAGGGCGGTACAGGAGATGACCCGCTCTCCCCGGTTGACCCTCAGCTCAATGCTGGGGTTTACATCCAGAGACACCACCGAGGCCACAGCATAGCTGTTTTGATAGGCCAGCGCGGCACCGCCCCCCGCCCCCAGCAGGACCAGCGCCGCGCAGGCGGCGGCCAGCCAGCGGTTCCATTTCTTCCCAGGTTTCAGTTCGGTCACTTCCACGTCTATGATATTCTGATCCGGTTTCAACGCTTTCATTTCCATCACGCTCCCGTTTTGCGCACCGCAGCGGGAGAGGATCGCGTCCAGGTCGTCGGGGGCGGTCCGCGCCAGGGCGTCTGCCAACCTTTGTTCCAATTCCCGTTCCGTCATCGGTCGCTCTCTCCTTTCATCAGGCTGTGTAATTTTTTCAGCCCGCGGTGGTATTTTGACAGGACAGTGGACAGCGGAAGTTCCAGCAGCCGCGCAATCTCCCGGTGTTTCAGCCCGGTCACGGCATGGAGCAGGACAATCTGCCGCTCCTGCCCGCCCAATTTAGACAGCGCCTCTTGCAGCAGGTGGCGGTCCTCCGGAGACACATCCGGAGCCTGGGCAGGAATGGCGTTCCACGCCTCCTCCTCCAGTCCCACCTGTCGTCCGCTCCGGCGCAGGCGGGTCAGGGCCAAATTGCGGGTGACGGTGAACAGCCAGGCCATGGGCGAGCCCTTGGGCTGATAGCCGGACGCCCGCTCCCACACCTGGACAAAGACATCCTGGGCCACATCCTGGGCCTCCTGGGCGTCGTGGAGCACCGACAGCGCCAATGCATATACCGCCTCTCTGGTCTGCATATACATTTGGGCAAATGCCCCCCGATCCCCCTGCCCCACCCGGAGCAGCAGTTTCTCCATCTCCTGGCTGCGGCCATTGTCCCCTTTGGTTGTCTGGACACTCATCCTCATGGTCCATTTCTCCTGTCACATAAGAAACGCGCAGCGAAGCCCTTTTATTGCACGCTTCAAAAATTTTTTTGCTTGTTCCGCTTGTCCTTCCTTGTTGGGCGGCAAACTCAGCCGCTATGGCAGCCAGGGATAATAGAGCCGGAGGGCCCCCAGACCTGACCCTCGGCTGACCACCTGGTAGAAGGAAATCTGCTCCTGGGTTCCGCCATTCTCCCAAAAGCCGCCTGGGACACAGTATAAGATTTTCACGTCGGCGTTGTCCACCGGCATATAATACTCCATAGCCACCCGGCCCTGCCCGTCCAGACCGTAAACCCTACAGCACGTCCGTTCCCTCAGCTCCGCCACACCGCCGTTGGCGAGGGTATAGATCTCCTCCGCATCGCTCTTTGTAAAGTCCCGGTCCAGCTGGCATTCCTGAATCAGCTGGGCGCAGTAGGACTGTCCAAAGGAGGATTCATACCGTTCCCGGACGGTCTCCGCGTCAAACGCCCCCTGGGAGGACGAATACTCCTGGAGAATCAAGCGGCCCTCCGCCAGTTGGTCGCTGCACAGCACCACCCGAAAGGCAGGGGGCTTGCGCTGATACCATGCCTTCTGTGCCAGCTCTTCCAGCCGTTCCCCCAACGCGGTAATGGTATCCCCCGCCCCATAGGGGGGCAGGACAATGAGATAGGTGCCGGAGGTCTGCCAGCGCTCCAGGTTCTGATTCCGGTTTACCAAGTCCACCTCGTCCAGTCCCTGTTCCCCAGCAAAGTCCTCCAGAGCCCACAGCACCATCATATCGGGATAATTGGTGGTATAGCCCGGGCTGTTCTCTCCCCTGTCCCCGTCCGGTCCGGCCAGGAACAGCCGGTCCGGCGCATCCGCGGGGGAAAAAACGTTGTCAAAGCGGGGAGATTCCTTGTTGTAATGGGAGCGGAAGGCCACGCCATAGTCCTCCTCCATATAGCCGCACACCTGCGTCCGCAAGTCCTGGGCTCGGAAGGACCCGTCCAACCTTTCCCGCAGGCTGGGCACAAAAATCACAGCCGCCGCCGCTGCCAGACATAGGATGGTGGCAATCACCCCTGGGTCGGCCCGCTTTCCCCGTCCCAGGGGGCACTTTTTCACGCAGGTTTTCACCAGCACAAAGGGAACCAGCACCACAAAGAGCAAAAGCAGCAGCAGCCAGCCGGATGTCAGCAGCACCACTGTGAGCGGAACAAAGAGGATGCCGCCAACCACGGTGCCCACCTGATACAGTCTTTTTCTCCTCTGCTCCTTTCCCGCTGCCTGCCAGGAGGGGAGAAGCATTTGATACAAGGGCCGCAGCTCGGGCCGGGCCACCCCTTTGTCAAAGCCATAGGCCAGGAACAGGGCGGATTGGATGCAGCGGTCCAGGTCCTGGTGGGCGCTTACAAAGTCCTCCAGTCCAAAAATCAGGTCAATGCTCCCCTTGTTGTGTTGAAAGAGGGAGCTTTGGAAAAACCTCTGCCAGTTCTCCGCCGCCGCCCTGGCGCTGTACATCATCTCAATGGTATGGAGGATGGTTTCCGTGTTCTGCCACCGGGCCTGCTCCTGTTGGGACTGGGTGCGCCGCTCCTTCTCGTAGGCCAGCTGCTTCTCCCGGCGGCGGTGCCGCTCGCGCTCTCGGGCATGTTCCTGGGCTCTCCGCCGCTCCTCTCCCCGGCGGCGGCGGGCCTCCGCCCGCTCCGCCTCTCCTTCCGCAAACAGGCGTTCAAAGTCCCAGTCCTTTGTTGTCCCCCTTGAAGCGCGGCGGGGGGGCTCCTCCCCTTGGAGCAGCTCTTCAAAGTCGAAGTCCTGTTCCTCCGTCTGCGGCGGGCGGCGGCGGGGCTCCTCCCCCTGGAGCAGCTCTTCAAAGTCGAAGTCCTGTTCCTCCGTCTGCGGCGGGCGGCGGGACTCTTCCTGGTGCTTTTCCTCCGCCTCCGCCTGGAAGAGCGCCGGCCCGGTTCGGCCGGTCCGCTCCTGCTGACGGGCCATGCGGCTGGCCATTTGATAGGCGGAGTGGAGACGCTGAAAGCCCTCCGGGTCCTCCTCCGGGTGGGTAATTTTCAATTTTTCCGCATAGGCGCGGCGGACTTGGGACAGGCTGGACGGGCCGGTCAGCCCCAGCTGACTCCAAGGCCAGCTCATTCCTCTCCCTCCTCATCGCCAGCCAGGGGCTCCAAATCCTGAGGCGGCAGGTCCCCCACTCCCAAATAGGCCTCCACCTGGTCGAAGAACTCGCCGGCCTTGCGGCTGGCCTTGGCCACCCGCATCGCTTCCTGGGTAGCCAGTTCCTTCTGGAACCAGTCCAGCATATCTGCCACCCGGTCCCGGATATCCCCCACTGTCATGGCATACAGCCGCTGTGCCCGGGCAATGAGGGTACGTGGCCCCTCCTGCTCTCTGGGGTGCATTTTGAGGGCCTCCAGTTCTTTCAGCCGCTCCTCCACCTCTGCGTCGCTCATGCCGGAACCTTGGAGGACCAGCCGGGCGCTCTGGCCGTCCCTGCCCGTCACGATAACCTCCAGCAAGCCGTTGATGTCATAGGTAAAGCGCACCCGAATATATTGCTGTCCCCGGGGGGCTGGGGGAACGGCAATCTCCAAGTGACCCAAAAAGGTATTGTCCTGGCAGTAACGCTGTTCCCCCTGATAGATCTGAACGTGGATGGACTTCTGTCCATCCCGGGCCGTATGATAGATCCCCTCCTTACTGGAGGGCAGCACGCTGTTGCGCTCAATGATGGGCGACATCAGGTCCCGGCCCTGTTCGGCCTCATTCAGTGTGGCAATCCCCAGGGTGAAGGGACACACATCGGTCAGAACCAGCTTCTTTAAGTCCTTGGCCCGCGCCTTCATTCCAGAGCAGATCCCAGCGCCGGCCGCAATCGCGGTATCGGGCTTTGCTCCGGCAGCCGGCTCCCGGCCCAGGGCCTTGGCGATGTACCGGCGCACCGCCGGCATATGGCTGGAGCCGCCCACCATGACCAGCTCGTCCAGCTCGCTGACGCCCACTCCGGCATCCAAGAAGACCTTGCGCACCGGAGCCAGCATCCGCTGAAACAGCGAACTGCTCTTTCGGATCACCCACTCATGGGTAAGGGCCAGCGAAGCGGAGATTTCGTCGTCCGACACCGCCATAATCACCGGTTCCCGGGAGGTAAGGGCGATTTTGCAGGTCTCAGCCTGGCGGATCAGGGTCTCCTGCCGCTGGCGGGACAGGGCGTCAAAGTCCAGGCCGCAGTCCTGGCAGAAGCCCCGGGCAATCAGCTCGTCAAAGTCTCTGCCGCCCAGAAAGTTGTCCCCGCTGACCGCGGTCACACTGACCACATTGTCAAAGCGCTCCACCAAAGAGACGTCCAGCGTGCCCCCTCCCAGGTCAAAGACCAAACACACTTTGTCCTCGTCTCCCTCGCCGATATGGCCGGCCACGGCAGCGGCGGAGGGCTCATTCA
This sequence comes from uncultured Bacillota bacterium, assembly GCA_947172355.1. Classification (GTDB taxonomy): domain Bacteria; phylum Bacillota; class Clostridia; order Oscillospirales; family Oscillospiraceae; genus Lawsonibacter. The sequence continues at coordinate 18,509 of CAMWBA010000006.1, forward strand.
CCAGCCGCTCCACCGTCAGTCCTGCCAGCGCCCCGGCCCGTTTGGTCGCCGAGCGCTGCGCCTCAGCGAAGTAGGCGGGAACACTGACCACCGCCTCGTCCACCACCTCGCCCAAATAGGCCTCGGCATCTTCCCGCAGGCGGCGCAGGACAAAGGAGGAGAGATCCTCCGCCGTAAAGGTCCGTCCTCCCAGTTCAAAACGGCGGCTGGTGCCCATAGCCCGTTTAAAGCAGGCGGCGGTGCGCTCGGGGTGGGTAATCAGCCGGTCCCTGGCCGCCGCCCCCACCAAAATTGAGCCGTCGTCGTCCACACTGACCACACTGGGGGTCAGATACTCCCCCGCCGCATTGGGAATCAGCTCACTCGTTCCGTTTCGCCACACCGCAGCCAAACTGTTGGTGGTGCCCAAGTCAATACCAATGATGGCCATATTGTTCACCTGCTCATTCCGCTGCAACTGGCAGCATGTATTCTGTCTTCCAACCCTCATACTTGGCAAATCCTCACATAGATTCCGCCCTCTCCGATGCAGCAGGAACCTATCCGAGAACCTGGAGTGATTGGTAACACAATTATAATGTGCTCTTGAAAAAAAATCAACCGGACGGCAGGATTTATCCTCGCCTCAGCGGTCCGCCTCCCCCGGCCATTCTTGCACGTTCAATCCAGAAAAGAACCGCAGTTTGGCAAAAAATTTGTCAGTTTTAATCATCCGATTTTTTTGTAATTTACCACATATGCCCATTTACAACACAAAATACTATGATATAATGAGAAAAACAGGCAAAAGGAGGTTCTATCTATGGAAGAACGAAGCAACCGGTGTCTGTCCCGCTGGAAGAGACTGCTGAAGCGCCGCGGCTCCAAGGTATTGGCCTGGATTTTGGTGGTCTCCCTGTTCACCCCGCTGCTCTGCATCCGTCTCACCTATGCGGCGGACACCCCCGAGGGCGGACTCTGCCCTCACCATGCGCTCCACACCGAAGACTGCGGTTATGTGGCCGCTGTGGAGGCCGCTCCCTGCATCCATGTCCATGACGAGACCTGCGGAGGCCTTGCTGCCCCCGAGGAACCGCCGGAGGGGTCCCCTGCCGGGGACGAAGCTCCGGACGCTTCGGAATCTGCCGGTCTTACCGAACCGGCGGAGTTGTTTCGGGACACAAACCTAGCGGGGCTTGAAGAGTCTGAGACTCCCGCTCCGCCGGCAGTCCTCCCCTCCTGCACCCATGAACACGACGAGACCTGTGGTTACGCCCAAGCTCAGGAGGGCCAGCCCTGCGGGTTTCTATGCCCGCTGTGCGTCATCGACTGGACCTGGAAGGACGAACCGGATGCACTGACCCAAACGGGGGACGCAAACCTTTGGGGACTAGGCATCCCCGGAGCCAATCCGGACACGCCTGTCACCCGTGAACAGTTGGCGGAGTACCTCCCCCAGTCTGTAACGGTCGAGACGAAGGCCGGGAAGCAGACGGCAGAAATCCAGTGGGATTCCAGCGCCTTTCCGAAGTCCGCGTACCAGGGCAGTTATGTCCTCAACGCCTCGTTCACCGGAGACTATCTTCTCACCGATACCGCCCCGGCTTTGCAGGTTCTTGTGGACCTGGGCGGCGGAGAAGTGTATGTAGAAAAGTATTTAAATGAGTGGAGCTGGGTAATTCCAGATATCGCAGAAATGTACTGTGAAAATGACGGCAGCGGCAATCTAACTTGGTTTTTAAAACTGCCAATGAACACGATTTTCAACCGCAGTGACTTGGAACAGGTTTTAAAAAGATGCTTGCCTTCCCAAATTTACGCTTGGGGAACTTCAAGCAGTCAAGATGTGGACTGGGCCGGTTTTAAGTTTGATCGAGAAGAAGCGAATCACCTTAATCCAGAGGACGGCAAGTACTATAAGGCGTTTTGGGGTTGGTTGAACATCACTTGGGACTTCAGTCAACTACCACAAAATGTAATGTCTGCACCCTCTTATTCGCTTACCGCTTCAAATAACGATTTTTTTGGGGTCAAGGGTCCAGCACGAACGATTACAGTTGTACCCTATACAATTGATCTTGATTTGAATGAACATATTGTTTCCCCCGCCTCTCCGGAAAATGTCACAGTAAACCTGTTTGACTACTGGGTCAAGGAGGAATCCCCTTCTTCCGCGACCAACGGCGACATTTTAACCAAAAGCGATTGGCACATTCGGCCCAACGCGGATAATAAAGGAAATGTAATTGCCGGACAAACCAACACGGCGTATTCCACGGTTAAAGACTGGAATCTGGGCATCAACCAAAACCACCTGCTCTTGTTTGGCGACGGGCTGATTCACGCTGGTCTTTGGAACAAGGGGGCCGGCGAGAGCACCTTATACGGAAATGCATACGCTGGCATGGAGGGTATCGTAAAAAAGGTTCTGAGCGGCGGGTACCCCGAATTGGACCTGTCGTCTGCCAGAGGGAAATTGACAGCGGACCGGGACTACACCCTTGTCCGGGATTACCAGCTGAGCGGAACCCAGGAGGCTACCCTGGGCACTTCCTCCGCCGGGCACCCCTACGAAGGAACCGGCATTCAAAATCTGAGCGAATCTCTGATCGACCTCTGGGAAAACGGCAGCAAGAGCATTTCTGCCCCCGACGCCGTCGAATCCCTGCAATATCTCTTCGATCCCGAACTGGGGCACAACTGCAAAACCAGTTACACAGACGTAACCGGTCTGTTCCAGCTGGACGATGAGGGCTATTATTATTACAACATGCGGGAGAACTTTGCCGAGTTCCAGCCGGACGGCACAGGCTCTGGCGAATTTGTCCTCTACGACGCGCCGGCAACCACCCGGACCGACCGCAGCACCAATCCAAACAGCGTCGGCAACTTCTTCCCCTTCAACACCGGCGCGCAGGTATTCAACGGCCTGGACGCAGCCGGCGCTCTGACCAGCAATGTCCACTGTTCCAACAACTCCATGAACCACCACCTGGGCATGACGGTAAACGTAGATTTCCGCCAGCCTGCGGGGGGTGTCATCCACACCGGAAGCGGCACCAAGCCCATGAGTTTTGGTTTCTCCGGCGACGATGACGTATGGGTCTTTATCGACGACGTGCTGGTGCTGGACCTAGGCGGCATCCACAGCGAGATTTACGGCACCATCGACTTCCAGACCGGCGACGTCTGCATCGGCCGGGCCTTCCAGTCCAAAGGCATCCCCAGCAATCCGGCCGATCCCCAAAACCTGGTCACCCATACCACCCTCCGGGCACTCTATCAGGCCGCCGGCCGGGAGGGGGATACCAAGTGGAACGGCAGCACTTACGCCAGCAACACCTCCCACACGCTGCGGATGTTCTATCTGGAACGGGGCAATTACGACTCCAGCATTGCGCTGCGCTTCAACCTTCAGCCTCTGCTGTTCCAGCGCATTGAAAAGGTGGACCAGGAGGGCAATCCCCTCCCTGGCGTAACCTTTGAGCTCTACCCTGCCGAGGAAGCCGCTTCCACCGATCCAGCCGCCATCCAATGCCTGTATACCGACAACTCGTCCGCCGAACCCGGCGTGTTCTACCGCAAACAGAGCGCCACCGCGGACGGCAAACCGCTGGTCACCCTCACCACAGACAAAGAAGGCGCCGCCACCTTCCAAATGGAGGACGGCTATTTCAACTTTGCTGACCGTGGCGATGCCTACTACATTCTGAAAGAGACCGCCACGCTTGACGGCTACCGGATACAGCCCATCGACATTGTGCTTCACTACGACACCAAAACCGCCATGCTCACCGTAGCCAACCGCTGGACCACCGGCGCCTATGCCTGCTCTGTGTCCAACATCACCGGCCCGCAGACCTTAAAATACGGCCAGTTCACCTCGGGCGGGACCATTGCTACAGGTTCTGAGTCTGTCCGCCCGGAGGACCATGCAGAGGACCTGGTGGTGGCGGTGCCGCTGCTGCAAAAGAAGTCGGACCAAAGCTGGATGGCCCTTTACGGCAGCAATATGGGCGGGTTCCACTCGGTCCCGATTTCCGGCGGCGACGAGGCCGCCTGGCAGAGTGCCTTGCTCCAAGCAGCCTGGGAGCAGGCCAAGAGCGGCCACACCGCCAACTGGTATCTGTCCTGGAACGAGGGCAACACCCGCCTGGAGGGGCGGCTGAACGACCTGCCCGGTCTGGCCAGCCGCTATCAGCTCAACAACCCCGACGGCAGCGGAGACATGCGCATGATCTACGGAATCATTGACACCCACACCCTACCTCTCTCCGGAGACAATGCCGGCGAACGCTATCAATCCCTGGGCCAACTCTCCCTGGAGGAACTGAATCAGGCCCTGGAGGCCGGCGCGTTCCGTTTCCTCAGTGTGGACCAGTTCAACCGGAATTTCCGTTCTATGATCTACATTCCCAACGAACGCCGGGAACTTTGGGTCCAGAAGATCGACCAGGACGGCGCCGGTCTCCCCGGCGCGACGTTTGGCCTGTATGACAACGAGGCGTGCCAAGGCGCTCCCACCGCCTCCGGCACCACCGACCACAATGGCCTGCTGATCTTCTCCCCCAGCGGCGACAACACCCCAGGCCAGGCAAAGATGGTGTGGGCCTCCAGCGCCAACAGCGGCAACACCCGGTATTATCTGAAGGAGCTCACGCCTCCCGCCGGACACCACTTGAACAACACCATCATCCCCGTGGTGGTGGGCATCTACTCCATCTACGCCGACGCAGGCGACGCCAACGACGCTGTGACGGTAATGGCCGGTGTAGGCCGGCTGACCCAAACCATGCGCCAGTACGCCCAGGACAACAATGTGGATATCACCCTACAGGATATCACCGCCTTTATGCAGACCCAGCCCAGCGGCGCTTTCTCATTGGACGCCTGGACCGACGCAACGCTGGACGGTGCTGGCGTGGTCCGCAGCATGAATCTGCATTTTGGCAAGAACGCGGCGGTGGACTATGGATACCATGACCAGGACGGCGGACAGAATAAACTTCCCTACTTCGTCACCGACACCGGCTTTATCCGCACACGGGTCCAGCAAAACTACGAGGCCCTCACTACAAACCAATACGACAACGCCAAGATTGATGCAAACTGTGACGATCTGCGCGGTCTTGACTTGACCAACCTGTTCAGCCTCTTGAATATTGTGGTCATCACCGACCGGACCGCCGCCGAGACCCACACTGGCAAACTGACCATCAGCAAGACGGTTCCGGACAGCGGTCTGACCGATTCGGACTATACCAAGCTCTTCACCTTCATGGTAGAACTGTGGGATTCAAACGGCGATCCTCTGCCCGGCCCCTATGAATACCGCTTTTACGGCAGGGACCAGGCGGGCTTTATCAGCAGCACAGAAAACAAGCTGTACCTCCACCATGACGATTCTGTCACCATTCTGGGGCTTCCCGAAGGGACCCGGTTTAAGGTGACCGAAGTGCCGGAGGACCACTGGCAGGTAACCCCTGAAAGCGGCTTTTACAGCGATACCATCACGGAAAACGAGACCTTTGAGGCCGCTTTCACCAACCGCAAAGATAAGACCCCTGACATCCCCACACCGGCCTCCGGCAGCCTGACCATCCGAAAAGAGCTGACAGGCAGCGATCTAACCGCTGCGGACCGCGCCAAGGAGTTCCGCTTCACCGTTACCCTAACGGATGCCGGCGGCCAACCGCTGACGGGCGTTTATCCCTATACAGGTTCCAAGTCGGGCAGCATCTCCAGCGGCGGCACAATTCTCCTTGCGGGCGGAGAATCCATCACCATACAGGATCTGCCCGAAGGGAGCCGCTTTGTTGTGACGGAGAACCAAGAAGCGGGCTGGACCGCCAATCGCTTTACTCAGTCCGGTCAAATTTCCGAGCGTCCGGATGTCCAGGTCCAGTTCACCAACAGCAAGGAGACGCCTCCTCCTTCCACCCCCCCGGAGAAGCCCAAGGACCCGGAGAAGCCTAAAGACCCGGAGAAGCCTAAGGACCCGGAGAAGCCCAAGGACCCGGAGAAGCCCAAAGACCCAGAGGAACCTAAGGACCCGGAGGAGCCCAATGAGTCCGAGGAACCGGAGTACCCCACCGAACTGCCTGACCCCAACGACCCGGACAGCCCGGACGAAATCACCATTTGGGAAGACGGCGTGCCCAAGACCTATATCAAAGTTTGGGATCCGGAAGAAGAGGAATGGATCTACATTCTGGACGAAGAGGTCCCCTTGTGGAACCAGAATCCTCAGACCGGTGACGCCAGCCACACCGGATTTTGGGCGCTGCTCAGCGTTCTGTCTCTCGCCGGGCTGGCTGCACTGTATCTCACATCTCCCCGCAGGAAAAAGCATTCCCGATAACCCTTCCCATACAATGTTACAAGGCGGATAGGAGAAAACCTCTCCTATCCGCTTCAGCTTTGTCAATGAAGTGTCTGCGGAATCCTGCACATCAAAGGCCTCCTTTTAAAAAGGAGGCGCCCCAGTGCGCACACTGGGGCGGAGGATTACATTTTGCGAAGCAAACGAAACAAGCTTTGAATGGTTTCATGCCGTTTGCCTGCGGCAAACTACAATCCCCACCTGGCGTGCTGCGAGATGTGAAACGGACGCTTACAAGATAATGCAGATCAGTCCGCCTGAGCCTTCGTTGATGATGCGCTGCAAGGTCTCCCGCAGTTTTGTACGGGCATCCTCCGGCATCCGGTTAATTTTGGCGTTCAAGTCCTCGTTCACCAGCTCATGGAGCGACTTTCCAAAGATATTGGCCTCCCAAATCCGGCTGGAATCCCCTTCATACTCCTGAAGCAGATAGTGAATCATGTCTTCGCTCTGCTTCTCCCCTCCCACAATGGGGGATACCTCCGTCTCAATATCCGCCCGAATCATATGGATGGAGGGCGCACTGGCTTTCAGCCGGACACCGTACCGCCCGCCCTGTTTCATAATCTCCGGTTCCTCCAGCACCAGGGAGTCGATGGGGGGCACCACAATGCCGTAACCTGTCTCTTCCACTTCCCGCAGGGCGTCAGCCACCTTGTCATAGGATTTTTTCACCCCGGCCAATTGGGTCAGCAGGGCCATCAAGTCGCCGTCATCCCCGATGCTGAAGCCGGACTGCTGAGACAGGGTATTGTAAAACAGGGTTCTGGGCAGCTCCAGCATAGCGGCGGACACCCCGGTGCCCAGGTCGATGGCCGAAATGCGGGCATCGTTGACCACCTCACAGTCTCGGAAGGAGGATACTGCGCTTTCTACGTCCCGAACCCGGTGAAGCTGTGCAGTACCCTCCCGGATGGCGCTGTACAGCGCCGATTTAATGGGGTGTTCTTGGGGCAGGGCATCCACCCAGGGAGGCAGGAACAGATCCAGCTCCTTCACCGGAAACTCATAGAGGACGCTCTTTAAAATGGCGTTGATCTCCTCCTGATCCAGTTCCAGGCAGTTGGCCGCCACACAGGTCACGTCGTACCGCTGTGCGATGTCAGAGCGGATCGCCCGGGCCCGTTCCGAGGCCGGATTGGCGGAGTTAAGCAAAACCACAAAGGGTTTTCCCAGCTCCTTCAGCTCAGAGATGACCCGCTCTTCCGCCTCCAAATAGTCCTCTCGTGGGATGTCGGTTATGGTGCCGTCGGTGGTGACCACCACTCCGATGGTAGAGTGCTCCGAAATTACCTTGCGGGTGCCGATCTCCGCTGCCTCCGCCATAGGGATCTCGTGCTCAAACCAGGGAGTGGTCACCATCCGTTCCGTCTCCCCTTCCAGCTGTCCCACCGCGCTGGGCACCAGATAGCCCACACAGTCGATCATCCGCATCTGAAAGGCCGCGCCCCCGTCCACCGTGACCGCCACCGCCTCCTCCGGGACAAACTTAGGCTCCGCCGTCATAATGGTCCGTCCGGAGCCGCTCTGGGGCAGCTCGTCCCGGGCTCGCTCCCGGCGATAGACATTTTCGATATTGGGAATCACCAGCGTCTCCATAAAGCGCTTGATAAAGGTGGATTTTCCTGTCCGGACCGGCCCCACAACGCCGATGTAGATATCGCCCTCGGTACGCAGCGCAATATCCTCGTAGATTTTGCGATCTTCCACTGAAACTCCTCCTTCGGCCTCATTGTCAGCCGGTATTTCCTTACAATCTATGAGGATAAGCTGTGGAATATAATCAAACGGCCGGAAAGAATCAAAATTCTTTTCCGGCGTTGGGCATCCGCGCCGGAACCGCGCAGCACGCACAGACGGTCAGGGACCATCTCCCTCTCCCCCGGAAGGGGAAGCCCCTACCAATCTGCACAGGTGAGGGCGCCGCCGGTGCAACGTCCCAAACCGTTTTTTGGGCGCCTGTCATATACGCCAAGATTTAGGAACGTTTGGCTTGAAGGTGGATACCGCCTTTCTTATCTTCAGCGTTTTAGCGACAGCTCTTGGCATCTATATGCGCAAATAGTCAAACCGCAAAGCTCAGCTGAACCACTTAAAAGCCCTGGGCGAGATGGAACAGCAGACCTCCGAGCAAAAAACGGACTGACACACCGCATAAAATACAGGCATTGGGACCGCATCCCAATGCCTGTTTGATCTACACTCTCTTCCAGCTCGCGCCGCCGGGCAGGTCGGTGACCTCGATGCCCTGCTGCTTGAGCTGGTCCCGGATGCGGTCGGCCTCGGCAAAGTTCTTGGCCTTCTTGGCCTCATACCGCTGGAGGACCAGGGCGTCCACAGCGGGATCTCCCTCGCCGGTGATGGCATACCCTGCCTGAGAAGCGGTAGTCTGTTTGCTGCGCTCCGCACGAATTTTGTGGGCCTTTTCCAGCAGCGACAGAGACAGTACCTGGTCAAAGCTGTCCAGAACAGCCAGCCGGGTGGCGCCGTTGGTCTTGGCCTTGAGGGCGTCGTACAGAGCGGTAACGCCCAGCGCGGTATTCAGATCGCTGCCCACCTGCCGGCGGAATTTTTCCTTGTACGATTCCAGCGTCGCCGTGTCCACCGGGCCGTCGTCCGGGTCCAGGGCGGCGATTTTGGCAATCAGCTTCTGGAAGGCCCCGGCCGCATTGTCCAGATTCTCCCAGGAGAAGACCAGCCCCTTGCGGTAGTGGGACTGCAAGCAGAAGAAGCGGTAGACCAAGGGGTCATAGCCTTTCTCTTCCAGCAGGGAGACGGTCAAAAACTCCCCCTTGGACTTGGACATCTTGCTGTTGTCCGCGGTAACCAGATGGTGGACATGGAACCACTGTTTGCACCAGGGATGGCCGATAAAGGCTTCGGACTGGGCAATCTCGTTGGTGTGGTGGGGGAAAGCGTTGTCAATGCCGCCGCAGTGGAGGTCCAGATACTCGCCGTTGTACTTGAGCGAGATGCCGGAGCATTCGATATGCCAGCCGGGGTAGCCAACGCCCCAGGGGGAGTCCCACTTCAAGGCCTGGTCCTCAAACTTGGACTTGGTAAACCAGAGGACGAAATCATTTTTGTTCCGCTTGTTGGCGTCCTCCTCCACGCCCTCCCGGACGCCTACGGCCAGGTCCTCCTCGTCGTGGGCGTTAAAGACATAGTACCGCTCCAGCTTGGAGGTGTCAAAGTAGACATTCCCTCCGGCTACGTAGGCGTAGCCCTTGTCCAGCAGTCCCTCCACCAGCTTGATAAACTCGTCAATCAGGCCGGTGGCCGGCTGGACCACATCGGGGGTCTTGATGTTCAGCTTGCGGCAGTCGTCGAAAAAGGCATCGGTATAGAACTGGGCGATCTCCATGACGGTTTTGTGCTCCCGCTTGGCCCCTTTGAGCATCTTATCTTCGCCGGTGTCGGCATCCGAGCTGAGGTGGCCCACGTCGGTGATGTTCATCACCCGGTTGACGTCGTAGCCGTCGTACCTCAGGAATTTTTCCAGCACATCCTCCATGATGTAGGACCGCAGGTTGCCGATGTGGGCAAAGTGGTACACGGTGGGGCCGCAGGTGTACATCTCCACGTGGCCAGGGGTATGGGTGGTAAATTCTTCCTTCTTGTGGGTGGCACTGTTGTATAATTGCATGGTATTCTCCTCCATTTTGTAATTTTCTATTCAAATGGGCTCGCCCAGCCCCTCCATGACATCCAGCAGGGCGTCGTAGCTCTCCCGGCCGGAAGCACCATAGAGCATCTGGTATTGGTCTTCCAGATCCATGACCACCACCAGGTTGTCGGGACGGCTGCTGTAGAAAGTAACCTCAAATTCCATCCAGCTTTTCAGAACAGCAGGGTGTTTGGCCAGCTTCGCTTGAATGACCTCCAGATCCTCCTCCGGCAGCTCAAAAAACTCCTCCGGAGAACACTCCAGCTGAAAGACGCTCTCATAGAGCAAAGCGGCCTCCAGAAACTGGCTGACCGAGGGGGAAATCTGCTCCTGAGCCTCGTCGTTGACAAACTCATACACCGGCGGGTCGGGGAGGGTCAAATCCTCCCGCCGGACGCACGCCTGGCAGCAGCCCTGGTTCTCGTTCAGAAGGACCAGGCCGTCATATTCCTCCAGCCACTTCCATTTGGAATATTGCTCCGGAAACATCCAGTCGTCCTGACACTGATTCAACTCCTTGGTGCGGCCAAAGGTACGCCAAAAGTCCTCCACCGCCGCCGGAATCGCACCGAAGCGCTCCTTCATGGCGGCAATTTCCTCGTCGGTACAGCCCTGGGGCTGGTCCACGCCGTAGAGATCGCGAACAAGTGTCCTCAATTCCATCTGAACCGCTCCTTTTTCATGTGTGTGTTTCCTCCAAATATTTCTCGTCCAGCAGCTTCTCCACCAGTTCCAGCCTGGCGTTGAGGGCGGCCAGCTTCTCTAGGGTTGGGTTGTTTACGCTGATCTGGTCCACATCGTCGGCGTATCGGGTGGAGCGGCCGGCGATACGGACGATTTGGGCTGGGATGCCCACGGCGGTAGCATCCTCCGGCACCTCGGACAGCACCACGGCGTTGGCGGCGATGCGGGCGTTGTTCCCCACCTTAAAGGGCCCCAGTACCTTGGCCCCGCAGGAGATGAGCACATTGTTGCCGATGGTTGGGTGGCGCTTGCCCTGGTCCTTGCCGGTGCCTCCCAGGGTGACGCCGTGGTAGATGAGTACATCATCCCCCACCTCGGCGGTCTCACCGATGACGATGCCCATGCCGTGGTCGATGACGAACCGCCGGCCGATTTGGGCCCCAGGGTGAATCTCGATCCCCGTCCAGAACCGGGACCATTGGGAGATCACCCTGGCCAGGAATTTCCATTTGTGACAGTATAGCCAGTGGGCCAGCCGGTGATACAGGGTGGCGTGTACCCCTTGGTACAGCAGGAAGATCTCCAGTTTGGACCGGGCCGCCGGGTCCCGCCGCTGGTAGGCTTCCAATGTCTCGTACAAGGCTTTGAACATAAACGGCCTCCTTCGAGGGGAACCAAAAAAACCTCCTACACCCATTCGGGCATAAGAGGCGATCATCTCGCGGTTCCACTCTCATTTCTCACTTTGCGGCCGCTATCGGGGCCGAACCGGACGGCATTACCCGCCGCGCTCCCGGACGCACTTCACGCCGCTCCAACCGAAACCCCCTTTCAGCCGGTGAGGGGTTCTCTCTGTCTGCCGGAAAGGGCGCTACTTTTCCGTTCTTCGCGCTGTTGTCATCCAACACCTGGAACCGAACTCCGTCTCAGGTGCCGCGGCGCGAAGGCCGCAGGCCGCGCTGGCGGCCCTGGATTGAATTTCATGGTTACATCCAGCATGTTTCTCACGCCGGCGTAGAAAGTCCGCCGAAAAACCCCTTTGCGGTTTTTCAAGCACCGGACTATAGTTTAGTATATTACCATCCCAACCCATTTGTGTCAAGAAAATTTTCAGCGGGTCCGGAATACCCCGGACCCGCTGGCGTACCGCTTTACTGTTCGTCTTCAATCAGGCCATAGTCACCGTCGTTGCGGCGGTAGACCACAGCAAACGCGCCGTCCGCCTCCTCATTCCGGAAGGCGAAGAAGCTGTGTCCCAGCAGATTCATCTGCAAAATCGCCTCATCCTTGGTCATGGGCTTAATGGAGAAGGTCTTGCTGCGTACGATACGGTACTCGCCCTCCTCCGGCTCATCGGGGGCAAAGGTGGATACCTCGCTCACATCCAAGGCCCGCTCAAAGGCGCCCTGGCGCAGCCGTTTTTCCAAGCGGGTTTTGTTCTTGCGGATCTGCCGTTCCAGGGTGGTAACGGCGGCATCAATAGAGGCGTGCATGTCCGAGGTACTCTCCGACACCCGGAAGATGGTGCCGCTGGAGCGGATGGTGATTTCCACCTTGTTGTTCCGCTCCTTCTCCACGCTGAATGTGATGGCGGCGGTAGCGTCCTCCTTAAAGAAACGGTCCAGCTTGCCCACCTTTTTCTCGGCGTACTTGTGTACGGAGTCGGGCAGGGTCACCTTTTTGTCCGTAAATACGAATTTCATAAACTCGCTCCTTTCGCCCAGAGGGCTGGTATAGACCGGCGGGAGGACTGCCCCCCTCCGATTATCTTTATTATACCACAACCAGCAAGGAAGTCCAATGGTTTTTGTTAATTTTTTCTAAATTCTTCGTCCCCCCAGAACGACAGCCCTCACCTGTCCCAAAAGCTCCAGAGGGTGGCGGTCGGTAACCACAAGATCGGCGTCCTTGCCCGGGGTGATAGAGCCCAAGTTTTTCTCCAACCCAGCGATTCTGGCAGCCTGGAGGGTAATGGCGGCCAGGGCCTCCTCCGCATCCATCCCCCCCTTCACCGCCAGGGCGGCGCACAGGGGGAGGTACTGGATGGGCACCTCAGGATGGTCGGTGCAGATAGCGATGGGCACCCCCGCTTTTTGGAGCAGCGCAGGATTTTCCAGGGTCATATTGGCCAGTTCCGGCTTAGAGCGGTCTCCCAGGGCGGGACCGGTAATCACCGGAAATCCCGTCTCCGCCAGCAGCTCCGGAATCAGATGTCCCTCGGTGCCGTGGACGATGACGCACTTCAAGCGGAACTCCTTAGCAATGCGCACCCCGGTGGCGATGTCGTCCGCCCGGTGGGCATGGATGTGGACGGGCAGTTCCCCTCGGACAACAGGAAGGAGCGCTTCCAGCTTGGCGTCGTAGTCGGGCGGGTCCACATCCTCCTCTCGGGCGGAGCGGTCCAGCTTGGCGGCGTACTCCGCCGCTTTACGCAGGTTCTCCCGGATGATGGCGGCGGTAGCCATACGGGTGACCGGGGTCTCATCCCGGTCGTGATACACCTGCTTGGGGTTCTCCCCCAGGGCCAGTTTCATGGCCACGGGGGCCTTGACAATCATAGCGTCCACCCAGCGGCCATCGGTCTTGACGGCGGCAAACTGGCCGGATATGGGGTTTGCGGAGCCCGGTCCGGTGAGGACGGTGGTCACCCCCGCCGCCCGGGCCTCGGAGAAGCACCGGTCCAAGGGGTTGATGGCGTCGATAGCCCGGAGCTGGGGGGTACAGGGGTCGGTCTCCTCGTTGCCGTCCTCGCTCTCAAATCCCAAGGCGTCCCCGAACATCCCCAGGTGACAGTGGGTGTCAATAAAGCCGGGGCAGATATGGCCCCCTTCCGCATCAATGATCTCCCCCTCCCAGCTCTGGGGGCGCTCCTCCATGGGGCCCACCCGGGCAATCTTGCTCCCCGATACGGCCACAAAGCCGTTTTCGATGATCAGACCGTCCATGGTGTGGACGGTGCCGTTGATAATGAGCATACGCATTCTCCTTCCATACCGCAAAACGAAATAGATCACATAGCCCCAGCTGAGCAGTCCGCGAAACATTGCCCACCTCACCGAATGTCAAGAGGTATAGCTGATCACCATAGCCAGTGCGCTGCCGAAGGGAATGCCTGACCTTATCGTTTTCCTGACTGCGGTCTCATGCCTGCTGTCTTGCTCCTCCCATCGCCGTGAGCCTTCGACAAAACTTCCCATTGACTTATCTGGTAAAATATGGTAGACTTGTCCCAGCTCGACCAATATGCTTTGTGCGAGTCTCTCCCCGCACATGGGCGCCCCGGATGGGGCGTCTTTTTTTACGCAAATGGGGGCCGTCTGCCGACGGCCCCCCTCCTCATGCACTTACCGGCGTCCGCCGCCGCCCCGGCGGTTTCCGCCCTTCTTTTCGATGTAGCGCAGTTCCGACAGCTTGCTGTCGGAGGACTGCATAAACTGCTTCAGCTTATCCTCAAAGTCGCTGGGCTCCTTCGGGGCCTGGTGGACAAAGCCCATAGGGCGCGGCGAACCGCCGCCCTGGCGCGGGGGGCGGCCCCCTCCGCTGGGGCGCTGACCGCCTCCCTGTCTGGGGGGGCGCTGAGGCAGGGGCTCCACCTGCTTGATTGACAGATTGATCCGCTTAGCCTGGTCAATTCCAATAATTTTCACCTTGACCTCCTGCCCTTCGTGCAGGTGGTCGCTCACCTCATTCACATAGGAATAGGCAATCTCTGAAATATGAACCAGACCGGATTTTCCATCCGGCAGGGCTACAAACGCCCCAAATTTTGTGATTCCTGTCACCTTGCCATCCACGATAGTTCCTACACCTAGCTCCATTGCCCCAAATCGTCCTCCCTTGTAAATTTCGAACACAACACACATTATGAACGCGGTTGACCTGCGCGCTATGCCCAAACGGCGAGGGCTCTTTGCCGGGCAAGCGCAATGTTCCAGCAGGTCCTAGTTGGCTATGTCGATGAACAGCGTCTCATGCTGCTCCACATAGCCTCGGTCCCGTGCCACCTGCTCCAGCATCTCAGGGTCGTCGCTGTTTGCGATCGCGTCTTCCAGCCGCTGATTTTCCAGCTTTTGGTCGCTTACCAGACGAGCCAAAACGTCTCGCTCTGCCTGAACTTCCTGAATCTTCCCCCGGAGGTCCAGCAGAGAGATGGCCATATAAATCAGCAGCACCAATACCACGAGTTTTGTCAAAAAACCGGCGCGTTTGAACTCCATGGTCATGCTCTCCTCTCTCCCGGGCTTCACGGCGGCGGGCGGCGGTGTCCAACTGTCCTGTTAGCTGTTTTATTCTATACCATTTCCATCCGGAAAGGAAGATGTTTTTTGCAAATTTTCTGATTTTTTTCAAAAAGACGCCTGCCAACCCCAGGGGGAAGGTCAAAATGCCCAATAGTACGGCGGCCAAATCCGCTCCCAGATACCCCAATTTCAGCAGCCAAGGACTAATTGCCCAAAAATAGGCCCCTCCGCCCACCAGGCAGAAGACCGCCCCATACAGCCGGATCTGTCCGCCCCAAGCCTTTTGCGACCAGAGAAACAGGCTTCCGGTGGCTGCCAGCCAAAACAGGATATCCAGCAGGGGGACCAGCAGGGGGAGCTTGATTCGAACCCGAAGGATGCGGAACAGGTCGTAGACCACCCCCATGGCCCCTCCCAGCAGCAGAGCCTGACACAGCGCCCGGCTCTGCTGTGCCACATCTACGGTCATCCGCCCAACAGCCGGGCAAACAGCCCGCCGCCCCGGCTGCCCCGGTCCGGTTCATAGAGCAGAGCGTTCACCCGGCCCTCCACCTTCAAATCTCCCCCATCCAGCGACAGCTTTTCAATGTGCAGTCCCTCTCCTTGAATCTCCAGCCCCCCCTGCGCCGTGGTAAGCAGGATGGTACTTTCATCAAAGCTCTCCACCTCCTCCACGCCGGAGATCACCAGCTGCTCCCGCTCTTCCAATAGAATGTGGTGGCTCATCTCCGGACGGGCCCGGTCGTCCACAAATGCCATACGGACTCCCCCTTTCCTCTCTATTCTATTGGGACAGCCCATGTTCTTAGAACCTGGATTCCCCTCCGTTCCAAAAAGTTCCCATCAAAAAACAGCGCCTAGGCGCTGTTTCCAAGCGGTCGAAGAAGGGGCTGCAAAATGGAGCGCTCCAAAAAGCCTTCTTTTGAACGGAGGCGCTCCAGTACGCACGCCGGGACGGAGGATTATGTTTTGCGGAGTAAAGCATAAGAAGGAAAAATTTTTTTGAATGATTTCATACCGTCTGCCTGCGGCAAACGGAAATTCCCTTCTGGCGGAGCCGGCATCCCTCAAAGCGTCAGGCTTTTATAGTAATCCAAGGTAGAAAATCCCCGCTCCAGCTGGGTGTGCAGATAGGCTTCGGCGGCGTCGGCCAGCTGCTTGAGGTGTTCTCCCTCCAGTTGAAAGGAGAACAGTCGCTTAGGGTCCCCGTGAATGATATACGCCAGGGCGTCCAGGGCTTGGGGGCTCAGCGGCATAGACACCCCTTCTCCCACTCCCTCTCGGCACTGGGCACAGTGAACCACCCCTTCCCGCAGATGGAACCTGGGATTTTGGGGCGGGGCAATGCCGCAGACGGCACAGCCGTCCAACAGCGGCTCATACCCTGCCAGGGCCATAGCCTTCCACTCGAAGGCGGCTTTCACCAGAGGCAGCGGCTTATGGGGCAGCTTATCCAGGACATGGAGGCTGTTCAGCGTCAAAGACAGCATTTCCGGATTGGGCAGGCCCTCCACTGCCAGCAGCTCCGCCGCCTCGGCGAAATAACACCCCAGGGCCAGCCGCTCGATATCCCGGCGCGCCCCTTCAAACAGCCGTTCGGTGGCCGCCTCCTTGACGGACCAGCGGCCCTGAAAGTCATAAAGCACCATCTCCGACCAGGCCAGAAGCTGGCAGCCGGCGGCGATGGCGCTTCCTTTTTTCCGGCATCCCCGGGCGGATGCGGTGAGTTTCCCCTGTTCGTAGGTAAACAGGGTCAGGATTTTATCCGACTCCTTGTAATCCACCGTCCGCAGGACCAGGGCCTTGGTGGTGATGTGCATAGGCAACGCTCCTAAGTACGACGGGGCGTCCCCGTCAGACTTGTTCCATGTTCGGCTTGAACGCCGTTTCCGCAGGCTCCTCCCGCTGACACTGAGACACCGCCAGATAAGCCTCCGGCAGACCAGTCGCAAAAAACAATTCCCAAAGTCCCCGCTCATCCATAGCGCAGCCCTCCTTTTCTTTCTATGGTTAGGCTGGCTGTTTGGAACCAAAACTATGAGCGGGAAATTTTAGGCCGTTTCAAGCTCCTTCTCGATGAGGAACTTGGCAAGTTCAAACGCCCTCACCCGGCGCTCCGCCAGGGTGATCTGGGATTTATAACGCTCTGGGCGTTCCTTTGCCCCCAGCGTTTTGATTGTCTCCCGCAGCTTATGCAAGGTTGAGTCAATCTGCCGTTTGGCTTCCAGCAGGTCCTCCTTTGAATACTCCATCCTACTCGTTCCCATAGCCAAAATTCTGGATGGCCGCCGGGTTGTCCCGCCAGTTCTCTTTCACCTTGACCCAGGTTTTCAAAAACACCTTGGTCCCCATAAACCGTTCCATATCCTGTCGGGCCAGGGTGGACGCCCTTTTCAGCATTGCGCCGCCCTTGCCGATGATGATCCCCTTGTGGCTGCTTTTCTCGCAGTAGATGGTGGCCTCCACATCCACAATCTCGTCCTCCCGCTGGGAAAAGCGGGTGATCTCCACAGCGGTGCCGTGGGGAATCTCCTTATCCAGCAGGAGAAGAAGCTTTTCCCGCATGATCTCGGCCATCATCTGCCGTTCGGGCTGGTCGGAGGTCATATCGTCGGGGAAGAGCTGAGGCCCCTCGGGAAGATAGCCCTCCAGCACATCCAGCAGTTCCTCCACCCCCTGTCCAGTCCTGGCGGAGATGGGGACCACGGCGTCAAAGTCATGTGCGGAACAGTAGGTCTGAATCACCTCCAGCAGCGTTTCCTTCTGCTCCAGGGTATCCGCCTTGTTGATGGCCAGCACAGCGGGACAGCCCAGGGTCTTGACGCGCCCGATGAGCTGCTTTTCCGGCTCCCCCACGTTGGGGATGGGCTCCACCAGCAGCAGCACGGCATCCACATCGGCCACGCTCTCCTTCACCACGTTGACCATGTAGTCCCCCAGGCGGGTGCGGGCTTTGTGCAGGCCGGGGGTATCCACAAACACGAACTGGCACTCCCCCCGGGTTTTGATGCCGCAGATGCGGTTCCGGGTGGTCTGGGGCTTGTTGGTGACGATGGCCACCTTTTCCCCCACAAAGGCGTTGGTCAGGGTGGATTTGCCCACATTGGGCCGTCCGCAGATGGTAATAATACCGGATTTTTTTATCATAGGTCATCCTCACTTTCCTTCCGGGTGTGAGCGGTTCCCCGGAACACGTTCCTGGCCCCGCCCGGCTGGGGCGGGACCAGGAACCTTATCTGTTGAAAAAATGCTTCTGCACAAAGCGGGTCACAAACAGCATCCCGCAGGCCATGGCGCAGGTGACTACATAGGGGGTCAGGTCAAACTCAAAGCTCCAGCTTTTCCCCTCCTGGATGCCCAGGTCCTCGTAGTCGTCAAATTCGTCCTCAATGGCGGTCAGTTTGATTTTCTTGCTCATGATGATTCTCCTTTTCTGAATTTACTCGGTCTCGCCGTGGTAGTCTAAGTCTTCCCACTTCAGACGTTCTTCAAAGTATCCGTCCGAACCCGCTGGAAACTCTGTGCGAAATACCTCGGTCAACCCGCCGTCCACACGGTCCTGCACAACCAGGGCAAACGGGCCTTCCCAACCGTCTGTCTTATACACCGCAATCCGCCGGACACACACCAGCTCGCCGTCCACCCACTTGTGTATGGTATTGACTCCGTCCGAAGCGGCGCTTTCTCTCGCCCAGCCGCGAATCTCTTCCGCCTCCACATCAAAAACAGGGGAAGAAATTTCGCTAAGCTCCGGCTCCAGTACAAACTGGCCTGTTTCTTCCTCCCAGATCCAGAATTGCCAGTAGGTGGGCTGGTTGCCCATCGCATACATATAGCCAAAATCCTGATAGCCGTCAAAGTTGGCATCGACTGCCTCGCTCCAATGAAAGGCCGCCGTTCTCGTCTCTATGGTTTGAAGAGGCTGGCTCATATCCGCTGGATTCCAGACAAAGAGGTTCATGGCGGCATCAAACTCGCCCCGCTCGGTCCCCAGCTCCGCCGTCACCAGAAGGGTCCCCATCCGGCCCCCGGTGTCCACCAGGAAGGCGTCGTGGGTGTCGTCAATGGGCTGCTCCTCCAGCAGTTCCTGGGCGGTTTTGGGCTGCGGAGGAGGTTCGGGCTGGAAGGAAGAACCTGCTTCTGCCGGGCCTTCTGAGCTTACCACTCCCTTGGGCTTGGCCTGACACCCAACCAGCAGAAGGGCAGACAGGGCCAAAAGCAGCAGCTTAGTTCTCATCCGGCTCCCCCCTTGTGATGCCCAGCGCGCCCAGGATGGCCTCCTCCCGCTGGCGCATCTGGGCCTTCATGGGGCCCTCGTCCAGATGGTCGTAGCCCAGCAGGTGGAGTACCGAGTGAACCGCCAGATAGCACACCTCCCGTTCCGGGCTGTGGCCGTACTCCGCCGCCTGGGTGCGGGCCCGCTCCAGGGAGAGCATCATGTCTCCCAGCAGCACCTTGTCCGTGTCCGGGTCGGCCCAGTCCGCCTGGGGCTTCTCCCCAGGGGAGAGCTCAAACATGGGAAAGGACAGTACGTCGGTGGGGCGGTCCACCCCGCGCATCTCCAGATTGGTCTGGCGGATGCCTTCTTCGTCGGTAACACACACCTCGACAATACAGGGCGTGTCAATTCCTTCTCCCTCCAAGGCAGCCAAGACAGCCCGCCGGATCTGTTCTTCCACCGCCGGGGGCGTTTCCACCTCGGCGTCGATATAGACTTCGTGTTCGATGGGCCATCCCTCCTCTCTCTGCCGTCTATTATACGAAAAATAATCCGATAGGTCAAACATATTTTCTCCCTATAGCGGAAAAATAGCCAGGAGGTGAGACT
Source organism: uncultured Bacillota bacterium (assembly GCA_947172355.1). GTDB lineage: Bacteria > Bacillota > Clostridia > Oscillospirales > Oscillospiraceae > Lawsonibacter. The sequence goes on from CAMWBA010000006.1 coordinate 38,290, forward strand.
ATGACAACGAAAAAAATTGGAACTCAGACGGCGGCTCTGGCCAATCCGCCCTCCTTTGCCGGCTGGGCCAATGTTGCGGGCAAAAAGGAGGGTGAGGGCCCTCTGGCCGAGACCTTCGACTATATTGACGGGGACGACACCTTTGGCGAATCCACCTGGGAGAAGTCGGAGAGCGCTATGCAGAAGCAGGCTCTTAGCCTGGCCTTAAACAAGGCGGGGCAGGCGGCGTCCAATCTGGACTGGCTCTTTGCCGGTGATCTGCTCAATCAGTGTATCAGCTCCTCCTTTGCCGCCCGGGGGCAGGACATCCCCTTCTTTGGCCTGTACGGGGCCTGTTCCACCATGGGAGAGGGGCTGGCGTTGGCCTCCATGACTCTGGACGGCGGCTTTGGGGAGTGGGCCGCGGTAACCGCCTCCTCCCACTTCTGTTCGGCGGAGCGGCAGTACCGCACCCCGCTGGAATACGGCGGACAGCGCACCCCCACCTCCCAGTGGACGGCCACCGCCGCCGGGGCGGCGGTTCTGGCGCGGGAGGGTCCGGGCCCCTATATCACCCATGTCACGGTGGGCAAGATTGTGGATAAAGGGGTCACCGACACCAACAATATGGGGGCGGCCATGGCCCCTGCCGCCCATGCCACCATTACCGCTCACTTCAACGACACAGGCCGCTCCCCCAGCAGCTACGACCTGATTGTCACCGGCGATCTGGGCGTTTTGGGCAGTGAACTTCTGGTGGAATTGCTGCGAAAAGACGGGATTCAGGTGAATAATCATGCCGATTGCGGCGCTATGCTCTTCGATATCCAAAATCAGGACGTCCACTGCGGCGGCTCGGGCTGCGGGTGCTGTGCGTCGGTGCTCACCGGGCACATTTTGAACAATATGAAGGCAGGAACGTGGAAAAATGTCCTTTTCTGCCCCACCGGTGCCCTCCACTCCCCTACTTCCGCTTTCCAGGGAGAGAGCATACCCGGTATCTGCCACGCCATCGCCATCGCCACCAAGGCATAGTCAAATTGTCCGCCATATGTGGACGTCAAATACAAAATGTTTTATTTCAGTAAAATAATACACCCATAAAAAGGGAAGAATTGAGAAATTTGAGGAAAAAAACGGGGTTTTTTTGTAAAACAACAGGCTGTCCCTCCAGCACGGACGCCTTCTCTCCCGCTTCGTTTGATTTCCCCGGTTTTTTGTCATATTATACAATCCCCCAACAGGGAAGGAACAGAGGAGATTCTTATGGATTATGTAAATGCATTTTTGTGCGGCGGCATTTTATGTGTCATCGGACAGGTGCTCATTGACAAGACCCCCCTTACCCCCGCCAAAATCCTGGTGGCCTACGTCACCACTGGGGTGATTCTCAGCGGCGTGGGGGTATATCAGTATCTGGTGGACTGGGGAGGCGCAGGGGCTACGGTCCCCCTCACCGGCTTCGGCCATCTGCTGGCCAAGGGCGTCAAAAAGGCGGTGGCCGAAGACGGCCTGATCGGCGCCCTCACCGGCGGCTCCACTGCCGCCGCCGGGGGCATCACCGCCGCCATCTTCTTCGGCTTCCTGGTGGCCCTTATCTGCAAGCCAAAGCCCAAGACGTAAAAACACTGCCTCCCCAGCCGGGGAGGCAGTTTCATGTTTCACTCCGTTACCGAAGGAACATGTAGGACAACAGGGCTTCCAGTACTGCGGCAATCACGCTGAACTTGGGTGGATTCTTTTTTGCAATCATAAAGCCGAACAATCCCAGCGACAATCGCATAAACGGCGCAGCCCAGGCACTCTCCCTTGATGCGATCCTTTTCCAGATCCTCTGGGGCTTTGCCGCAGGCGGCAAAGCCCAGCTTCTCTGCGGCAGACCGCACCCTGGCACAAGCCTCCTCCTGAAGAAAGTTAAAGGGGTGAAACCTGTTCTTTGGGAACGGCACCGGAGCCAGTGCCATGACGATGGTATCATATCCCACTTCTTTTTCAGATAAAACGTAACCTTCAACTTTTTATCCTGCCTGCCGTCCAGGCTGACGTTCTGAACCCTGTCTTTGGTCAGCGCCGCAGGACTGCCCAGCTGATACGCTATTTGATTACAGCTCCACACCTTCGCCTTTTGGCGTGTCCAGGCGCATGAGATCAATATGCTCGGCAATGCTCTCAATCATGCCGGAGGCGGCAAAGTCCCTGGCCTGACGGACGGCGTTCTGGATGGCTTTGGCATCCGAGGAGCCATGGGCCTTAATGACCGGCTTGGAGATGCCCACCAAAGCGGTCCCCCCCACCTCGCTGGAGTCCATCAGCTTTTTTATGCCCTTGAGTCCATCGGACACCAGCACGGCGGCCAGCTTGGTCAGCAGGTTTTTCAGAAACATCTTCTTCATCTCCCGGGCCAGGAACAGCCCGGTCCCCTCCATGGTCTTGAGGAAGATATTTCCGGAGTAGCCGTCGGAGACAATGACGTCCACCGCGCCCTCCACCGCCTCCCGGGCCTCTACGTTGCCCATAAAGTTGATGCGGCCCTGCTCCCCCGCCGCCTCCAGCATGGGATAGACGGTGGTCTGGAGGGTGGTGCCCTTGGAGGGCTCCGCACCGATATTGAGCAGCCCCACCTTGGGGTTGGGCCGGCCCAGCACCTTTTCGGCATAGTAAGAGCCCATGTAGGCAAATTGCAGTAAGTACTCCGGGGGACACTCGGCGTTGGCGCCGCAGTCGATGAGCACCGCTCCGCCGTTCCCTGTGGGCACTACGGGGGCCAGGGCTGCCCGGCGGATGCCCTTGATCCGCTTGGTCACCAGCGTGGCCCCGGACAGCAGCGCCCCGGTGGAGCCGGCAGAGACAAAGGCGTCCCCCTCCCCCTCTTTCAGCAGGGTCAGACCTACCGTGAGGGAGGAGTCCTTCTTCTTCCGAAAGGCGGTGGCCGGGTCGTCGCACATCTCCACCACCTGGCTGGCGTGGGCCACCGCCACCCCGGCGGGCAGGTCGCTGATGCCGTTGTCCGCCAGGACCTTGAGAATGTCCTCCCCCCGGCCCACCAGCGTGACCTCGACTCCATACGCTTTGGCGGCCTGGATGGCCCCCAGAACCGGGGCCTGGGGGGCGTTGTCCCCGCCCATGGCGTCTACGATGATTTTCATTGTGAACCTTCTTTCTGTAAGGGCCTGGGCTCATCAATCAGCCCCAGCAAATAATCGGCGGACACGTTGTAATGCTGACAGATAATCGTTAATTTTTCAAACGTTGTGGTCTTGCGTCCATTTTCCATTTCCACAATCTGGTTCGGCTTCACGCCCAACAGTTCCGCAAGGTCGGCCTGTTTCTCTCCCGCCTGGTTGCGCAGCTTTTTCAGACGAAGACCGTACAAATCTTTATGAAACACAGCTTACCCCCTTGACAACACCACTAAAAGGATGTATACTTGACACACCCTTTTAGTGTGGTGATTGTGAATGGACAAACAACTGAAAGAATTCTTCTTTGCGGAACAGGAGCAAGGCCGCCTGAAGTTTGAAACCTTCCCTGAATACACCGACCGGCTTGGTCAGAGCGTCGCGCTCTTTCCCTCCGGCGACCTGCCTGACCCAATTTTCGACCTGCTTGAGACCTCCAATTACATCTCCTTCGCCCACGGGCTCAAGCTGGGCCTGAGGCTGAAACAGTGGGCGGAGGGCTGAGCTTCAGTCCAAATCCAGCTTTCCCAGCGCCCCCAGCGCCCGCTGGGAGATTGCGGCGTTCTTGTTCCGCTTGCCCTTGACCCGGCAGCCCAGCGGGGGGATCAGGCCAAAGTTGATATTCATTGGTTGAAAGTTTACCACACTTTGGTCGCTGATGTAAAGAGCCAATGCACCCAAGGCCGTCTCCTGGGGAAAATTGGCAGGGGATTTTCCCGCCAGCCGCCGGGCCAGCTCCACCGCCGCCAGACAGCCGGAGGCGGTGGACTCCACATACCCCTCCACCCCGGTGATCTGTCCGGCGAACATCAGCCGCTCCTGTCCCCGCACCCGGTAGTACCGGTCCAGCAGACGGGGGGAGTCTAAAAAGGTGTTCCGGTGCATCACCCCGTAGCGAACGTACTCCGCTTGTCTCAGAGCGGGGATCATGGAGAAGACCCGCTTCTGCTCCGGGAATTTCAGGTGGGTCTGGAAGCCTACCATATTATAAATGGAGCCCTGGGCGTTGTCCTTCCGGAGCTGGACCACGGCGTGGGGCTCCTTCCCGGTTCTGGGGTCCTTCAGCCCCACCGGCTTGAGCGGACCATAGGCCAGAGTGTCACGCCCTCGCCGGGCCATCACCTCCACCGGCATACAGCCCTCAAACACCCCCGCATCCTCAAAGCCGTGGACCTCTGCTTCCTGGGCCTGGGTGAGCTCGGTCCAGAAGGCGTCGTACTCCTCCCGGGTAAGGGGGCAGTTGATATAGTCCGGGGTGCCCCGGTCATACCGGGAGGCAAACCAGGCTTGTTCCATGTCGATGCTGTCGAAGGTGACCAGAGGGGCGGCAGCATCGAAAAAGTTGAGGTATTTGCTGTCCGGGAACAGCTTCCTGATCTCCGCCGACAAGGCCTCTGAGGTCAGCGGCCCGGTGGCAAGGATGACCTGCCCCTCGGGGGGAAGTTCGGTGACCTCCCCCTCTGCCACCGTGATGTTGGGGTGGCCCTTGATTTTCTCCGTTATGGCGGCGGCGAAAGCGTGGCGGTCCACCGCCAGAGCGCCCCCCGCCTCCACCCGGTGGGCGTCGGCACAGGCCATAATCAGAGAGCCGCACCGGCGCAGCTCCTCTTTCAGCAGGCCCACCGCATTTTCCAGTTGGTCGGAGCGCAGAGAGTTGGAGCACACCAGCTCCCCGAAATACGCCGTGTGGTGGGCGGGGGTCATTTTTTTCGGCTTCATCTCCCGCAGCTCCACGGGAATCCCCCGCTGGGCCAGCTGCCAGGCCGCCTCGCTCCCCGCCAGTCCCGCTCCAATGACAATGACTTGTTCCATTTCGGTTCCTCTTCCATAAAACTGAATGGGGCGGCTGGACGCCGCCCCAGATGGTTTATTATACAATAATTTTCCGCCGGTGTCAAACACCGGGACGCGCCCCAGAGAGGTTGGATTGTCCCGGCTCCTCCGCCTCCGGCGGACAGGGAGCAAACCGCAGCGCCTATCCAAACATGGAAAACAAATCCATCTGACTGGTCTCGGGCAGATCGCCGAAGGCTCCCGCCTCCCTCAGCAGCTGGATATGGGTCTTGGACACCTTGGGACAGGCGGCGGACACCTCCTCGATAGAGATGAACTCCCGGCCCGCCCGCTGTTCCGCCAGGGAAATGGCGGCTGTCTCCCCCAGGCCGGCCACCGACACAAAGGGCGGACGCAGGGTCCCCCGGGCCTCGTCCACGGTGAAGTGGATGGCCTGCGACTGGTAGATGTCCATGCGGTCAAACTGAAAGCCCCGGAGGTAAAATTCATAGCACACCTCCAGCGTGGTGAGCATATCCTTTTCCACCTGGGAGGCATCCTTGTCCTTGGCCACAATCTCCCGCATTTTCTTCCGGCACACCTCCATCCCCCGGCACATAAACGCCTCGTCAAAGGCCTTGGCCCGGATGGAGAAGTAGGCCGCGTAAAAGGCCAGAGGGCGGTGGACCTTGAACCAGGCGATGCGGAAGGCCATCATCACATAGGCCACGGCGTGGGCCTTGGGGAAGAGGTAGGCGATTTTTTTGCAGGA
>CAMWBA010000007.1 GCA_947172355.1 uncultured Bacillota bacterium
CAGACCACCAGCGGCTACAACTATATCGCCATGAACGACGACGTGTACGTCTACACCGGCGTCACCTCCGCCAACGCCGACCAGTCCAATCTGGGCTTCCTGCTGTGCAACATGCGCACCAAGGAGACTCATTTCTACACCGCCCCCGGCGCCACCGAAGAGGCCGCTAAACGCTCTGCCGAGGGCGTGGTCCAGGACCTGGGCTATATCGCCACCTTCCCCCTGCTGCTGAACATCTCCGGCGAGCCCACCTACTTCATCCCTTTGAAGGACGCTACCAATCTGGTGAAGACCTACGCCATGGTCAACGTGGCCCAGTATCAGATTGTAGCCACCGGGGCCACCGTCTCCGCCTGTGAGCAGAGCTATATCCAAATGCTTGTGGACAAAGGCATCACACAGACCGAACAGCTGCCCCAGACCAAAGCGGCGGGAACGGTTGTTGAGATACGCACCGCTGTCATTGAGGGCAACTCTTACTACTTCATTCGCCTCCAAAATGAGGACATTTTCTACTCCATCTCTGCCGCTCAGAATCGGGATGTGGTTACCTTGAACGTGGGCGATACCGTCACCATTGAACACGCTGTTGAGACTTCGATACACCAAGGTTCTATTTTGAATGCGTACAGTCTGACCATCGACAGCCGGGTTCCAATTCTTTTCCTTCCCCCGGCCATAGAAGATAACGCAGCATAAACAGCAGGACCGTCCGCGAAAAACGGGCGGTCCTATTTCTGTACTTCCTTTATCAGCTGTTCCTTCTCTTGCCGGGTCAGCTTTTTTATGGCGATTTCTCGCTTTAAAGCGGCGGACTTATCGGGGACCTTCTGGATGTAAACCACCTCCAGGGGACCTCTCCCCCGGGTGTACTTGGCCCCCTTCCCCGAGCGGTGGACGGCCAGGCGGCGGTCTACATCGTCGGTGATGCCGGTGTATAAAGTTCCGTCGCCGCAGCGGAGAATATAGACATACCAGAGCATGAAACATCCCCCTCTCCCCCCTATAATACCATATTATGTCTAATTTGGAAACAATTCCTTTTTTATCCTCCGAAAGAGCCAAAACAGTTGCCTTTCTCGCCCAATGGTGGTACAATAAATTGATATTATGTCGGCGCTGGTCAAGCGCCCAAAGACAAAGGAGCAATTTCACATGGACGAAAAGAAAGTAATGCTCTCTGGCATCCAGCCCAGCGGCGACCTGCATCTGGGCAACTACCTGGGCCCCCTGCGCCACTGGCCGGAGATGATTGAGGAATTTGACTGCTACTTCTTCCTGGCCGACCTGCACACCATCACCGTGCGCCAGGACCCAGCCCAGCTGCGCCGCCGTGTCCTGACCCTGCTGGCCCAATATATTGCCTGTGGCCTGGACCCGGAAAAGTGTACTTTATTTATCCAATCCCATGTCCCCGCCCATGCCCAGCTGGGCTGGGTACTGGACTGCTACACCATGTTCGGCGAGCTCAGCCGGATGACCCAGTTTAAGGACAAGTCCGCCAAGCACAAGGACAACATCAACGCCGGTCTGTTCACCTACCCCGCCCTGATGGCGGCGGATATTCTCCTTTATCAGCCCGACTTTGTTCCAGTGGGTGAGGACCAGAAGCAGCATGTGGAGATCTGCCGGGACATCGCCGAACGGTTCAACGGCATCTACGGCGATGTGTTTAAGGTCCCTGAGCCCCACATCGCCAAGGTGGGCGCACGGATCATGAGTCTGAACGACCCTTCCTCCAAGATGAGCAAGTCCAACCCCGAAGGCTGCGTTTTCCTTATGGAGAAGCCGGAGGACATCGCCCGCAAATTCAAGCGGGCCGTCACCGACAGCGATACCGTGAACCCCGTCCGCTACGACCCAGCGGCCAAGCCCGGCGTATCCAACCTGATCCAGATCTACGCCGCCGCCACCGGCAAGAGTTTCGCCGACATCGAATCCGAATTTGAGGGCAAGGGTTACGGCGCACTTAAACCCGCCGTGGGCGAAGCCGTAGTGGAGGCCCTCCGCCCCATCCGGGAGGAGACCGAGCGCCTGCTGGCGGACAAGTCCTACTTGGAGAGCGTCTACAAGGCCGGAGCGGAGAAGGCCAGCTACACAGCGAACAAAACCTTGCGCAAAGTATATAAAAAGGTGGGGTTTGTCCCCAGGTAATGGTTTTATGCAGGGCAGAGCCCTTTCCCCTACCCCAAACGATAAAAGAGGTTCAAATTTATGCCGATCCAACTTTCTGCCATCGGGCTGGCCCTGGCCTCCCTGCTGGTCGCCGCCCTGGTGGCCCTCATCTCCACACCGGTGGTTCGTTCACTAGCCTTTCGGGTGGGTGCGGTGGATGTCCCGCGTGACGCCCGCCGGATGCACGACCACCCCATTCCCCGCATGGGGGGAATCGCCATCTTTCTGGGCTTTATCCTCAGCGTGCTCATCTTTCTGCCCCTCACCCCTGAACTGCGCAGCATGCTGCTGGGCAGCGTGGTGATTGTCATACTGGGTATCTTGGACGATATCTATGCCCTGCCCGCTCTGCCCAAATTTTTTGTTCAGATTGCGGCCGCTTTGATTGTGGTGGTGGAGGAGGGCAACCGCATCCGCCTACTGTCCAACCCCAACATTTTCAGTAAAGAACCCTTCTGGGAATTGGGGTGGCTGTCCATTCCCATCACCGTGCTGTGGATTGTGGGCATCACCAACGCCGTCAATTTGATCGACGGGCTGGACGGACTGGCCTGCGGAGTGTCCACCATCAGCTCTATGACACTGCTGGTTATCGCTCTCATTGTGGCAGAACCCGATGTAGCCATTCTTATGGCCGCTCTGGCCGGCGGATGCATTGGCTTCCTGCCCTACAACCTAAACCCTGCAAAAATTTTCATGGGAGACACTGGCGCTACCTTTCTGGGCTTTATCCTTGCCACTGTATCTATCCAAGGCCTATTCAAATTTTATGCCATTATCTCCTTTGCTGTCCCCTTTCTCATGCTGGGACTGCCTATTTTCGACACCTGTTTTGCCATCTTCCGCCGGGTGGCCCACGGTCAGTCCCCCATGGCACCCGATCGAGGGCATATCCACCACCGGCTCATCGACATGGGGTTTTCCCAAAAGCAGGCGGTAGCGGTGCTCTATATCATCAGCGCTATTCTGGGCCTGTCCGCCGTGGTGCTCACCACCATCGGTGTAGTACGGGCGATGCTGTTCCTGTTTGCCCTCTGTACCGCTGGAGCGGTGGCGGGCAAACTATATTTGGACCGGACCAGCGGCAACACATCTCCCTCCTCCGGCGGAACCCGGGTGGCCAAACCCCAAAAGAGCCAGCCCGCAGACACAGAAAACTTTTTTGGCGAGGAGGATCGGTCGGAAAAATGAGCAGACTAAAGGTTATGACCGTATTCGGAACCCGTCCGGAGGCGATCAAAATGGCGCCGCTGGCCTTAGAACTGGCCAGCCGCCCCGAATTTGATGCACTGTGCTGCGTCACCGCCCAACATCGGGAGATGCTGGACTCAGTACTGAATATCTTCTCTCTTAAACCGGATTACGATTTGAACATTATGGAACCCCGGCAAACCTTGTCCACCATCACAGCCAAATGCCTCACCGGCATGGACGGGGTGTTGGAGGAGGCTCGTCCAGACCTGGTACTGGTCCATGGCGACACCTCCACCACCTTTGCGGGAGCTTTGGCTGCCTTTTATCACAAAATCCCTGTGGGCCATGTAGAGGCGGGACTGCGCACCTATGACAAGTGGTCCCCGTACCCTGAGGAGATGAACCGAAAAATGGTGGGAGCAATTGCTGACCTCCATTTCTGCCCCACCCCCTCTAACCGGGACAACCTGGCCCGGGAGACGATTACACAGGGTGTCTTTCTGACGGGCAACACCGTCATAGATGCCCTTCAGACAACGGTTGTCAAGGATTTTTCCTTTTCAGAGGACATCCTCAACCGCATAGATTATGTCAACCGAAATGTGATTCTGGTCACCTGCCACCGCAGAGAAAACTACGGCCAACCCATGACCAACATTATGACCGCTCTGCGCCGGATAGCCGATGCATTCCCAGACACCGAACTGGTCTACCCCGTTCACCTCTCCCCGGTTGTCCAGGAGGCCGCCCATACGTATTTGGACCGCCACCCCCGTATCCACCTCATTGCCCCGCTGGATGTACGGGAGATGCACAACTTAATGGCCCGGTGCCACCTGGTGATGACCGATTCCGGCGGTCTTCAGGAGGAGGCTCCTGCCCTGGGCAAGCCGGTGCTTGTCCTGCGGAGGGAGACCGAGCGCCCCGAAGCAGTAGCCGCCGGGACGGTACGTTTGGCCGGTGTGGAGGAAGAGACCATTTTCCAAATGGCCGCCCAACTGCTGTCCGACCGGGATGCGTACAACAAAATGGCTCACGCTGTCAACCCCTATGGAGACGGCCGGGCCTGCCGGCGCATCGCAGACGCCATTGCATGGCGCTTTGGCCTGCAGGCAATGCCTCCGGAAGAGTTTTATGGACCGGTCCCGGAACCCATGTAGTATTTGCAGGCTGAGGAGGTAGGCCCTTGGAGCAAAAAAACAGACTGATGATTGTCATTGCCATTGTGGCATTGATCGTGGGAGCTATGCTCACCAGTTTTGGACTGAACCTCTTTGCTTTAAATACCCCTCAGGTTGTACTGCCCTCCTCCAGTGCCGGACCGGCAGCCCCCTCCGCCTCCGGAGTCCCGGACCAGACTTACCAGCGGGTGGAGGTCACCGCACGGACGGTTGCCGGTGTGGTGGCCACCTTATCCCGCCCCACCAGCTACTATCGAGAGCTGACGGTGGATACCTTTTGGAACGGCGGTTCCTCCTCTTCGCAAGTACAGGTGTGGGCCGATGGCGGCTGGACCCATAGCCGCCAGACATTGCCCTCCGGAGTAGTCCGCCATGACCTGACGGACGGGAGTGACCTATACTACTGGTATGAGGGTTCCCAGCAGTATCAACAGACCCCTGCGGACGAAAAATCCTCCGACTTGGCCCAACACATTCCAACCTATGAGACAATTTTGGAATTAGAATCGGATGAGATCCTCTCTGCCGGCTACGAAAACCGCGGAGAACTGCCCTGTATCCTGGCTGAAATCCAGCATGCCGACACCCGCCAGCTCCAACGCTTCTGGGTCAGTGTAGACAGCGGTCTTCTGGTTGCTGCCGAGGCGGAGGAGAACGGTCAGGTGATCTATCGTATGACGGCATATTCTCCGGTTCAATCCCCGTGTCCAAACGATGGAGACTTTTCTCTGCCTGACGGCACCATTCTCCACACAACCGGCGAATTCAGCCAGGTTCCCTAAAAGGGGGTTATGTCTCGTGGTCCCCCAGCCCCATCAGCAGAACCAAGCCCAGGGCAATCACCAAATCCATGTCGTCCCCCTCCACCAATAGGTACAGCATAATAAGCAGAAGCAATATATCTCCACTGTCCAGATTCTCCAAATGGAAGGACTTCAGCAGGCTGGACAGCCCCTGGCCGCCCTGGAATAAGCCGCCCCCCTTCCCGGTCAGAAACTCCGGAAGGCGAAAGGGCTGGGATTGTCTTCTCTGGGGTTCTCCAACCGGTGTGCTCTGCGGGGGTGGGACGGGAGTGTAGGAGGTTTCCTCCGGGATATAACGGTTATACACGCTCTCCCTCCTTCCCACCCAGCGCGCCCATGGCCGCTCGAATCAGCTTGGCCATTCGGGTGATGCGCAGGGCCCGGTCCAGCCGGTCCTGCCGTTCTTCCCGCAGGAAGGGGCGCAGCGCGTTCAGCAGCGCAGCGTTTCGATCCTCGGTGCTCTGAACTTGACGCAGGACCTCCATCCCCATTTGGATCATTTTGGGATCCACCTGTCCCAGCAGAGCAGAGAAATCCGGAGGGATGTCCGCCGCCGGCACATGTGGGGGCTCGCCCTCTGCCGGAGGTTCCGGAGAGGGCGTGGACGGTTGGTCTCCGGACAGAGAGCGGGCCAGAGCCATAATTTGGCCCATAGCCTCCTGGTTTCCCAGGATGGAATTCAATTTTTCCTCAAACTCCGCCACGGATCTGTTCCCCCTCTGTGCTTACTCCAGTCCCGCCTGTTTGGCCTGGGCTCCAATACGGTCCACCAGCTCGGCCCCCTCTTTGCTGTGTATCAGCTGGTCCATAATTGCCATCAGGGCACTGGGGTCCCCTGCCGCCGCCTGCTGTGCCGCCTGCCGGACGCCACCGCTTTGCTGTTGAAGCAGTTCCCGCAGCTTTTTGGCATCATCGGACTGTGCCAGCCGCGTAACCGCTTCCCGGTTTTTTGCCAGCTCCGCTGCAGCTGTCCCTGCACTACGCCTGCTGTTTTCTTTGGATTCCATATCTACCACTCCCCATTGGATTTCTCTCAACTCCCACGTTGTTCCTTTGCGGAGGACCGCTCTTCTGCCCGGTCCAAGTGCAGCAGAACACAACCAAATTGGGCGTTGAATGTTTTGCCCTCTGGCAAACCTTCCATTTGTTGACTACCCCAGTATATGCGAAAATTGAGCGAGGTGACACTCTTGAATCTATTAGTCTTTTCCGACTCCCACCGCTCTCTGTCCGGGATGTATGCCGCCATCGACCGCCACCACCCCCATCAAATCATCCATTTGGGGGATTTGATGGAGGACGCGGAAGAGGTAGCTGCGCACTATCCTAAACTGCCCTTCTGTCTGGTCCCTGGTAATTGCGACGGCTGGGTGTCTGCCCCCATCAAGAAACAGATTACCCTGGAGGGGACCTCCATTCTCCTGTCCCATGGGCACCGCTGGGGTGTCAAAAGCGGCTATGGCGCCGCCATTGCCGATGCCCAAGCGGCAGGTGCGGACATCCTTCTCTTTGGTCACACCCATATCCCCCTGTGTCAGCAGCTGGAAAGCGGGCTTTGGATGATGAACCCTGGTCCTGCCCGCTCCAGCTACGGACAGATTGTACTTGAAAACGGAACCATCACCTGCACGCTCCATCCGGTGTAGCGGGGTTCTGCGCCGCAGGCCTCGTCCTGTACACTCCTCTGCACATTTCTCCTGTTTTCCACGAGGTAACATACCATGAAAAAACTTCTCTATATTCTATTTCACCGCTCTGTATTTGTATCCCTGGCTCTGGTAGCCCAACTGGCTACCCTTTTCGTGATGATATCCATTTTCTCCGAGTACACGGAGATTTTTTACTGGTGTTGTATCGCTATGAGTGTGTCGGCCGCCCTGGCTATTGTGGGCAGCCGGATGGAGCCAGGATATAAAATTGCCTGGCTCCTTCTCGTTTTGCCCTTCCCTGTCTTTGGCGGTATTTTCTACCTGCTGGTAGGGGGCGGCTATGTCCCAAAGCGAACGCAAAAACGGATGCAGGGAATCTTGGAGAAATCCGCCCAAGCCCTGCGGGATGACTTTAAGGCAGACGACCTTATCCCACTGGGAGGCGACGCCGCTGGACAGGCCAACTACCTGGAGCGCCGGGCCGCCTGCCCCGCTTACACCAATACAGAGACAGAATATTTCCCCTTGGGGGATGACGCCTTTCCCCGGATGCTGGAGGAACTGGAGCGGGCGGAAAAGTACATCTTTCTGGAGTACTTTATCATCCAACCCGGAGTTTTTTGGGACAGTATTTTAGCCGTTTTAGAGCGGAAGGCTGCTCAAGGGGTGGAGGTACGGGTACTATACGACGATTTTGGATGTATGTTCACTCTGCCCCGATATTATAACGAGACGCTGATACAAAAGGGCATTCAGTGCCGGGTGTTTAACCGGCTGATGCCGGTGATGTCTCTGCGGCTGAACAATCGGGACCACCGCAAGCTGCTGATTATTGACGGCAAGACCGGCTTCACTGGAGGAATTAACCTGGCAGATGAGTATATCAACGTTCAGGAGCGCTTTGGGCATTGGAAAGACAGCGCTATTTTGCTGGAGGGGGATGCAGTTTGGTCCATGACGGTGATGTTTCTCACCATGTGGGACAATATCGCCAACTGGGATGAGAATTTTGAGCACTTCCGCCCTCCGGCCGCCCCGGTACGGCCCTGGACGGGATATGTCCAGCCCTACACCGACACCCCCTTGGACCGGGAAACGGTGGGACAGGCGGTCTATCTCAATATGATCTCCAAAGCTAAGAACTATATCTATATTACGACCCCCTATTTGGTCATCGACGTGGCCACCAACACCGCTTTATGCAACGCCGCCAAGTCTGGAGTGGATGTACGTATCATCACCCCTCATATCCCGGACAAGCGGTATGTCTTTGAAGTCACCCGTGCCCATTATCCCCCGCTACTGGAAGCCGGTGTTAAAATTTATGAGTATACGCCGGGATTCATCCATGCCAAAAACTTTGTGGTGGATGACCGTTTTGCCACGGTGGGCACCGTCAATCTGGATTACCGCAGCCTGTTCCTCCATTTTGAGGACGGTGTTTGGCTGTGTGAGACCCCCTGTATCCAAGACATCCGGAAGGACTTCTTGGCAACGCTGAAGGTATCGCAGCCCTGTTCGCTGCGGCAGTTCAAACACTTGAATATCCTCTTGCAGCTCTACCGCAGCATTTTGCGGGTCTTTGCGCCGCTGATGTAATCAAAAAGGGGCCGCCGGATCTGGCGGCCCCTTTTCCTTACCGGCAGCAGCAGCTGTTTGCGCTGCTGGTGGTGGTAATCGTGTTGGGCGGGAAAAACTCGTCTACAGGGAACTGAACCTGACGGAACAGGTCGCAGGGGTCCTCCTGACAATTGTCGTTGTCGCAGCTGCAATCCTTTGTGGGGATGCAGTAGTCATATGCTGGGATCAGCAGCTGGGTGTCTCGCTCCATACGGATGATGGAGAACTGACCCAGCGAGACAAAGATCCGATGCTGGTCACCGCCGGTCACCAGCTCGTCGCCAAAGCAGGCGGCTACTGACATGGGAATGTCCACACAGCCGCAGTCGCAGGGACGGCATTCGCATACATCCACCAGTTTCAGACTGAGAATCAGCGGATCGACCGCCTCCACCACCGCAGTCGGCAGGTTGGACTGTGGAACACACTGAACCTGGTTCTCGTTATCCTCGGATGTAAAGCTCTTAGAGCCGCTCTCGCTTCCAAAGAGAACCGCCCGTTTGCTGAATACCGCCAGCCCGCACACCTGAACCGGGCGGGCAGCGCCCACAAAGGCATCAGCGGTGATGCGGTAGAAATACCGTACATCCACCGTATAGAAGCCTCGGTTGAAGGTGACCGGTTCCACATCAATGTACGCATAGAGCAGTTCAGCGGATCCGGCCTTGATAGACTGGGCCCGGTCGATCACCTCTTGGGAACAGCGGGTGGGGTAAACGCGCAGATCTTCCACACAGTCCTTATCTCTGCATGAATCGAAAATCTTTCTTGTGTGTATACACACGGCCTCCCGGATACTGCGATCGTCGCTGACGGGGCCGGGCACGACCTTTTCTGGCATAGAATTCCCTCCTAGATTTGGATGGTCATGGGCGTTGGAACGCCCGGTAGGGGTTTTGCTTACAACACATCTTATGTGCCAGGAGAGTTTTGGTGCGAGAAGGACGGTTTTTCTCTTGCCCTTTTTCCTCTTTGCGGCTATAATAATAAAGTCATCAGAGGGAGAATGCTTTCATATGCAGTACGGCAGTTCGTGTATTCCGTATTCCTTTGCCTTCTATCCCCCAAAGCAAAGCCGTAGTTTCGGCCTGCCGCCGCAATTTTTCTCAGGGGTTTCAATGGAATGCCAAATTCTTCTGCTTATTTCAACCACAGAACAGATGGTACAGGAAGGAGACCGCCTATGCCCCACTTCGGTTTTATTCAAGACGAATTGGATCTCAAACTGCTGATCCTTTACATTATGGACCGGGCTGCCGGCCCCATCACCTTTTTGCAGCTTTTTGAACTGGCCCTGTTCGACGCCGGAGTGGACTACTTTTCGCTTCGCCAGGCCGTGGACCACATGGTGGCCACCGGTCAGCTCTCTTTGGAAGAGGAGCGCTACTGCATCACCGACAAGGGCCGGCGCAACAGCCAGATCTGTGAAAGCAGCCTGCCCCGGTCGGTGCGGCTGCACTGTGATGAAAATTTAGTCAAGGTAAACGAGGCGCTGCGGCGGGAAGCCCAGGTCCGCTCCCAGATTATGGATAACACAGATGGGACAGTTACTCTGTGCCTCACTCTGGAGGACGGCTCCTCTCCCCTGTTCCACCTGGCTTTGCTCTCCCCCAGCCGGGAAACAGCGGAGGACTGGGCTAATGTGTTCCAGGCCGATCCCTCCGCCCTTTACCTTAAAATTACTCAACTGCTGAATCAGAAGGAGGAACCAGAAGATGAGACGAACTGACCGCGCTCAGGACCGAGCCTTTGCTTTATCCCTGATTGACCAGTGTTCCCATGGGGTTATGGCCCTCTCCACCGGAGAACCCGTCCCTTACTGTCTGCCTCTCTCCTTCGCCCGTATCGAGGATTTCCTGTACTTCCACTGTGCGCGCCAAGGCCGGAAAGTCGACCTGCTGCGCCAGTTCCCCCAGGTATGCGTCACCTTTGTGGGCGGCGACCGGCCCGTTTTTATCCCTCCAACCATGTACTCCACCTATTATCAATCCGCCATTGTCACTGGAACTGCCAGTGAGGTCATTGATCCTCAGGAAAAACGGGATGCCCTTCTGGCTCTGTGTCAAAAATTGACCCCGGAGCACTTGGACGGCTTTGACGCAGCTCTGGACGCGAGTTTGGCTGTTACTGCTGTGTGGAAGATCCATATGGATGAGATTTCCGGCAAGGCAAAGCTGGAGCGGTAACCATTCCACTATGCGGCCCAAATTGGGCCGCTTTTTTATACGGCAAAGCGGACTTTCCAACCAACACGGAAAGCCCGCTGACTGAATCAGTGCAATGCCAACTTGATTCACTCTGTCAGGCCATCGGCCCGGTCTTCCCCATGTAGTCCTCCGTCTTTTGAGGCAGTCCCCGGGAACGCAGACCATAGTCCACCATACGGCTGACCACACTGTAAATCATAGCAAAAACGGGCACTCCAAGCACCATTCCCCCAAAGCCAAACAGTCCACCGAACAACAAAATGGAGAACAGCACCCAGAAGGAGGCCAGACCGGTGGAATCCCCCAAAATCTTGGGGCCTAGGATGTTGCCGTCAAACTGCTGGAGAGCCAGGATAAAAATGGCAAAGTAGACCGCTTGAAGGGGATTGACCAGGAAGATCAGCAGTCCGCAGGGAATCGCCCCAATGAACGGCCCAAAGAAGGGGATAATATTGGTCACCCCTATAATCACAGAAATCAAGGCTGAATAAGGAAACTTGAAGAGGTTGCAGCACACCAGGCAGAGAATCCCAATAATCAGGGAGTCCAGCAGCTTTCCGTTGATGAAGCCGCTCATAATCTTATAGGCGTTCCGGACTTCCCCCACAATCAGGTCCGCAATGTCGGTGCGGAACAGGCTGTAGACAATTTTTTTACTCTGTGCGGCAAAGATGTCTTTTCGAGCCAGCAGGTAAACCGACACAATGATGGCAATGAGCAGATCCTTGACCAGCACCAGAAACCCCACCACCATCCCAGATACCCCTGCTACCACGCCGGTGAGGTTGGGCATGACTGTGGTACGCACCCACTGGAAGGTCGTGGACATCGACTCCAGATTGGGCAGGATATCGGAGTTCAGCCACTGTTCTAATGAGGAGGCAGCAGAGTTATACATCGACATCACAGAGGTTTGGATGTCTGGATTGTCCTCAAAAAAGGTCTGGAGCCAGCCTTGGACCACCTCCATATAGTCTGGGATTGACTGAACCAGACCTACCACACTGTCATACACCTGAGGAATCACCATAGCCAGCAGGAGATAGATCAGGAAAAAAGCCAGCATCAGGCTGAGCACTATAGCCACCAAATTGAGAAAAGCCATATCGCTCTGGTTCTTCGCCCGCTTTTCCGAGGTCATTGCCGTTAGAAAATGGAGGATACGCCGGTGGATGGGCAGCAGCAGAAATGCAATGACCGCCCCCATAAAAATAGGACGGAGAATTGCCCCCAGCGTAACAAAAAAGTGGGCCACATCCCGGAAGTGAAAGAGAACAAAAAAGAGGCACAACGATGCCGCAATGACCGCAAAGGCGGTGAGCCCCGCAGCCAGATAGGGGTGCCGATCGTTCCGATTCATGCACTCCCCTCCTTTTTCTATAGTTTTCTGTGTATGCTGTGGAAGAGCGCAGCTCAAACGCTCAGTTCGGTCTCTTCACCTTCCAACGCCTCGGCATATCTCTTCAAAACGGGGGCCACATTCTCTGCGAGAAATTCCTCCACCTGCTCCGGGCACCGGCCGATGTAGGCCGAGGGGTCCAGGTGCGCAGACAGCTCCTCCTTCGTCATGCCAAAGATGGGGTCGGCGGCCATCAGGTCAATAAGATTATTGGATTGCCCCAGCTCCTTCACGCTGTAACCCGCCTCCTGGGACAGCACCCGGATGCGCTCGTGGAGCTCCTGTCGGTCTCCCCCCCGTTTAACAGCATCCATCATAATGTTCTCGCTGGCCATAAAGGGCAGTTCTTCCAGCACATGCTTCTCAATGACCTTAGGGTGAACCACCAAACCACTGGCCACATTGGCCCAAATATTCAAGATGGCATCCACCGCCAAAAATGCCTCGGGGACGCTGAGGCGTTTGTTGGCCGAGTCGTCTAAGGTCCGCTCAAACCACTGGGTTGCGGTGGTGACGGCGGGGTTGCCCACGTCCACAATGACATACCGGGCCAGGGAACAGATTCGCTCACACCGCATGGGGTTTCGCTTGTAGGGCATAGCAGAAGAACCAATCTGATTCTTCTCGAAGGGTTCCTCTACCTCCTTCAGATGGCAGAGCAGACGCAGGTCGGTTGCAAATTTGCTGGCGCTCTGCGCCACTCCAGCCAGAGTGGACACCACGTTGTAGTCCAGCTTGCGGGAGTAGGTCTGACCGCTCACCGGAACAACCGCGTCGAACCCCATCTCTTTGGCAATCTTCTCCTCCAGCAGTTTGACCTTCTTATGGTCACCCGCAAAAAGCTCCAGAAAAGAAGCCTGTGTACCGGTAGTCCCCTTGGAGCCCAACAGCTTCAAGGTAGAAATACGATATTCGATTTCCTCCAAGTCCATGAGCAGTTCATGCATCCATAGACTGGCCCGCTTCCCCACTGTGACCAGCTGAGCGGCCTGGAAATGAGTAAACCCAAGTGTTGGCAAGGATTTATACTTGTCGGCAAAGTCACCCAAATGAGCCAGCACCCGGACGATTTTGTCCCGGACCAGCTCCAGCCCCTCCCGCATGAGAATCACATCCGTATTGTCCCCTACATAGCAGCTGGTAGCTCCCAGGTGGATGATGGGCATGGCCTTAGGACACAGCTCGCCGTAGGTGTGGACATGGGCCATCACATCGTGGCGCAGCTTCTTCTCCCACTGGGCGGCTCTGGCGTAGTCGATGTCCTCAATATGGGCTTCCAGCTCATCTACCTGCTCCTGGGTGACGGGCAGTCCCAGTTCCATCTCTGCCCGTGCCAAAGCCACCCACAGGCGGCGCCAGGTGGAGAACTTTTTGTCCGGGGAGAAAATATACTGCATCTCGTCGCTGGCGTAGCGGGAGGACAAGGGGCTTTCATAGCGGTTGGTTGACATAATATCGACCTCTTTTTCTTTCAGAGTTTTCCATGTTATTATAGCTTATTTTCCCGCCGTTTGCCACCCTTGGGGAAAATTTTCACAAAAGTTTAAGGAACGTTTTAAAAGATCTCTTTCACGTTCTGCTGATAACGTTCGTTAAAAAATACCACAAACGCTTTTTCTTCTCCGCCCAAAAACGTTTCCCAGGAAACCGCTTCCCGTTCTTTCAGCTCACCCCCGCACAACGGACATTTTGATCGATAGTTCAGGTAGACAAAATGGCCCCCAAAAATCTGCTCCATCCGTCCAGGCAGACGGCCTTCACACCCATAATAATATTCGTCGCCGGTCCGTTCAGCGACTGCAAGCACTTTGTTTTTCGGATCATAGGCGCTGCCGCAATAGAGCGGGACCATATCCGTATCGGCGGTCGTCACCGTATACACAAGCCGCTTCCCACATTGCTCACACTTCGCACAGTAGATACGCTCCAGCTTTTTTACGGCGTCTGCCACCCATTCGCTCTTGTTCATGCAGTCCCTCCCTCCTTCTATTTACGGAAGATACCGTCGGAATCCTTGGGGTATGTATACAAAACTTCTACCGGAAATCCAATGCAGTCAAATAAGCCCTGAAAAAACGCCTCCCGCTTTTCTCGCGCGTCATCCGAATCGGCACATACAATCTTACCATCTTCTTCATAATACCAGTAATATTTAACCAAAATAAAGTAGTATCGCACATCTTTACGTTCTGGAAATTCGTAAACCTCCTCTGATATAGTTTGCTCCATATGATAATGCCGGTTTGGCATCAATTCAAAATACCACAACCGGCCTTGCTCGTTACTTAAACATCCCTCTTTTGCGTATGAAATACCTATGCTCCACTCATACCAGTTTTCACCGCCATTCACGAGATGGCTGCGCCCAATGTATTTGTTCAGCCCTGCTCCACGCACTTTTGTCTTTTTGATATATTTATCCAACCGTTCAGCAATTCCTTGTAAGTCCTGTGCGTCGCAGATAATTCCGTATTCCTCCGCTTCAGCGTATACCTTTCGCTCCTCTTCTCCGGGGTGCATCCGCAGTTTCCAAAACATAATGATACCTCCAAGCTTCTATGACCGGTTTTTATGATGGGTTCATTCTATCACAAATCGACAGTGCTGGCTTCTTTTTGAGACCAGCACTGTCATTTTTAAAGCTCTTTTTTTACCATCCCCGATCAGGGGGCTTGGTACACAGCTTACAGTTTTGCCCGAATCAGCTCACCCATTTTCAAGGTGCCGATGGCCGTCTCGCCGGGCTTGGCGAGGTCGGCGGTGCGCCAGCCCTCATTGAGCACCGCATCCACCGCCTCCTCAATGGCTTTGGCCTCCGCAGGCAGGTCGAAGGAGTAGCGGAACATCATAGCCACCGACAGAATGGTGGCGATGGGGTTGGCCTTGTCCTGGCCGGCGATATCGGGGGCGGAGCCGTGGATGGGCTCATAGAGGCCGGGAGCGGTGTCCCCGATGGATGCGGAGGGCAGCAGGCCAATGGAGCCGGTGATCATAGACGCCTCGTCGGAGAGGATATCCCCGAACATATTCTCGGTGACCACCACATCAAACTGCCCCGGGTCCCTCACCAGCTGCATGGCGGCGTTGTCCACCAGCACGTCCTCGTATTGAACGTCGGGATACTCTTCCGCCAAACGGTGCATCACCTGCCGCCACAGGCGGGAGGTCTCCAGCACGTTGGCCTTGTCCACACTGGCCAGCTTCTTATTGCGCAGACGGGCCAGCTCAAAGGCCCGGCGGCCGATCCGCTCGATCTCCTTCTCGGAGTAGGCCATCCGGTCGGCGGCCTCCTCTCCCCTGTCCTCAGTGGTATACCGCTCCCGCTTGCCAAAGTAGATCCCGCCGGTCAGCTCCCGGACAATCATCAGGTCGATCCCCCTGTCCGCTGTCTCCTTCTTCAAGGGGCAGGCATCGGCCAGAGCGGGCCGCAGAGCGGCGGGGCGCAGGTTGGCGTACAGCCCCAGGTCCTTGCGGATGGACAGCAGAGCGGTCTCAGGCCGTTTGTCCGGGTCGGAGGCGTGGCCCCACTTGGGTCCGCCCACCGCGCCCAGCAGGACAGCGTCGCAGGCTTTGCACTTCTCGGCGGTGCCGTCGGGGTAGGACTTGCCCACCGCGTCGATGGCACAGCCTCCCATGAGGACGTCCTCATATTCAAACTTGTGGCCGAACTTCGCGCCAATGGCATCCATCACCTTGACGGCCTCCCCCACTACCTCGGGGCCGATGCCGTCGCCCCGAATGAGGGCAATTTTGTAATTCATAGGTTCTTTGTAATTCATAGGTTCATTCTCCTGTTCTTCTAAAAATATCCACCTCACTGGAGGTCCCGACGGCCATGCAATTGCCGCACCGGCTGAAACCGAAAGCCTTTGGCTCATAGTCGTCAAAAATCATGGTACACATCTCCGGATGCTGATGCCAGGAGGTATATCGGGGCATGAAAATGATCCGCTCCCTGGGCCAGAAAGGGGCCGCAACGGCCAGGCCGTCCCCCTGCGGGGAAAACCTCCGCAGGCCTCCTCCCCCCTCCCCGGCAATGGGGATCAGTTCGTCCCCCAAAGGCTCGGCGCAGGCGGCCAGGCCCTCCTCGTCATAGTTCTCTTCGCAGCAGGTTTTCTCCCAGGTTCGGCAGTCGATGACGCTCTGCCCTTGGGAGGAGATGACTACCAACTTTTCGGTCTGGAGGCTAGAAAAGCCTATATACATCAGCCCGCCTACCGCGAAGGTCTCCTTCTCCCACCCGGCGGGCACGCCCCTGGGGATTTTGTCCAGCAGGTCCAGCAGGCGTTTTTTGTGTTCGTTTTCCACAATTCACTCCGGCCAAACCTTGCGGCACTTCTCAAACTCCGCGCCTGACTCCTCAGAAATCAGCACCTGGGCGGACCGTGACAGGTCATTTTCACAAAACTGCTCCGTTTTCAGCAGCTCCACGATCTTGGGCCACCAGCCCTCCGCGTCCCCGGTCTCCAGCCAGACCGCCAAGATGTGCCCCTCCTCGTCCACATAGTCATAACCATCGTCCGACACCGCGCCCCCGGACCACTCCTCAATCCGGTCAGGCAGGAGATAGCGGATATCCAAGTCTGGATTTTCCATCTTCCGGGAATCCATGCTGATGACAATAGCCGACATTTTCTACACCTCCGTCCAGGAATCAAACCGGGTGGAAATCTGCGGGTCATAGAGGGGGCAGCCAAATTCCTCAGTTAAGATATCCAAAAACAGGTTAATGCTCTGTTCCGACATGCTGTAGCAGTCAAAGCGGACAAACTGGGGCGTGGTAAACAGCTCAAAGCTGCCGCTCCCCGTCGGATTTTCACAGTTATCCTTGTCCAGCCAATCCCAACCAGAGAACACTTCTTGAATACGCTCCCGAATCTTCTCTACCGGAAGCTCCTGTAATTCCTCCAGGGTCTCTCCGTCAGAGAGAGCCGTATAAACCCGCTGGTCATCGTGAGGCACGTCCTTCTTATACTTCCAAAAATCGTAGTCGGCACTCATTTTGCCACCCCTCGCTCCTTCAGAGAGTTGAGCAGCCCGCCGCTTTTGATAATGCCGTCGATAAACTCCGGGAAGGGCGCAGCCTTGTAGGTCTTTCCGGTGGTTACATCGGTAATCACACCGCTGGCGAAATCCACCTCCACCTGGTCTCCGGCCTGGATCTCCTCCGCCGCCCGGGGGCACTCCACGATGGGGAAGCCGATGTTGATGGCGTTGCGGTAGAAGATGCGGGCAAAGGAGGGGGCGATCACGCACTTCACCCCGCAGGATTTGATGGCCAGGGGGGCGTGCTCCCGGCTGGAACCGCAGCCGAAGTTGGGCCCGGCCACAATGATGTCCCCCGCCTCCACAGTGGAGGCGAATTTTTCGTCGATGTCCTCCATGCAGTGGCTGGCCAAGGCCGCCGGAGAGGGGTCGTTCAGGTGCCGCGCCGGGATGATGACGTCGGTGTCCACGTTGGCGCCGTATTTATAAACCTTCATGTTGGTGCTCCCTTTCTGACTGTTGTCGTACTTTTTCTTATAAGAAAAAGTACCAAAAAGAATTTTGGAAAAACTTCGTTTTTTCTCTTGCGTTTACACAATGGTCACATGGCAGCCCGGTTTTGTCTTGCCAATCTCGATATGCTCTTTATAGCCGGCGATGTAGAAGGGGATGTTGTCCTCCTCGCCGTTGAGCAGCCGGCCCCTGACCTTCTCCCAGACCTTGATCTCCACCGAAAAGTCGGGGCGTCCCGCCACCAGAACGGGCTGCTCTTCCTCCTGGATCCAGAAATACTGTCCACCATAGTTCCGGCGTGCTGCCTCAAAGATATAGCAGCCCACTGAACAGGAGGTGTTGTACAGCTCATCCTCGGTCAGCTCGGTCTCTCCAAAGGCCCCCAGCATTTTGTCCACTTCTTTCAAGCTCTCCACCGAGTAATCCAGCGGGCTTTCAAAATGCTCCTGGAGGTCGGCGATAAACTTTTCCGCGGTCTCTATGATGTCGTCCATCAGATTTGCCATGCTTTCCTCACTTCCTGGGGTCGGCCACGCAGCCGGCGATGGCGGAGGCGGCGGCCACGGCGGGAGAGGCCAGAATGATTTCGGAGGTGGTGTGGCCCATGCGGCCCACAAAGTTGCGGTTGGTGGTGGAGACAGTACGCTCCCCCTCGGCCATCACCCCCATGTGTCCCCCCAGGCAGGGGCCGCAGGTGGGGGTGGACACCGCCGCCCCAGCCTGGATGAAGGTCTCAATGAGGCCCTCCTTCATGGCCTGGAGGGTAATCTCCTGGGTGGCGGGGATGACCACGCAGCGCACGTTGGAGGCCACTTTCTTGCCCTTCATAATGGCGGCAGCAATGCGCAGATCGCTGATTCGCCCGTTGGTGCAGGAGCCGATCACCACTTGGTTGATGGGGGTCCCGGCCACCTCGCTGACCACCTTGGTGTTTTCCGGCAGGTGGGGCAGGGCCACGGTGGGCTCCAGCTTGTCCAGGTCGATGACCACCTCTTGGTCATATACGGCGTCCGGGTCAGCGGCGAAGGCCTCGCAGGGGCGGCTGACCCGGCCATTGATGTACTCCATAGTCTTCTCGTCCACCGGGAAAATGCCGTTCTTCCCCCCCGCCTCAATAGCCATGTTGGAGATGGTGAAGCGGTCGTCCATGGACAGGGAGGCGACCCCCTCCCCAGCAAACTCCAAGGACTGGTACAGGGCTCCGTCCACCCCGATTGCGCCGATGAGGTGGAGGATTACGTCTTTGCCGGACACATGGGGCTGGAGCTTGCCCTTTAGGGTCACTTTGATGGCGGAGGGCACCTTGAACCACAGCAGGCCGGTGGCCATGCCGGCGGCCATGTCGGTGGAGCCCACACCGGTGGAGAAGGCACCCAGAGCCCCGTAGGTGCAGGTGTGGGAGTCCGCCCCGATAATCACTTCGCCGGGAGCGGCCAGCCCTTTCTCGGGCAGGAGGGCGTGCTCCACCCCCATCTGGCCCACATCAAAGAAATTTGTAATTTCATGCTTGTGGGCGAACTCCCTGGCCTGCTTGCACAGCTGGGCGGACTTGATGTCCTTACAGGGGGTGTAGTGATCCAAGACGATGGCGATTTTGTCCTTGTCGAAGACCTGGGTGAAGCCCGCCTTTTCAAACTCAGTAATGGCCACCGGAGTGGTGATGTCATTCCCCAGCACCAGGTCCAGCTTGGCCTCGATCAGCTGGCCGGGTTCCACCTTGTCCATCCCAGCCGCCTTAGCCAAGATCTTCTGCGTCATTGTCATTCCCATAGAGTAAATTACCTCCTTGCAGTTTATTGAGGGAATTTTACCACAGGGCTTGCCAGAAGAATGTAATGTATGTTACAATTTAGAAAATTTACGGAGGAAAAGAGTATGATCGCCGTTCCTGACACCGGAGGGCAATTTTCTACCTGGAACAATCAAGAGCAGTTTATCTACCGGGGCCGCCCTCTGGAGCTGCACTACCAGACCGAGCCGCCCCACGGGGACTTTATTTATTCCCTCTCCCTGTCCCTGGACGGGGCAAATTACCGCCTGCCCCTGTGGATCTACGGTCGGAGCTTGTTTTTCTTCGGTACCTCCTGCCTGCTGGCAGAGAGCGTTCCTGTCGGGCACATCAGCGATTTGAAAAGCGTTGTGATTGATCTGTCCTTCCCCCGATACGCCCTTCTGGACAGCTGGTATCATCAACCGCGAATGACGGACCAGGGGCTTCTTCTGACCCGCTTTTACGGCGGCGCGCCCCTGCTGCTGACCCCTTCCACACCGTTTACCTGGCACAAATTTAAATAAATTTTTTGTCAATCATTTTATAAAAGGACTGATTTTTTGGGCCATTTTGGTTTTTCCTATGTAGGACTTTTTTACCTGATTTTGCTTTTTTTGCCCAACCTGCTTTGGGTCAAAAATAAGCCGGAGGGCTATGACCCGTCCGGCAAAAATCCCGTCCTGCTTCTGTTGGAGCGGGTGGGCGAGGTCTGCGTCACCTGCTGCGCAGTGATTTTCTCCGACTTTAACCTGCGCCCCTGGTCCCCCTGGAGCCTGTGGCTGGCAGCCTTCTTCCTGCTGATGGCGCTGTCCACCGTGATTTTAGGGGTGGGCCATATTGGCATCCACCTCCAGCACCGCCGCCGGCTGGAGGGAGCCTTATGAACCATGAACTGGACTTCCCTGCCGGCATCTGGGAGGCCTTTGCCCAGAGCCGCCCAACGGTACGCTGTTCCCCCGGCTATCTGATCTACCTGCAAGATACAGAAGCCACCTGCTTCTACTTTTTGAAATCCGGTCGGGTGAAGAGCTTTATTCAGTCGGAGGATGGCGCAGAGCGGGTGCTGAATATCTACCATGCCGGGAGCCTCTTCGGCGAGGCCTCCTTCTTCGACGAGCTGCCCCGGGTATCTTCGGCAATGGCGCTGAACCTCTGCGAGATTGTACCCATCGACCGGGATCTGGTAACCCAGGAGTTTTCCCGCCGCCCGGAGCTGGCCCTGTCCATGATGAAGTATCTGGCCCGGACGGTGCGGCTGCTGTCGGGCCAGGTGGACCAGATGGCCTTTCGTCCCGCCCGGTGGCGGGTGGCCAACTATCTGCTCACCCTGGCCTCCGGAACAGGAACCGTCTCCTGCACCCAGGAGGATATCGCCGCCGCCGTTTCCGCCAGCCGGGTCACCGTGAGCCGGGTGCTGAGCGAGTTTTCCCGGGAGAGCTGGGTGGAGTTGGGATATCGGACCGTTCAGCTGAAACAACCGGAAAAACTCAAAGAATTATGTATGATATAAAAGCCATCCGGAACCCCGGATGGCTTTGCTTTACACGCTGCATTTGTTTAGCTCCACCGCTCGCTCCAGAGCGGCATCAATGTTGGGCGCGAAGCTGTCCTCCCCCACCAGATCAAACATCCCAGACTTCTGAAATACCGACATGGGCTGTTCGTTGACATGGGAAAACAACACCTTAATATTTTTGGACTTACACTCCTCATAGAGCCGGCGCAGGCCGTTTAAGGCGGTAATGTCCATGGCGGGGACAGATCGCATCCGGAGAATCAAAACATTCTTTCCTGTATTTCGCTCCATATGAGGAATTTTATCCGCCGCACCGAAGAACATGGGGCCGGTAATCTCAAAAACCATCACATGAGGCGGCACAGGTTTGAGCCGGCCCTGGTCATCCCCGGTGTCCTCTACATATTCCCACTCCTTCACGGCGGCCACATCCGCCATCCGCTTCATAAACAGCAGACAGGCCAGAGACAGGCCCACAGCAATGGCCACCACCAGGTCAAAAACCACCGTGAGAAAAAAGGTAACCACCAAAACGGCCACATCGCTCTTAGGCGAATGCTTCACAACATTGACCACAGTGCGCCAGCCGCTCATATTATAGGCCACCTGGAACAAAATGGCGGCGATACAGGGCATGGGAATCAGGGCGGCATAGGGCATGAGCAGCACCAGCACCAGCACCAGGACTATGGCGTGGACCATCCCTGCAACGGGAGAACGTCCGCCATTTTTAATGTTGGCCGCCGTCCGGGCGATGGCGCCGGTGGCGGGGATGCCTCCAAAGAGAGCGGAGGCGGCGTTACCCACTCCCTGAGCAACCAATTCCATATTGGAGTTGTGCCGGGAACCGATCATCTCATCCGCCACCACGGCAGACAGCAGCGACTCGATGGCTGCCAAAACCGCGATGGTGAACGCGTCGGGCAGCACCGCCGAAATGGTGCCATAGGAAATGGCGGGCAGGGTAAATTGCGGCAGGGAACTGGAGATGACGTACAGGTCTCCGATGGTATTTACCGGCAGGGAAAACAGCTTTACAGCTCCTGCGGCAACTATGACAGCAATGAGAGATGCTGGTATCCTTTTCCCAAACCTGGGCCACACAATTAAAATTGCCAGGGCTAAGCACCCGATCCCTACCGCTGCCAGATTTACAGTATGAAAGGTACGGGCGACCTCCTCCATTTTCTCCATGGTCTCTACCGGGGAGTGGGTAAATGTAAGGCCCAAGAAATCCTTCAGCTGACCGACGAGAATGGTAACCGCAATACCGGCGGTAAAGCCAGTAGTGATGGTGTAGGGGATGAATTTGATCATGCTCCCCATGCGCAGCACCCCCATAAGAACCAGCAGGATGCCCGCCAGAATGGTGGCCACCGCCAGGCCGTCCATGCCGTTTTTCCCCACAATGCCCGCCACAATGGTGGCAAAGGCGGCGGTGGGTCCGGCAATCTGCACCTTGCTCCCGCCCAATGCGGAGATGACGAAACCGGCCACAATAGCGGTATACAAGCCCTGTTCCGGTGACACCCCCGAGGCCAGAGCCAAGGCGATGGACAAGGGCAGCGCGATAATGGCTACAATTATGCCGGAGACCAGATCTTTGGTAAAATCTTCTTTGGAGTAGTGTTTCAGCGAATGAATCAGTTGAGGGGTAAGTTCTCTCATCAGGCTCTCTCCTTCCATTTTGAGACACACCCCATCATACCTGAGAAGAAAAGAAATTGCAAGTCTTTCCAAAAAATTGCAGATGGGCGCGGGAAACTCCCGCGCCCGTCCGGCTTATCTGGCCCAGGCCAGAATCGCATCCCGAAGGAACTTCGCACAACCTGTCTGCGCTTGGTCGTAGTAGGCGGTAAACCGCTCATCCTGAACATAGAGTTCCGCCAGTCCCCGGTGTCGCTGGACGTCATATTCGTTTCCGGTGACGGTAAGCCAGCGGTGGTGAAGGGCGGTGATCTCCTTCCCCGCCTCCCCCGCCGGGTCGGCCCCAGAAGCCACGGCCGCAGACAGCTTCTCCAGAATTTCCTTGTTCAAGCGCTCCCACTCGGCATACTGTTGATAGGTCAGACCCTTTATCTGGGTAAGCATCTCATCCACCTTAGTGCCGCCATATGTTTCTCGGCTTTCTGCCTCGTAGGTCTCTGCATATTTTTTCAGTGCGTCACGCTTGAACACCTCGAATTTTTTCTCGTCTGCCATATTCTCATTCCTTTCTTGTGTTGAAATTGTCTCCTTGACTGAGTAAATCAGTCTCTGAATCCGTCCCTGCTCCTCCTCCAAAGCGGCAAGATGGCCCCGCAGGACGGCTATACGGTCAAAGGAGGGATCATCCAGAATTTCCTTTACCTGGGCCAGCTCCACCCCGAGGGCCCGGTAATACAAAATGTCCTGGAGCCGGTCTACCTCTGCCGGACCGTAACGGCGGTAACCACTCTCCGTTCGGCTGCTGGGCTTCAGCAGACCAATCTCGTCGTACCAGCGCAGGGCGCGGGTGGTCACCCCCGACAGGTGCGACAGCGCTTGGATGGAATATTCCATCTCAATCACCCCCCATGGAAGATACTATCACTTGACGTTACGGCAAAGTCAAGCGGTTTTTAAAAAAAGACCGCCTGGTTTGTGTTCCAGGCGGCCAACAAAAAACGCTATTTCTCGGTTATGATTTCAAACGGAAAGGCAAAATACCCGTCGCCGCTCCAATAATCGAATACCGCCCGATACTCACCCAGGGTCAGATCATAACCCGTCAGATAAATATGCCACGTTTGTGGCTCCCCCGGATGTACAGACAGCAGGTTCGCTGTCTCAGGTCCTGAACGTTTTGGGGCAGGATATACCACCGGTTGGAGCGCTTCACTTCTAAATATGGCTTGTTGAGTTCCCCCAAATACCCTCCCCGGTTCTCCACTTGAATGGCGATTTCTTTTGTTCCCGCCGGATATTGATTCTGCTCCGTCAGACAGACAATATCCCCGGAGGGCGGTTCCTTGTGTCCGGAGTGTGGAAGTCTGCTGCGGCCGGCCACAAAGACCAGAAATGCCAATATGGCAGCAAGTACAAAAGTAATCGCAGTCCATTCACGTTTTCTATGGGATAATTGTTAAATCAATGAAAACCGTTGATATTACTGGGTTTACTGGATTTACCACCGCAAATTTACTACTCTTTTACTACTTTTGCCGACATAGAATCGGGCCGGAGTTTTGAACCTCTGGCCCGGTTTTTTCGCGTCCAGCCGGACGCGCGGTTTTGTTTGCGATAAAGGGGCGGAAATCAAATTGCCCTATTGAAAGGAGTATTAAAGCATGAACACAACCGTAAATCCCAGCAGTCAAATGGAGGCCCCAGTACAGTATTATCGCATCAATGAGGAAGCGGCCCGCCACGCCAAAGAGGCTAACAGCTTTTCCGACTATGTTCCCGGCAGTGCAACAGCAGAATACCGGCAGATGGTAGACAAGGCGGTGGAACTGGCGGAGCGGCAGAAACGGCGCACAGACCCGGAGTATCACGCTAAAATTGACCATTTACTTGACCTTTATTCACGGAAGCTGGCACAGAATATGAATGAGGGTTACGACATTGCTGCCCGTGTGCCGTCGGTGCTGATTGCCGGTCCTGCTAATTTCCCAGTAAGGAAAAAGGAGAAGCAGAATGCCGCCAGTGACAGGAACATGATGGAATGGCAGTACATTCAGGGTTTGCTCGATAGAATCCGCAGCACTGGCATGGGCGGCATTAGTGCTGATGATGTTGACGCAATCACGAAGCTGGAAAAGAAGCTGACCGCACGTCAAAAGGCACAGGAGCACATGAAAGCCGTCAACGCCTACTATCGCAAGCACAACGCCCTGGACGGTTGCCCTGAACTCTCCCCGGAGGAAGTAGAGGCTTTGAAAATTGATATGGCGCAAAGCTGGCATATGCAGGGTAGGCCCTACCCGTCGTGGCAGTTAAGCAACAATAACGCAGAAATCCGCCGCATCAAAGCGCGAATTGAGCAGTTGAAGCGGCAGCGGGAAACGGGCTATGTAGGTTGGGAATTTGACGGCGGCACTGTGGAAGCAAACCAAGAAGCTAATCGCTTGCAGATTTTGTTTGCCAGTAAGCCAGACGAGGAAATCAGGGCAGTGTTGAAAAGTAACGGTTTCCGGTGGTCCCCCAAGGCCGGGGCATGGCAACGGCAATTAAATGATAATGCCATCCGGGCCGCTGACTATATCAAGAGCATATGGCCTGTTGGCGGGGAAAAGCCCAGTGAATTTCAGCGTAAAGTCAAGAGTGAGGGTATAACATGAGGAATTGGAACGGGTGGGAGCGAGGCCCACCCGTGACACCAAAGAACACGGCATAGCCGCTGCTGCGTCTATGCCGTGCCTCTCTGGTGCTGTTTATGCAGTTGTGGCGGGCGGAACATAAGGGACACGGTAAATCACCAGTATGTTACGTTCTGGACCAGCAGCAACCACATTGATGATTTCCGCATTAGGGTATTTGCTGCACAGTCCGGCAAAAAAATCGTTAATCTCTTTGCCGATGTACCCGCCATAAAATGGTTGCGCACGAATGGTTTGTTCTGGTTTGGGTTCTGGGATAGCTGGCCGACGCGCATCAAATGTATCCATGATTAGACTTCCTTTCTGGTTTAATATACTTAATTTTACTATATATCAGCAAGAAAGTCCAATTTCCTGTATTCTCAAACCGGCACATAAACGAGGGGACTTTATCTTGATAAAGTATAAATTTTTTGTAAAGAAGTCAAAACCAGCTTGTCGAATCATGGCAATCAACCTATTGCAATTTGCTCTAAGCTGGTGTAAAATAGAACCACGAGACACAGAAGCAAAAAAGGCAGGGCGCGGAGTGTGCCACCACCCCACGCCCCTATGCAGGAGAGCCAGTCAAGCCCAGGTCCCACACAGCAGAATTATTCTGCGCCATAATCCCATTATACCCTTTTATGCAACATTTCGCAAGGGGGGATATTGTGTGCGTAGCTTATAACGCGGTGTAGGGATTTATTGACCCTGCGCCGCTTTTGTTGTCTCGCGGGAACGCCTAAGGGGGACGGGAAAGGAAGTACCACCCCCACAGGCAAGTACCGGCGAGATTAAACAATAGAAAGGGAAAACCTGTATGAAAAAGAAACTTATTGCATCACTTATCGCAGCATCCATGCTACTTACCCTGTCCGCTTGCGGCGGCAAAGACCCCGCGCCTGACAGCCAGCCCACAGGCACCGCACCTACGGAACAGGCTTCGGATTCCGAACCCGTCGCGGACACACAGGACGCACCGGATGACGCTGCGTCGGACAATGCAGCCCCTGTGAACGGCATCCAGCTTTACGACGGCAGCTACTTAGACCTGGACGGGGAATATGCCTCCGGCACTCCATGCAGGCGCATGGGCGGCAGCGGGATTGCCGCCAGTGACACGACCGTGAGCTTCATGCTGAACCTGGGCATGAATCCCCATGAAGAGGGCTACCAGGAAGACGTCATAGTAGAATCCCTCCAACGGGACGTCAACGTCGCCAATGATACGCCGTTCGTGGGCATCCCCGCAGGGGAAGAGACCTGCCGGTACATGACCAGATTACAGGACGGTATCGAATATGTAGACGAAAAAACCGAAGACTATAAAACAAACGGTGCCAAACTGATGGAACCTGGCAAAACAGATACAATCTCATGGGACCTTAATGACTACACTCTCATCATCGCGAACGAGACCAGCGAGCCTATCGACAGATACCATTTCTCTCCCATCATACTGCGGATATCTCGCAGCTATGGCTGGGAGGACTATGATGACGACACCAGTGGGAAGCCCGGCTCATATTTCTGCATCGGCGGCAATGCGCCTCACAGCTTCGATGACATCATAGCTGCATATGGGGAGCCTATGGGCGTATATGGCAAAAAAGAACACGATGTCACATACGTCTGGAAAGCAACGGGCGATACGGATGTCTATGTGCTCGTGACCTACAACGCACAGGCGGACACTTCCAGCCTTCAAATCTGCTATATCAAAGACTGCGAAGCGTCCAAGTCCTGGATGGCTGGGAGTAACAACCACAGCAACATTCCCGACAACCTGTATGACATCTTATCAGAGCTTGGGCTGTACAATGGCTGACAGCCATGCATCCCGTTACGCCCATCTGTGCAGGATGGGCGTAAAATTTTTTTATATCTTGATGCCACTGGGCACGCTGGCGCCCCGTCTCCCGCGGGGCGCCGGTCGCAATATCAAAAATCTTTATCGTAGGAATTACCATGTTGAGCGGTAGTAAATTGAAACGTGGGGAGCCTCCGCTTGGCCTCTTGCTGCGATTGTTTGGCTTGGGCTGCTAATTTCTGTTCTTGTTTCCGGCAGTATTCTTCCCACACATCATATACGGTCCTTTTGACAGTGGAGCCGTCCGGTTTCTTTTGATTTACCTTAATTTTTTTGAGAAATCCAATCAACTGCTCACTTTCGTCTGCTCTGGCGGCGTTGCGGTAAGCATTGGCGGCAGCAGAAAGCGCATTAAGGTGTTCCTGTAAATCTGCGGGATAATTGTCAACCTGTTTTTGGAGGTTTGCAATATCAGCTTCCAAGATTTCTTTATGCTGTTGTGTGTCGGCGGTTTGCCGCCTGGCTTGCTGGGTAGCAGCAATGGCTAAATCACGGCTTAAACGCGCTTTCTCCCGTTCTTTTTCCAGCTTTTCTATTTCTTTTTTCGCCTTATAAGTTTTGGAATCCAAACCGCTCTTTTTCTCACGTCGCTTTGCCTTGCATTTTTCCTTGTAGACTGTGGCCTCGTTCTCGGTCATATTTTTGACCTTTTCGGCATCATAAATGGTACAATCTTCAATATCCCAGCCTAATTCACGCATTTTTTGAGGATATTCCTGATTCAACCGTTTATATAGCTTGGGATTGATAACTTTATCAACGCAAAGTTCGCCGGATTTAGTATAGCCCATGCCAAAGTAATGCTTATGAGGGGCTTGCTCGTCCCGATGTAAAGCTGTGGCGCGGATATTATCTGCTCCCATTATAGCTGTTATGATTTTATCGCTGTCCGCAAAAAATTTTATCTGCTGTCCTGGTGACATAGCATTAATCACATCGGCAGGAGGTTTGATAATCATTGCCCAGCCGATTGCAGCATCGGCCCGGAGGGCGCGGCCCCCGGCGGCTTTTCGCTGCGCGGAATATTCTGCGGCTTCTTTTGTCATGTTTTCGGCTAATTCAACGCCGCTGGTAATGCCGGTGTATGTATTGTAATGTGAGAGGTTGCGGTCTATATCTTCGTCTTTGCCCCAGCGTTCTGGCATTGCTTCACAAACAACGGCGCGTAAAAATCCCGTGCGTTTTGCTCGGCTTTTTTTACTGCGCTGATTAGTCAGCTTTAACGTAGTGATTCCTACTTTCCAACCCATTTTCGTTACCTCCTTTTGCTGCGGCTACGTTACTCAGGCTTGTTGTGAGCGGTGTTGACCGCTCGCAATAAACCCGAGTAACGTGCCCTCTGATTTAACGTGCGTTAAATCCCGCTCACTTTGTTCGCTA
This sequence comes from uncultured Bacillota bacterium, assembly GCA_947172355.1. GTDB lineage: Bacteria > Bacillota > Clostridia > Oscillospirales > Oscillospiraceae > Lawsonibacter. The sequence goes on from CAMWBA010000007.1 coordinate 28,587, forward strand.
TCGTGCCCAAAGGGCGGGCTGTAGCCCTCCCCCTGGACCCCCTCTAAACAGTTGCATCTTGTCAGTATTGTCTATCTGTAGGGATATACGAGATGGTAGTTTTTGCTTGTTCTTGATTCTTTGGCATAAGCTGTTGTTGCAATTCTTCTTCCCTTTGCAACCATTTTTCTAATATAATCAACTGTTGCTGCCGGAGTTGTTCGCGCTCTTCCGGGGATTTATTAGGATTGCACCAGTCCAAAACTTCATAATTATTGTTACCATATGTTCCGTTAGAAAATGTAATCTTGGTCTGAAAATTGGGGTCCCATGGCCGGTAGTCGAAATATACCGGCTCTCCAAGTTTTTCACGAGCTTGATATTGGGCAAATATGTCGATGCTATCTTGATAAGCTTCCTCAGCAACCTTTAATGCTTCGAGTTCTTCATCCATGTCATCCCAATATACACTAAACGGGTCAAGAACTGCGATTAAATCAAGCGTATTGTCACCGTTTTTGTCTGGAATGTAACGTGCGATGATAGCGTTAAATCTCTCGGCAAACTCAACAAACATTTTTGCCCGTTCAAGCTGCTCTGTGGACGACCCACGTGTGGAGGAAGACACTAAAGCAAGATGTGCCACGTCGTTTTTGTACCGAATCTCGCAGATATAAAAGCGTGACCACATAGCTGTGTAATGCGTTGATGGATTTCCGCGCTTGTCGCTTATATCTATACCACTTTTTCTCAACCAATCGGCAAATGAAAGATTACTCGTTACAATAAAATATCGACCAGCCCAGGCTGGATTGTTGTTGTTGCGTTTGTATGCGCGGCAGATATAATTGTCAGTCATATTAAGCAAATTAGGGCACACATCATCATCAATAACAATCGCGTCATGGTCCGGGCGCAAACGGTCAAATTTTCCGGTTCCTCCGCCTCCGATAGACAAAACTTGTTTTCCATCAAGAGTAGCAAGGGCAGCATAGGTTTTGCCTGTGTTGGGTGGTCCTTGGATGTAAATGCACAAACGGGTTATTGCTCGACCTTCTTCTAAACGGGCCTCCACTCCACGCTCGTAGCTTTCTCGGATAGTTTTGATTTTTGCATTGGAGCGGACTGTGAATGGTTGCGCATCGTACCACTGTGCAAAATTTTTTAGCGCATAGCCAAGGTTATAGGCATCTTGGTCTAGTGCTGCTAACTCATCACTCGTAACTTTGTGAGCGTTGACAGAGACACGGATATAGCCCTCTCGGATATGGATAATTTCGTCTTTAGTCAGGTTGCTGATTAGTTCGTCGATGCTATAAAGTTCTTTTGCATCGTCGATAGCTTCTTTGGTTTCGTGAGTGAGGTACATAGCATATCCAGTAAAATTTCCGATTGTTTCAACACCATGCTCTTGCCAGAGGCTATCATCAAGTCCAGGGCGAAAGAAAATTCCTAAGCAATCCATGATTGTGCGTACACGTATACGTTTTTTTCGGTCAACACAACGTACAATAACATGGATATGAGGTTTAACGGCGGCTTCGAACCAGATGCCATCCGTCACTGTATCTCGGTCATGAACGATTGCAAGGACCTGGAATTGAGACTTGTCTGTTTGCCGGATAGCGTTAAAAGTGTAATCACGCCCGTAAGGAAGTTGCTCGTCGTAACATTTAATTGCGACGGCATGAACCTTAGAATCTATACCAAGCGTATGACGTTCGCGCTTACCCTTTTTGCCGGGAGGCGGCGGGACTGGGGGTTGCATGGCAGCCCCCAGCTGTGGTATAGTATTAGCAATAATTGTAGTGTTTGGCGCGTTCTGCTGGGGTATGGCAGGCGCGTCATTTTTGTTATCCATTTTGTTCCTCCTTTATGTTCAATGATAAAGCGGTGGGACACGGGACACGCGGGGGACACAACCAGCCGTAGCTTGTGTCCCCCGCGCAAAGCCCCGGAAAATCAACGTTTTTTTTTGAAATGGGACACTGGGACACAGTTTTGCGATATTTTCGGTATGTGTCGATGGACAGCCGGGAATGGCTGTCCATCGGGTGTAGCTGGGCCGTTGGCCCAGCCCATCGGGAGACAGGTCATATGGATGATGTCTTATCAAGAAACGCCTCAAATTGCCGCCGTTTAATCAGATATTTCACACCGTTCTGAATAACGAAACCAGAATCAAGGTTTTCAGTGACGATTTTTCTCAGCTTCTTTTCTCCAATTCCGAAGTAATGTGCAGCTTCTTCAATCGGAAGCAAATATTTGTTTTGAGGCTGAATGTTGTTTTTGTTATTCATATCACTTATCCTTTCTAATAAATTAGAGGACCCAGGTAGACGTATATCTACGCGGGTCCTCCCTTTACCGTAGACAACGCAATACAATAAATCTGTTGCAACTACGGTTAAATTAGGTTGCAATACTGGTAGAAATAAAATATTACAACTACGGATGTTAAATAGGTTGTAACACTGATTTGCCTTATTTTAGCATAGCCTGGCTAGCCTTGTCAATTAGAATTTAATCTTTTCATTAAATTTATTCTTGATTTTTTAATCAAAATCTTATATTCTATAAACATATCTTTATGGAGGTAATAAACATGAATAGTGGTAATATAGGCGAGCGGCTCCGCGCCGCACGAAAAGAAATGGGATTGACACAAACTGAACTCGCGGAGCGGCTGGGAATATCGTTCGTAGGAGTGAGTCAGTGGGAATCAGGAAAGAGAAATCCAAAAAAGGAAACGCTTGTGCGCTTGGCTGCTATTTTGGATGTCCCTGTCTCATATTTTTTGGGCACAGAAAGTCTCGATGATGAAGCGCTAGATTTTTTGCTAAGGGCATGGAAACACGCGGATTATCAACTTACAGCGTTACAGCATAATGGCAGTCCCCAGGTGGAAATTGAGCGTTGGGAGCATGTATGTGATGAACTCCACGCATTATACGAGGAAATTACAGCAAAGTACCAGACAAAGCAGGAAACTTTGACGGACCGAACAACAGAAATAGTGAAGATATTCCAACGGCTTAATTCCAGGGGGCAACAAAAAGTTTTAGAAATTGCTGGTGATTATGCGCAAATTGCAGATTATCAGAACGAGAAAAAGTAACGTTTGCCCGCGCTCTGCGGGCCGGGTGGGATGCGATTTAATGCAAAGGAGTTGAACACCTATGAGTGAGAAACGACGAGATAACAAAGGCCGTATCCTGCGCACAGGAGAGAGCCAGCGACCAGACGGGCGATATGCCTATAAGTACATTGATGCCGCCGGAAAGCAGCAATTTGTCTATTCCTGGCGTTTGGAACCAGGAGATAAGTTGCCCAAAGGCAAGCGGGATAGCTTGTCTCTGCGGGAAAAGGCAAAGCAAATCAAACGTGATTTAGAAGATGGAATAAACCCACGAGGCGGTGAAATCACAGTAACAGAACTTGTTGAAAAATATCTACGGCAGCGCCCTCCTGTACGAGCCAACACGGCCCATGTCCGCGATTTTGTTTTGCAGGTCATAGAGCGTACCGGTTTTGGAGCGCGAAGAATCGACAGAATCAAACAGTCTGACGCAAAAGAATATATTATCAGTTTACAACAATGTGGCAGACCAGACGGAACCGGTTATAATCGCGGTTCAGTTGATGCAGTCATAAAGGTTCTGCGACCAGCGTTCAAAATGGCGGTAAACGATGATTTAGTAAGAAAAAATCCATTTGACTTCAAAACATCAGATGCTGCAATCAACGATACCAAAGTCAGAGAAGCATTGACCCCGGAACAAGAGAAGAAGTACCTGGAATTTGTAAAACAAGATGCACATTTTTCGCAGTATTATTATGCGCTGTATATCCTCTTTCATACAGGGCTTCGTATCTCCGAATTTGCGGGGCTGACGGTTGCGGATGTTGATATGGAGCACAGGAAGATTATGGTTGACCACCAGCTTTTACGTGACCAAGACGGAATTTATTATATTTCTGACACAAAAACTGTAAGCGGTAGGCGTGAGATTCCTATGTCTGATGATGTATATATGTATTTCCGCCATCTGATAACAAACAGACCAACGCCCAAAATTGCGCAGATTATAGATGGAAAATGCGGATTCTTCTTCTTGAACGAAAAAGGTATGCCGCTGACAGGTCAGGATTGGAGCAACCGGTTTCGTGCTATTTGGGCGAAGTTTGCCAAGGTCAGCGGAGCACAGATGCCGAAAGTCACGCCCCACGTATGCCGACATACTTTTTGCTCCAACATGGCAAGGGGCGGCATGAATCCCAAAGCGTTGCAGTACATTATGGGTCATGCAAATGTCAGTATCACATTGGATACATACACTCATGTTGGTTTCCAAGATGCCGAAATTGAAATGCGCCGTGTATCAGGTGGCGAATATACTACATAAAAAGAGAGGCTTCACGTTGATTACGGCGTGAAGCCTCTCTTTTTTACTACTCAATTTACTACTTTTGCAAGTCGAAATATACTAATTCATACCAACTTATGCCAAACGAAAAATCAAGAAAGATTGCAGGAATCCTTTATTTTAGCGCAAAAACCGAACTATGCCAAGCTATGAAAAACTATGCTAAGTACCGAAAATCAGGCACAATTAACAATAAGTCATTTTGCGCTCCGCTCCTCTCTTCTCCGTTTCAGTTTTTTCAGCTGCTGTCTCCCCACGACGGCAGCCACAGCAGCCACACCGGCCAAAATCACCAGCAGGAAAATATTGTAGGATACCCAGATCAGGCAATTCTGGCAGCTCTCCCCCAGATTGCGGAAGCTGGCCTGGAACCCAGCGGACATTCGTTCTCCCAAGGTGGAGGTCTCCCCCACCTCCTGGGTAACCTGCCCCACTTCCCAGAGACTGATATTGAAGGTAGCAAAGCTAATCAGGGCATCATACCGGTTCAAATTGGAGGAGTACTGCTCAATTTGGTACTCCACATCGGTGAGAGCGCTTTCCAGCGCAATAATATCCTCCATCGACTCTGCCTTCTCCAACAGGGCCAAGAGGCGCGCCTGCTTAGTACGCTGGGTTTTGAGCCTGGCCTCAAGGTCGTAATACGTCTCCCCCACATTGTCACTGCCCTCGTTTTTGCTGGTCACATAGCCCAGGTCCCCGGCACCGGTCAGGAACTGGCCATAGTTCTCCGCTGGAACCCGGACCACATACTCTCCGCGGCGACTGGCGTAGGCGTCCCGGCGGCTTCCGCCGTAGACCGAGGCGTTTTCAAAATATCCTCCGCAGGAGGACACCATTTGCTCCAATGCCTCCACGCTTTTATCAAACTCCTCGGTCTGCACTTCTAACTCCGCCCGGCGGATCAGTTTGGCGTCCGGGTTCTGGTAGACAGAGCTCTCCGGCTCGGAAGGGGTATGCTCCTGCGCTGCTCCCCCCATGGACATATCCCATATACTGTTTTCGGCCCAATCGACAGAATCTGGTGCACTGGAAGCGCCGGACGCCAGTGTGCCCTTCATATTGCCGTTTGCCCCATTTGCTGCTCCTCCTCCGCATCCCGCCAGCAGCAGCGCCAATCCAAGGGCGATTGCCAACCATTTTCGTTTCATAATAACCCTCCTCTTTTTCAGACCGCCTCCATCGGCTTTTTTCTTCAATTATTTAGACGCAGAAATTCTCCGGCGGTTGCACCGATGTTAAACTTTTTTCATAGAATGGGGAAACTTAGGAGGTGCGTTACTATGCCTATCATATATTTATCTCCCAGTACACAGGATTGGAATCCATACGTTAATGGAGGTACAGAGGAGGAGTGGATGAACCTGCTGGCGGATAAGATGGTCCCTCTGCTGGACGCATCCGGCATCCGCTACGCCCGGAACACGCCGGATATGACCGCCGCTTCCTCTATCACCGCTTCCAACGCGGGAAACTATGACCTCCACCTGGCCCTTCACTCCAACGCTGCCGCAGGGTCCCAGGCTGGAAAGGCTCGGGGCTCCATCGTATTCTACTACCCTGGCAGCGCCAACGGTCAGCGTGCGGCAATCCTCATCGCCGACGGCCTGAAAACCATCTATCCCGACCCCAACAAGGTTCGCACAGAGGCTACCACCACCTTAGGTGAGGTGGTTCGGGTAAATGCCCCATCTGTCCTCATTGAACTGGCATTCCACGACAATCCGGAGGATGCCAACTGGATCAAAGCCAACCTGGACGAAGCTGCCCGGGTGATTGTGCTGGCCTTAACGGAGTATTTCGATATTCCCTTTTTTGATACGGAGCACCGCCGCCCAGGAGTGGTCGATGTAGAGTGGGGAAATCTGAACATCCGCGCCCGGCCCAGCACTTCTGCCGCCATTGCCGCCCAGGCCCCTGACGGGGCTCCCCTCACCATTATCAACACCGCTAACGGCTGGCACCTGGTCAACTATAACGGCACCATCGGCTATGCCAGCAGCGAGTTCGTTACAATCATCTAACGCCTGATCCCATTCAAGGAGGTCTGATCTTATGGACATCCATGTCGTCCAGCCTGGGGACACAATGTACCGGCTGGCCCAACAGTATGGCGTCCCCATGGAACGTCTGCTGCAGGACAACCAGTTGGAAAACCCTGCCCAGCTGGTTGTAGGGCAGACCATTGTGGTCCAGTATCCGGAGCTGACCCACACCGTAAAAGCGGGAGACTCTCTGTACTCCATCGCTCAAATGCACCAGACCACAGCAGCTCAGCTGCTGCGCAACAACCCCGCCCTTCAGGGACGGGACTTACTCTATCCTGGTCAAGTAGTTGTGGTAAAATATGGGTCCCGCCCCAGAGGAACCCTCACAGTAAACGCTTATGCCTACCCCTCTATCCAGCGGGACCTGCTCCGTGCAACTCTGCCTTACCTGTCCCAGCTCACCCCCTTCACCTATCGCTTTGACGAAGAAAACCTCATCCCTCTCCAAGACGAGGCCTTAGTAAACGCCGCCCTTCAAAGCCGGGTGGCCCCCATCTTTCACCTTTCCAACTTAGACAGCCAGGAGCGTTTCTCCAGTGAACTGGCACATGAACTGCTGGAGGACGAGGAGGACCAACGGGAGTTAATTGGCAATATTCTGCGGACCATCGACCGCAAGGGATACCAGGGCGTCGATGTGGACTTTGAGTTTATCCGCGGTTCCGATGCGGAAGACTATGCCCGTTTTCTGGCCCGGCTGCGCCGCGCCCTCGCCTCCCGCGGCTTACCTCTCATCGCCGCCCTGGCCCCCAAGACGTCTGCAGACCAGCCCGGCCGGCTTTATGAGGGCATTGACTATCATCGGATCGCCCAGTCAGTGGACTTTGCCCTGTTAATGACCTACGACTGGGGTCACCTCAGCGGCCCACCTATGGCGGTGGCCCCTCTGCCCCAGGTGCGTCAGGTGGTGGAATATGCACTCACTGAGTTCTATCCCAACCAGCTCTATCTCGGTATCCCCAACTATGGCTACAACTGGACGCTCCCTTTCCGAGCTGGAAGTCAAGCCCGGTCACTGAGCAACGTAGAAGCTGTCCGGCTGGCCTGGAACCGGCGGGAGTCCATCCGCTATGATGAGCTGGCTCAGGCCCCCTGGTTCCGATATGTGGACGACCAGGGGGCGGAACATGAAATCTGGTTCGAGGATGCCCGGTCCATCCAAGCCAAACTGAATCTGGCCATAGACTATGGCTTGTACGGCGTGGGCTACTGGAATCTGGACCGGCCCTTCCCCCAAAACTGGGTGGTCCTCAACGCCATCGCAGATATCCGCAGAGAGATGTAGATTTTTCCGTCGCTGTGTGGTATAATCAGACAATTCATACACAAAGGAGGACATATCCATGTCTGTTACAGCTGGTATAAAAGGCCGGGCCGAGACCGTAGTCACACACGCAAACACCGCCCAGGCCGCCTGCTCTGGAGCGCTGGCGGTGTTTGGAACCCCGTTTCTATGCGCTCTGATGGAGGAGGCCGCCTGGAAATCCATCGCCCCCTATTTGGAGGAAGGCCAGAGCACTGTGGGCACTAAGCTGAATATCTCTCACGACAGCGCCACGCCCGTTGGGATGAAGGTCTGGGCGGAAAGCGAGGTCACCGAAGTGGATGGTAAACGGCTGGTTCTTAAGGTCGTCGCCTACGACGAAAAGGGGCGGATCGGCCAAGGCACCCATGAGCGGTTCATTGTCACGGACGAGCGTTTTCTGGCTAAAACCGCTAAGAAACTGGAGGGCTGAGAGATGTCCATTGAAAAAGTTCGGGACTACTTCCGCCCCCTGGGTCGGGAGGGGGATATTTTGGAGTTCCCCGTCTCCAGCGCCACCGTTGAACTAGCCGCCCAAGCGGTGGGCGTCATCCCCGCCCGTATCGCCAAGACCCTCTCTTTTCTGGTGGAGGATGGATGTGTCCTCATTGTTGCCGCAGGAGATGCCAAGATAGACAACAGCAAATACAAGGCTCAATTCCACACCAAAGCCAAAATGCTTACTCCGGAGCAGGTGTCCGCCTTCACAGGGCATGCTGTCGGCGGGGTTTGTCCCTTCGGTAATCCGGAGGGCGTACATACCTACCTGGACATATCCCTTCAGCGGTTCGACACGGTATTTCCTGCCGCCGGCAGCTCCAACTCTGCCATTGAGCTGACCTGTGATGAGCTGGCCGCATACTCCCATGGACTGGCTTGGATTGATGTATGTAAAGGCTGGCAGGAGACTATCTAAATCTCGGGGCGGGGGATATCCCCCGCCCCGCTTTTTACAGTGACACAATCTGTGTGGCAATCTTCTCCCGAAACACTTGGTCGTGCTCCACAAAGAGGAGCGTGGGCTGGTATTGCAGGAGCAGTTCTTCAATCTGTATCCGGGAGAACAGATCAATATAGTTCAGCGGTTCGTCCCAGACATAAAGGTGGGCGCTCTGGCAGAGGCTGGCCGCCAAAAGGACCTTTTTCTGCTGCCCGGCGCTGTACTCCCTCATGTCCTGCGCAAAGAGCGCACGGGAAAAATTCAGCTTGTGCAAAATTGTGAGAAATTGGGGCAGGCAAACCCCCTGTTTCTCCCCCCAATCCATCGGGTTCCCACACAGGTGGTCCGCTTTTTGGGGCACATAGGAGATCACCAGGCCCGAGGCCCGAACCAGCGCACCGGTGTGTGGGACTTCTTCTCCCAGCGCCAGACGCAGCAGGCTGGTCTTTCCCGCGCCATTGCCCCCATCCAAACACATCCGCTCCCCCTGTTTTAGTACAAAACAGATCGGTCTCTCTGGCATTCCTGAATAGGAAATGGAAAGGTCACGCCCTTCCAACAGCCGGTCGCTGTGGCAGAACAGCGGGGTCAGCTTTAGACTGTCCGCCCGCTCGATATTTTTGAGCAGACCTGATTTCTCCTCAATGGCCCGGTCCGCCCGCCGCTCAATGTTTTTCCTCTGCTGCTGGCCCTTCCGGGACTTTTCCCCCAAGTAAGGCCGCAGCCCACTTTTAACAACCCCCTTTTGCGAAATTCCGATTTTCGCCCGCTCCACTGCGTCCGCCTTTTGCTTTCGGTCGGCGGCGGCCCGCTCCAGCCGGCGTATTTCCCCTTTTAATCTCTCGTTTCGGGCCAGTTCCCCCCGATCCCGTTCCTCCTTGTCACGAAACCAGCTGGAGAATGTCCCCCGCACCAGCTCTGGGCCGGTTCGGTTCAGTGCTAGAATGTGGTCCACACAGCCATCCAAAAAGGCCCGGTCGTGGGACACCAGCAAAAATCCCCGGTCCAAACTTCGGAGATAGTCCGATACCAGTGCCCGGCCCGGGCCATCCAAATGGTTGGTGGGCTCGTCAATCATGGGGTAGGCACCCTCGTCCAGAAAGAGAGTGGCCAGCAGGGCTCGCGTCTGCTCCCCACCGCTGAGGGTCGAAAAAGGCCGGCTTAGCACCTCTCCCCCCAGTCCCAGTTTTGACAGCTCCCAGTTCAGTCGCCACTCCTCCTCTGGCGGCACGTCTTCCAGCAGGATGCCCAGCGTCCGGCGGCTCGGGTCGGACACCGGCCTGGGCCAGCGCCGGCAGGAAGTTCCCGCCATGGAGACCATCCCCTTCCCCTCCAACTCCCCCGCCAGCAGACGGAGCAGCGTGGTCTTTCCCCGGCCATTGCGGCCCACCAGGCCCAGCTTCCAGTTGGTATCCATTTGGAGATTCAGTCCCTCAAACACCGGGGTGTGATCTCCTTCATAGGTGAAATACAAATTTTGAATGGTAATTTTAGACATATCAAAACCTCCTGTCATGCACAAAAAAGCCGCAAGAGGAATCTTCCTCTCGCGGCGGCAGGGGCATGATATGCCCAATATGAGCCAGAAGGGGAAGCGTGCGCATTTCCTCTCGCAAACCCATGACAGAACCGGGCTGTTTTAACAGCCCTTCCAACATCAATTCTGTCACAGAATCAGCAAGTGGTCTTGCGCATCTTCCCGCCTCCCATCTATTTGTTGAGGACAGCATAGCACGATCCCCGAACTTTGTCAAGCAAAGTCGCTGTACATCATGGTACCGGAAGCTGCTGGCGCAGATAATCTGCATCCAGCTGAGGATACCAGGCAGTATCAACGTTATATCTGGGTATCCACCACTCTCTGGAATATATCCCCATTTTCACAAAATGTCCCGGTCCCCATTTGGGAGGACCGGGATGGTTTCCTTACTTGGTGCCAAAAATACGGTCGCCCGCATCGCCCAGCCCGGGAACAATATAGGCGTGTTCATCCAATTTCTCGTCCACTCCCGCCACGTAGATTTCCACATCGGGGTGGTCCTTCTGAATACAGGCAATTCCTTCCGGGGCAGCTAGAACATTCATCAGCTTAATGTGCTTGCAGCCGTACCCCTTTATAAAGGTGATAGCGGCGGAGGCGGAGCCGCCGGTGGCCAGCATGGGATCCAACACGATAACATCCCGTTCGGCAATGTCGGCGGGCATCTTGCAATAGTACTCCACAGGCTTGTGAGTCTCCGGGTCGCGGTACAGGCCGATGTGGCCCACCTTGGCAGAGGGAATCATCTTCAAAATTCCGTCCACCATCCCCAGACCGGCCCGAAGAATGGGGACCACGGCCAGCTTCTTGCCCGCTATTGTCTTAAAGGTGGCGGTGGCGATGGGGGTTTTGACCTCCACGTCGGTCAGGGGCAGATCACGGGTCGCTTCGTAGCACTCCAGAGCGGCAATTTCTGACACAATTTCTCGGAACTCCTTCACGCCGGTGCGCTCGTCCCGAAGAATGGTCAGTTTGTGTTGGAGCAGCGGGTGGTCCAGGATGTGTACCTTGTCGTTATACATAATTTTGGTCCCCTTCTATCGTAAATTTGGTGTTTTGTTCTCGCTCTAAACGCTCCCGTTCCGCCTGGGACAAGCGGTGATAGACGGGGGCCAGTACCTGTCCGGACACCAGACCGCCGCAGGCAATCAGCTTTTCCGCCGCCAGGGCTACCCCCCATGCGCTCTGTGTACGCAGATGGACGGGGGCCAAGGTCAGGTTGGAAACCGTCTCTAAAAGAGTATTATAGCACAGCTGCGCCCCGTCGCCAACGACTATTTTCCGTTCTGGAAAATTTTTTAGTTCCTCTCCCAACTCAGCCAGGGAGATGGCTCGGTCTGGAGCCACCCGCTCCAACCGGTCCCCTCCGGCACGAAATACGGCGTTATACACCTGCTTCCGCCGGGCATCCATAGCACAGACAATCAGCCTTCCTTCCAAGTGGGCCAGCGGCCAGGCCATAGATTCCAAGGTGGAACAGGGCGCACACAGCTTGTCCCCAGCCCAAGCCAGTCCTTTGGCCGCAGCTACCCCAATGCGCAGGCCGGTAAAGGACCCCGGGCCGGCAGCCACCGCAATCACATCCATATCCTCCAGGCGTTCCCCGCCGTTTCGGAGCATATCGTGCACCATAGGCAGCAGAGTGCGGCTGTGGGTCAGGCCGTTGTTTTGGAAGGACTGGGCCACCAGCACCCCGTCCCGGCACAGGGCGGCAGAACAGGCGGATGCCGAAGACTCCAACGCCAAAATATTCAAAGTTCCACCCCCTCAATGGATATTATACGCCGGCAGTCAACATTCCCCCGGCAGATATTCACAAAAATCGTGTCTTCTTCCAGTGCATCGGCTACATTCTCACTCCACTCAACGGCACACACGCCGCCTCGGGTCAGGTAGTCCTCCCAGCCGATGTCGAACAACTCGCCGGCGGAACCTAGACGGTACATATCGAAATGGAACAGGGGCAGCCTCCCCCCTTCGTACTCATTGACAATCGTGAAAGTGGGGCTGGTCACCCGATCCACAATCCCCAGCCCCTGGGCCAGTCCCCGAGTAAAGGCTGTCTTTCCCGCGCCCAGGTCGCCGGTAAAGGCAACCACCGCCCCCGGCATCAGCCGGCCCGCCAGCCGGGCTCCCAGGGCCTCGGTCTCAACTTCGGAATTGGTGATGTATTGGCCCATAGCTCCCTCTCCCCTGTTCACAGAAAATTTTCACGTTCTTAAACATTATAGCACAGACAGGGTTTGCGTTTCTACAAAAATGTGATAAAATATATGGGTATTTTTCACAGGCGGCAAAGCTGCCCTAAATCAGAGCCCATTCACTCGAAAGCAGACTTTGTGTTAGGAGGTGGAGGTTTGGCCCTGTTGTTTTCCCCCATCAAGGAGTTTTTCAAAAAAGGCGATGTGATTTTGCTGGGTCTGTGCCTGGCCGCCAGCACCTTTGGCCTGGTCCTCATCTTCTCCGCCACCCAATATTTGGGTACAGACCGCTGGATACGCTTTGTCCTGGTTCAGTTTGCAGCCATTGCACTTGGGGTAGCAGCCTATATGCTGCTCACGTTCGTAGACTTCCAGCTCTTTGTGGAAAAACGATGGAAGCTGTTACTGGCCTTCAACGTGTTTTTTATCCTTCTCCTCCTCACCCCTCTGGGGGAGGACTACGACTCCGGCAACCTGAACTGGCTGGTGATCTCCCGAATCATCCCCCGCTTCCCCATGGACGTGCAGCCCAACGAGATCGTGAAAATCTCCTTCATCCTTCTTCTGGCCCTTCAGATTGTCAAAATCCAGGACCGGGAATTAGATATCAGTTCCATCCCATCCATTATCCAAATCGGCGGTCATACCGTTTTTATGCTGGGGCTCATTGCCGCCGTCTGCGGCGACTTCGGTATGTGCGTTATTTACATGATGATTTTTGTCTCCATCGCCTGGGCCGCCGGGGTAAAATTGCGGTGGTTTGTGCTGGTGGGCGGCGGAATCGTCTTGACAGCTGTTATTTTATGGCTGTTCTTCCTGCCGGAGACACGCTGGTGGAACGACTACCGCATTATGCGCTTTCGGGTTGTCTTTGACCACAGCTTGGATATCAGCGGAAGGGGCTGGCAGCAGACTCGGTCTGTCCTGGCCATTGGCTCCGGAAAGCTGTTTGGACAGGGCTATCTCAAAGGTATCCAAACCCAGGCCCTTAACAGCGACGCCCTCCCCGCCCGGCACACCGACTTTATCTACGCTGTCTGCGGCGAGGAACTGGGCCTGGCAGGCTGCATGGCCCTGCTGCTCCTGCTGTCCTGCATCGTCCTGCGGTGCATCTGGGTGGGCCGTCACGCCAGCTCCCCCTTTAATGCCTATGTGTGCATGGGAATGGCGGGGATGCTGCTGGCCCAGATTACCTTCAATGTGGGCATGTGCCTCTACGTTCTGCCCGTTATGGGCCTCACCCTTCCCTTTATCAGCTATGGCGGCTCTTCTATCATCACCCTGTTCGCCGCTATGGGCATCGTATCCAGCGTCAAGGCCCGGCCTATGCCCAGCTGGCTGAGGGACCGGAGCCAGGTGTAGGGTGAAACTTTGTTCCTTTTTCTTTGCAAAGAAAAAGGAACCGAAAAAGAAACTCTCCCTATATCTTCTCCAGACATGCACCGTTTAGCTGGGTCCCCAGCCGCAGCCCCTGATAGAACGCCCAGAGGGCATGGCCCTGAACAGGATCATCTTTTAAACGATCCGGCCAAAATTTTGGATTCGGCTCTGTAACAAAGTTTATGTACAGATCCTGCACAATAAAAGGAATTTCGTTTTGCATATCTGGTCCCTCCTGCAGTATTTTCACGTATAATATTATACATGATATCTATATACGTGTCAGGTGATTCATGCTCTAAGAGACTTGTTTATCCGATTTTTCGGTAAAGAAGTAGAGACTCTTAGAGCATTTTTCATTGAAGGAGGGCTGTGCCAATGCTGAAAACCAAAATCACCCCATTGTACGAACGCCTCAGCCGCGACGACGAATTACAGGGCGAATCAAACTCCATAAGTAACCAAGAGGGCATTTGTCAAGGGGGATTTCATCATAAAGATGAAATCCCCCGATAAACCGGAATTCATGAATCCTTCTCTTCGTATGGCTTATTCCATGAGCCTATCTCAATCAAGTTACCTTCCGGATCAGCAATGTAGCAGGTTCGCTGTCCCCACGGCTCCGTTGTGGGCTCTAACACTGGTGTGGCACCATTTTCCACTGTGCGTCTAAATGAGGCATCAACCTCTTCAAAGGTATCAACATAAAGCGCAATTTCAAAATGGCCATTTAATCCTTTGATATAATCATACTGATGATTTGTCATTTTCTCAAAGTCTTTCCGCCCATATAGCAGAAACAAGGTTCCATCTTTTACGAGATATACATTTCCTGTATCTTCCGCTTCCTTAATCTCAAACCCGAGCACATCCCTGTAAAAGCGAATCATCCCTACCATATCATTGACCAATAACCCTAACCCGTCTAACTTCATATCATTACCTCCATAAACTCCGATCTGTCGAATTGACACAAGCAGAGTATAGTACCGATGTGGAAGATATTCAATCCTTGTTTTTGGACGCTGATAGTAGTGGCAAACCTGCAAATAGGTGTCAAGCCCCAAAATGAAAAAAGACAGCATAATTT
>CAMWBA010000008.1 GCA_947172355.1 uncultured Bacillota bacterium
CCAGGTCCAAGCCACCGCCGAGCGCGTTTCTTTTGAGTGGAAAATCTAATTTCTTGCCCCCAGCGTCTTATTCAATGGTGTGTTTACCATTGTCAAGCGATGCTACTTTCATCATATTTTTATCTGGCCGCTTTTGGGATTGAATATAATTTCCACCATCAGAAACAGTATAGACTGAGTACCCATTTTTTGAATAAGCCTCTGTATTGGGGTAATAGGTCTGGAGTTGCTTCCACACACTGTTCAAACTGACATACTGTTCTTGCCCCTGTACATTGTCTGCGGGTACAGATGCTTTCAGCACATTATCCCAATCTATATTCAGTAGTAACGCCGCCATTTGCATCGGTAACAGAACTGGTCCGGCCAACCTTGTCGTAGACAGTAGAGACCACACCACCCAAGGCGGCAATGGTCTTGACTATGCGGCCATTCCTGTCGTACTCATACCGCCAGATGTTTCCCATACCGTCTGTCATAAAGACCATCCGGCCCTCGGCATCATAGATATAGGTGTCTCAGTCCCCTCACCATCCACGACGGAGGTAAGATTACCGTCATTGTCATAGTGGTAGACCGTCTGATTTCCGCGCCCGTCTGTGACGGATGCCAGCTTATGGACGGCGTTATAGTGATAGAAAACTGTGGCACTGGTGACCTGATTGTTCGAGTTGTATGGAAAGCTCTCGCTTAGACCGTCCAGGTAGGATATCTGTGTCAGATGCTCCTCCGCGTCGAAGATATAGACCGTGCCGTCACGATGGATCAGACGATAGGTGCCGTTGGACCACTCAAAGAGGTCACCCATTCGGTAGTGGACGCTCTGCGGGCAACCAATAAATTGCATCAGGATTAGGCCATACACAAATACAAAATTCAGCAACCCCATATCTTAAAAATATGAAAAACAGCATTGCACAAACATGCAATGCTGTTTTTCTTTAAATATTTAGATAAAGATACTTCAGGGCCGATTCTGTCAGCCAGACCGAAACCGAGCCGCCCTGAACCGAAAATGTGCCCCAGCCGTTCCCGTCGATCACCGTAGTCCCTGTGACATGGCCCAGAGCATCCAACATGGTCTGGCCCGCCAGCCGCTGGCCCACATACATCCGCTTGCTGCCGCCAGCACCGTCCGTCAGGAGGACCGCCGCTCCGGAGTCCGGACGCTCCCCGACCCCTTCCCGGGTAAAGCCCACCAGGGAACTGTCGTCAAAAAACAGGTGCTCCGGGCCGTAGGCATAGCGCTCCCGTATTTTGATCAGCCTGTCCAGTTGGGGGACCGGAGGGACGCCGTCATGAGGAATCCCGTAATAGTCCCCATAAAACACGCAAGGGGTTCCCTGGTCCCGGAGCAAAATCAAAGCATAGGCGATGGGCTTGAACCATGCTGGGATGAAGGAGCACAACGCCTGGCCCGGCTGGGTGTCGTGATTGTCCACAAAGGTGACGGAGCGGGCCGGGTCCGCCGCTGTCAGGGTATTCTCGAACAGCCGGGACAAATCAAAATTCCCGTTTGAGGTGGCCGCCTCCAAAAAACGGAAGTGCAGCGGCACGTCAAACAGGGAGAGCGCCCGCCCGGTGGCCTCCAGATAGTCGGTCAGCTTTCCCACCTCATGTGACCAGTATTCCCCTACCACATAGAGGTCCTTTTTCTGTTCCCGCATAGCCGCCAACCAATCCCGGCAGAAGGCAAAGCTGATATGCTTCACTGCGTCCATGCGGAAACCGTCCATATGTACCGTCTCCTGATACCATTTGCCCCAGTTTCGGGTCTCCTGGATCACCTCCGGGTTGTCAGTATCCAGGTCCGCCCCCATCAGATAGTCATAGTTGCCCTTTTCCGAGTCGGTCTCCCGATTCCAAGGCTTTCCCAAAAACCGAAAAATTCCGTTTTGTTTGGCTGCCGCATCCCAGTCCGTTCCACTAAAGTGGGAAGCGTTCCACTGAAAATCAGAATAAGCCCCCGCCCGGCCGGGAAAATTGAACTTGGTCCACGCCGTGATCTGGCGCTGACCGCTGATGTCCTGGCTCCGGTCCCCGTCCAGTCCCTCAATGACTGACACCTGTTCCGTGTCGTCGGCCCCCATGCGGTGGTTGAGCACCACGTCGCACAGCACCTGGATTCCCTCCCGCTGCAGGGTTTTCACCGCGGCGAGATAGTCCTCTTTTTTTCCGTATTTTGTGGCCGTGCCGCCCTTCTGGTCAAACTCCCCTAGGTCGTACATATCGTATACGTCATAGCCAACGCTGGCCCTTCCGGCGGCGCCCTTGTAAGCTGGGGGCAGCCAGACCATATTGATCCCGGTTTTCCGAAGCTCAGCGGCTTGCGCCGCGGCACGTTTCCAGTGCAGCCCGTTCTCCGGCAGATACCACTCGAAGAACTGCATCATTGTTTGGTTTGTCATAGTACGCCATCGTTCCTCCCGCAAAATTCGACGTTCCAATAAGGATAGTATATGTAAAATCTTCACTCCTGTCAACCATAGCAAAAAGCCGGGAATCTAAAAATCCCCGGCTTTTGATCAAAATATCCGACTATACACTATGCCCCGCCTGTAACTTTTTTACTTCGTCCAAGGGAAGACCTACAATCTCGGCGATTTCTTCCAATGTGTACTTTCCAATTTTCAGCATTCGGAGGGCGGTCAATCTCTTTTCCTCCTTTTTGCCCTCTTTCACACCTTCTTGTAAAGACTCATTCCTCATATCTTCCATGGCCTTACACATAATCGAAATACCCCCTTGTCCTCTTTGAAAAATCGAACCCGTTCCGCCAGTTCATCGTAATACATATTTTCCGGGTCTGTGCAGGAGAAGTCGTGCATCAGTTTCCCGCAGGGGCTTGCCGCCCCTATGACCCCGGAGAAAGGAAAATCCAATGCGAAGCAGAATAAACCGAATCAACGTCCGGCTGTCTGACGAGGAACTGGCTGATCTACGAAGTCCGCAGAGTTGGGGCCAGCCTCAATCGCATCCTCATCATCGCCAACGCCAAGGGATTGCTGGAAGTGACTGAACTCCGCAAGACGATGGAGCGGAACCAGGAGCTGGAAGTATATATCGTGGACGCTTACAGGAAGGACTGACCGCAAAAAGCACCGCACAGCCAGAAGGCCATGCGGTGCCTACATAAAATAATTACTTTTTGTGCTATCCGGCTTCTCTCTCCCACAAGAGAACAGCATCCTGAGCCGCTTGGATAAACTCAGCGTCAGACATCGCTGGCAGATTAAGATAATCCTCCTGACTGGCTTCCAGATAATAGACAGCATTGATGTCCTGGGAATATGGAACCTGGTACAACGCAGTGGAAAAATCGGTCATCCCAGCGTTTCCGATACATATATGCCCGTGGTCCGCCGTGAGCGGCAAAGTCGAGGATTTGAGGGTTTGTGTGTAACAAAAGTACACATCGTTTCCATCCGCTGTCTCGCGATAAAAGGCCCAGAAGGAAGCGTAATGATTTCCAAAGAAGTGAATGTCAATTGCTTCGTCCACGGCCAGCTTAACAGTAACCATCCCTTCCTGGTACGGGATAGGGTTCTCTATATCGGACGAAGCGGTGAGTACAACCAGGGCCACCATAGCCACTAAAGCCACCGCCAGTACAGAAAGCCGGCGGCGAAGGGAAAATTTACGCTTGACACCTTGGAGTACCTTGGCTTCCTGTTTGGCCTGCGTCTGAATAGGTTCCGGCATTAACGGCTCCCGCCGCATTTCGTCTAAAAGGGTACGACAGGCGGGGCAGGTAGTAAGATGTTCCTCTACGGTCCTACTGGTTTCTTCACTGCAAACTCCATCGCAGTAAAGTGGCAGTAAATCTTTAATAATATCGCAGTTCATGGTGTATCCTCCTTCAATTTTAGTTTGGCTCGGTGATAGGTTACTCTGGCCCAACTTTCGGATTTTCCAAAAAGGTCGCCAATCTGGGCAAAAGATAGTTCTCCAAGTATGCGTAGAGAAAAAACCTCTTTGTAAGGTTCGGGAAGTGCATGAAGAAGCCGATGGATCGTCATAGCAGTATCTCGGCGCAGCAAGGTTTCCTCTGGATCAGGATGAGTGGTTCGTTCTTGATTCATCTCGTCTGGAGAAAGTGCTTTGAAATGCCGCTCCTTGCGAAGTTGAGAAATGTAGAGATTTTTCCCAATTTGACACAGCCATACTGATAATTTGCACGTCCCCTGGAACGTTTCGCTGTTTTGAATCGCCCGGTAGAATGTCTCTTGGGTTAGTTCTTCCGCCAAAGCTGGGTTTCCAGACAAAGCAAGCAGATATTTGTACACCCCCGGAAACTCTCTAGTGTACACTTCCTCAAAATCCAATGCCCTTTCACCTCCGTTCTGCATATAAGACGCACTAAGACGCCATTTGTTACAAGCAATTTCAGTACAATACTAAAAATTTTAACACAATAAGCAAGAGGACGCTCTGAAGAACGCCCCCTTGCCCACAGCTTTATGTGTATATGATTTCCCTGTTCACAATTTCTGTCACACTTGCTTGGATGTTGTTCATCATGCCGACCCAAGCCATTTGGTCGGTAGCTTTCAGGTTTCAGTAATGCCCTGAGCATGAGCCGTCTGCTGGATAATAGTGTCCAACCGTTCCTGTGCCTGCTGGTCAATATCGGCAAGATAGTTATCCAGTTTACCGCTCAAAAGCAAGGCGTTATAAAGGGCCGGACGGTGTTCTTTGAGATACCGCTTGTGCCGCTGCCCCCACACGCCGACCGGCTGTTCTTCTTCAGCGGGTACAGTCAGACAGGGGAAATAGTAGTCGCCAACGAGTTCATACCACAGACCGTTGGCCTCGTTAAAAATGTACTTGTCCATAGTGAAATCCTCCGCTACAATATATTCGCACATACATCACAGTTCCCCGATTGCCACGCCGTTTTATAGTTTGTTACCAGCTTTTCTTTCCCTTGATTTTTCCCTTATGCGGGGTCAAGTCAAGGGCAGCAATGCGTGAAATCGGATAAAGGGATACGGCGGGGACAATGCGAAAAATCCTTTATTTGCAAGGCTTTCGGAGGACTTTATTGAAAACCTGCGGTGAGCAATAGGTACTCATAAAATAGTGGTATTCAAATCGGGATTTGAAATGGAGTTTTTACCATGTTACAGATAGTTTTTTCTGATAGTGAATGCGGGACCTTGAAGATAGCCACGCATTGGGGTCCGTCCAGTTGGGATAATGGGATAATTGGATTTATTTTCGGTGACGGAGAGAAGGAACCCACGCAGGAAGAAAAAGACCGGGCTATGGCCCAATTCAAGGCACGGAGGGAGAAGGAGAACCGCCGGGCGCGGCCTGTGGGCGGCAATCCTGGAGATGTGCTATGCCCGTCTGTTGGATTGGACATCGGCCCCATAAGCGGCCCTGATGTGGAGAAGGCCCGGTTTGATTTGCTTACCGCTTGGCTGGGGGGCGGCTTCCCACTCCCAGATAGTGACCCGGACGATCATACTCAGCGGGATATGCTTTGGGAACAACGCCAGCGGGACAGGGAGCGGCTTTTAGAGGGTGGAAAACATGGCGAAGCTGTGCGTATCTGGTACAGCAACGTGCCTTACTCCCTGTGTGGATTTTATGATGTGCTTTGGCAGCTGCGGGACTGCGATTGTCCCGTGACCGCTTTGGAGATGCCCCGGTGGATGCCGCTGGGAGATGACACGGTGCAGTCCTGTTTGAACTGGGGGGAACTGTCTCCGGGAGACTGGGCGGCGTATCTCCCTCTTGAACGGGAAATCCCTAAAAATGTCCGCAGAGCTATCGCTATGGAGTGGGCCCGATTGCAAGAGGAAAACGCTCCCCTGCGTGCCATTGTCAACGGGCGTCTGCACAGTGTAAGAGAGGACTTCTACGACCCGTTTATTCGTGCCCATATCCCTGATGGAACTTTCCGGGCGGCTCAGCTCATCGGTGATGTATTGGGGCGGTGTCAACTGGGTATCGGCGACTGGTGGATTGCCAAGCGTATCCAAGCTATGGAAAACCGGGGGGAACTGATTACTGTGTCCAAGGGTGACGGCTTCTACCGGAACGAAATGCATCGAGCGTAATAAAAGAGAATTTCAAATTTAGATCAGTTTTTCATAGTCCCGCCTGCCATAGAAGAATCGCAGGATGTGGACGGTTTTTGCGGCCTCGTCCACCTTATAGACCATGATGATGGGAGGAATGACCTCCACACCTTGGCAGCAGGGCAGAACGCAACTCTTGCCGCAGCGTTTACAGCCGTAGCAGGGGTGGTCCTTGGACGGCGCTGGCTTGGTCCGTTGCTCCTGCCGGGGCGGAGGGGCCTGCATCATCAGGCGTTCCAGGGGATTGGATGTAACATATCTCATTCATCTCCCCCATCCTCTGCGCCGCCGTCCTCATACTCGTCCTCATCGCCGTAATCATAGTCCTCTAAATCGGCGTTGCCTCTGGTGTCGGGCTTTTTCTTCCTGCACTTCAAGAAATAGACTGCGCCGCTGCCAGCCAGGGCCACCGCGGGGAGCGGCACATAAACCATTACCGCACCTCCCGTTCTTTTGCCGGGACACTGGGCCGGTCATAGACCATCACATAGGGCTCATGCAGGGTCTCCACCCGGTAGAGGTCCTGCTCGTGGGTGCTGCCGTAATTGGTGAGGACATATACCCGCCGCCTGCGGCCACCCTTGATGGCGGTCAGCTCCACAAAGCGGCGGAATTATGGGGTCAGGTCAATATCGGGATTGTCCCAGGCGAAATGTACCGCCTTTGTGCGCACTCGGTTCAGCAGGGCGATATTGTCCGGGCTCTGATGCTCCACCACATCCAAAAAGGCTTGCCCAGGGGCCGTATCCGGTATGGAACGTGTCAATCGTCTCTTTCCCCAAGCTGGCGGACAACTCCTTTAATGTGGTGGTGTCCTCCTAGTGATTCTTCCAGCCGCCTTTGCCGTCCGGGATGCGGTTGCCTTGGCTGTCCAGATCGTACACCTTGCGGCACTTCGGCCCCAAGCGCCCATCCGATTTCAGCGGGCGAATGGTCAGCAGAATACAGGCATGGGGATTGCCGTCATCCTTGTCATGGATGGCAAATTCGGCGCACATCCTGGCATCAACAAAATCGTCTTTAACGAAAACCCGAACAAGGGCCAACTGTGCAGCCGGAGACAACTCCACAGGAAGGGCAACTTCAATCTCACGGGCAAGCTGGGCATCGCTGGATTTCTCGATTGCCTCCACACTGTTCCATAGAGTGGAGCAGTCTGCAAACTCCGGCGGGGCATGGGCTGGCAGAATAATCTCCTTATGGACAATGCCGGGTTTGTGTGCTTTTTCCGCCCTTCCCTCTGCTCCTGGCAGACGGGAAAGGACAATCAAAAGCGCCTTGATCGCCTCGCCGTCCATGCTGGCGGTGAAGGGGAACACACCCTCCATGATTGCGCCATGTACGATCATGTGGTGGTTCCGGGTATGGCGCTCCAGATCGCGCTGCTTGTTCAGTCGGGCGGCGGTTTTCATCATCGAAAACCGCCGCCCGATTTAGCTTCATACGAATTAAGCGCGGGAAATTAGCTGCCTCAACCAACGGTCTTTTCTTTCCCTGTTGGGGGCAGTCAATTTATGTAACAGCAAAACCGATGTGCGCTAATCGGCTTGCTGTGCTTTTTCTTTCAGCTTTTGAATATCCCATATATCCAGCAAGGTCAACCGCTCTATCACACCCTCGCTTTTGTTGGAGTATCAAAATGGCCTCTAAATAGTCCTCCGAGGATTTATCTAATGTCAGGTTGAATCACCTCCCTGTGATGATTTGGATGTTTTCACCGTCAAAACAGGAGTGATCTTGATTGCAAAAATCAAAGTGACCGCTGTTGTCAACAGGTCTGCCGCTGGCTGCACCCAAATGACCCCGGATAGCTGAAAAAGCCGGGGCAGCGCATAGATCAAGGGCAGAAAAATACTCCTTGCCAGCTCAAACTTAACAGCCCACCCACCAGACTTTTCCCAATAGAGAGGTAAAGGCTTGCATACACCATCCGGAAACCAAAGGCAGCAAACAATACTGCGTTCAGCCGCTCAAACTGCTTTGCGCCGTAGTTATATTCAGCAAATGGCTGGAACCCTTTCAAGAAGCCAAAGACGATATAAGTCCCAACGGTCATAATACGGATCACAGCCCCCATCTCCGTTAAGCATAGTCCCCATAAGGCTTTGCGGTGCTGTTGGTAAGTCCCATAGACGCACCGGCAAGAAGCTGGAACAGTAATACCGGGATACCAATTTTCAAAATCTCGCCCAGGAGCTGGGGCGAAAGCTGGATATTACGCAGCGACAGCCTTAGGATGCCTTGCTTTGTTGCGATGTACCCAACGTAAAGAGCCATGTTGACGCCCAGTGAAATCACTGTGGCAATGGCCGCGCCCTCAATGCCCCAATCCAGGGCATAAATCATGTTGGGGGCTAACGTGATGTTGATGATCCTGCCAGTGAGCATGGAGCTCATGGTGAACCGGGCAGCGCCCTGCGCCGTCAGAAGATTGTTCATCGTGACCGTAAACACATTGATGATGGAGCCGGTCACATAGATTTGGGCGTAGGCTCACGCATAGGGCAGGATCGTGTTTGTCGCCCATTTGCACTCATAGCCGGGGTGGCAGCGGCGGGTGCTTCCCGTCCGGTGGTATTCCAGCGTTTCCGGCATGGGAATTTGCTGCTCAGCAAGTATACGGGCTATCTTGGCCGGACCGTTCCCGGCAAGGCAAAGGCTGTATATCTGCTTTACTACAGGGGCGGCTTCTCCGCCAATAATGAAATTTTCGTCTTGAAAAAAAACAGGCCGGTGTCCACCTTGGCCGAGTTGGTGGCTTTTTCTGCATCGGTGTAGATTGTCGTAGAAAATGGTTTCACCGGCTCCGGCGCGGTCTTTCAGGCTGTTGACCATCTTCAATGTTTTTTCTGGGGCAATGTGGCTGTAATAAGACCAGCTCAACCCACCTAATGTCTCGCCGCTGTGGTAATCGCCCTGCACCGGGGAGCGCAACCGGCCATAGTCCCCGAAAATCGGGTCGGTCATCACATCCATAATTTGGGTGTCGACTGTCACGGCGGCCTGCAGCTGTATTGTTAGGTGACTTTCACGATCTCCTCCTGCAGCAGCGCGAGATACCGCTTGGCCTCCTGGGATTGCTTCTGATCGCTTCGCCATACCGCTGTCATCTGGGATTCAATGCCCGGGAGGGGGATGTTGACCCAGTCATACCGTTCGCTGACGCGGGGGTGTATGCCCGCGCTGATGCTGAAGGCATTGGACAGGGAAACAATATAACATCTTGTATCCCGCTCCCCTACTAAAATCCGCTTTGTGGGGTCAATAATATCCAGGTGGGTCAGCCCCATATGGGTCGTGAGCACCTTCTCCCCGTAATCCACAAAAGGATAATCCCGAAGGCGGTAAAAATCAAAATGCGGCTTTTGCAGCAGGGGATGCCTGCGGTTGAGGTTGACATAGAACTTCAGCTTTTGAATGTTCAGCCGGGTCAATCCCCGCTTGTCACAGGCAGAGCGGAACTGTCCCATATCCTCTGCCGGGAGCATCAGAATACCTAGATTGCTCTTGTTTAGGTAGACACGGTCAATAATTTCCTGGGCGTTGGTATTGGTCAGCAAAAAATCAATCCGGTCTGCCGGCGGACACTCCGCACACAGCCGTGAAAATGCCTCCTCAATCGCGGAGTGGTAGCCGGCCGCCAGATAGAATTGGTGGGACTTCCGGTTCGTTTTGATCTGGGTGATCTGCCGGTACTCCTCCACAATTTTTCGAGCACTGGCTAAAAAGCGCTGCCCCTCCGGTGTGATAGTGACACCTTTGTTGCTGCGCTGGAAAATGGCAAACCCCAGCTCGCTCTCCAGTGTCCGCAGTGCGCTGCTGATATTGGGCTGAGAAAGCAACAGCCTGTCCGCCGCCTTGCTGATGGAACCGGTTTGCGCAATTTCCAGGGCGTATTGAATATGCTGAATCTTCAATTTACCACAGCCTTTCTCTGGTATCATACCGTACAGCAACAAAATTATCAATAGCAAATCCGTTTTGCCATATCTGTTTTTTGTGGGGGCAAGGAAATTTGAATTTTCCATTCTTCGTTGAAATCAGGTAAAATAGCCCTATAAACGGGGATGAATTGGGTATAAAACCCACTTGTTTGATTAATTAAGGGGAGGCAGTACTATGGATAAACCGATTGTTCTGGACGGCCACAGTCTCACCACGGCACAAATCGCCGCAATCGCACGGAGCGATGTGCCGGTGGAGCTTGCTCCGCCGGCGATGGAACGGGCTTCTGAGGCCCGGAAGGTAGTTTTAGAGCTATCCAACAGCAAACGGCCGATTTATGGTCTGAATACCGGTTTAGGCGCCAACAAGGACAACCGCATTGAGCCGGAACAGTATCATCGCTTCAACACATGTATTCTCCATTCACACAGTGTGGCGCTTCCCCCGATTGCCAATCGGGATGTGAAACGGGCCACGATGCTGTGCCGGCTGAATGGCCTTTTGACCGGTATGGCCGGCGTAAATCTTGAAATATTATATCTGCTGCGGGATATGCTGAATTACCGGATCCACCCGCAGATTCCCGAGCGGGGGTCTGTTGGAATGTCCGACTTGGGGAATATGGCCTATTTGGCGCTCCCGCTGATTGGAGAGGGGTATGTCGAGTTTCATGGAGAGATCCTGCCCGCAGGTGAGGCTCTGAATCGGTGCGGGCTCTCCCCTGTTCAGCTGGGCCCCAAGGATGGTCTGCCTCTGGTCAGCAGCAATGCATTTTCTGTGGCCAAGGCGGCGCTGCTCTGCGAGGATACAGACGCGCTTTTGCACATGGCCGATGCTGTATATGCCACGGGCTATGAGGCATTGGGGTATAACCCTATGTTTTTGGACACACGGGGCATATCCATCCGTCCTATGGAGGGCCACCGGCAGAGTCTGACTTATGTGCACAGCTGCCTAAACGGCAGCAAGCTCTGGAATTCCGGCAACGAGAGCCTTGCGGGTGCGCTCAGCTACAAAAGCGGCTGCTCCATTCATGGCGCGGTATGGGATAGTCTGCACTACATTCAAACCCTTCTTCCAGCCTATATCAACTCCTCCGACGACTGTCCTGCCGTCCTGACCAGGGAGAAAGAGATTATTTCCACCGACCACTTCATTGTCACCGGCCTGGCAATTGCGTTTGAAATGCTGGATATCGCATTGGCCCACCTGTCTAAAACGATCTGCAACCGCATTCTCCGTTTGGACAATGAACATTTCAGCGGCCTGCCCCGCTTTCTGCGGCCGGAACGGGAGATCATTGCCTACTCTACCATCCAGAAAACGGTCAGCGCTTTGGATGGAGAAATCCGCCATCTGGCAAACCCCGCCTCCCTGGACTACCTGCCCACTGCAAACGAGAGCGAGGACCACGGCTGCAACACCCCCTATGTTATGGGAAAAACAGAAAAAATTGTGGACCTGCTGCGCTATCTGATTGGAATTGAGGCGATGCACAGCGCACAGGCCGCCGACCTGGCCGGCGGACGGCCTTCTGGACGGGGGACAGGATACATCTATGACGCCGTACGGCAGGCGATCCCCTTCCTGGAGGATGACGACCGCGACCTGGGCGCCGATATGCAGCGGGCCTATCAGCTGGTCTTGGAAGAAAAATTGCTGTATCAGGAGGAACCTTCCTATGCTGAAGGATGAGGCATTTGCGTTACAGCCGGACATCGTCCAATGGAGGCGGGCGCTCCATCAAATTCCCGAGGTAGGGCTGCACCTGCCGGAAACCAGAGACTATCTGTGCACCGTACTGGATGGAATGGGGCTCTCTTACCGCCTGTATCAAAATTCCTCTGGAATTGAACTGCTGCTGAAGGGGGACAACCCGGGCCCAACCGCCGCTCTGCGGGCCGATATGGACGCCCTGCCCCTTCAAGAGAAGACCGGCCTGCCCTATGCTGCCGCCGGAGACAGGATGCACGCCTGCGGGCACGATGCCCATATGGCTATGCTGCTTGGGGCGGTTCAGCTCCTTTCCAGGCGGCGCAGCTTTTCCGGACATATTAAGTGCCTGTTCCAGCCGGGAGAAGAAGGATTTCGGGGCGCTGCCTCCATGGTTGCCGAGGGTGCCATGGAAGATCCCCGGGTGGATGCGGTTTTTGGGCTCCATGTGACCAACTCCCTGCCTGAGCTGACGCCTGGAGCGTTGGGGCTGCGCGCCGGCGCACTGATGGCGGGAAGTGATGCGTTTACCATTCAGGTGACCGGAAAGGGCGGACATATTTCGGATACTCAGTTGGTTAAAAATCCCATTCCCGCCGCAGCACAGATAGCCCTCTGCATCCAAGAGCTGAGCCTGCACAGTCAACAGCTCCCGGACAAGGGAGTTGTGGCGCTGGGGATAATCCAGGGGGGACAAAAAAACAATATTGTGCCCAGCTGTGTCCAGCTTCAAGGGTCTGTCCGCACCATGAGTCAGGAAACCCGAAGTTTTATTCTCCAGCAGCTGGAAAAGATTGTTTCGCACTGTGCCGCCCAGAGCGGATGCACCGCCGGCCTCTCCCTGTTTGACAGCAATGCAATCGTGGTGAATGACCCGGAGCTGTCCGCCTATGCCCACAGAAGCATCCAGAAGCTCTTTCCGGGGGAAGCTGTGGAACTCACCTCCGAAGTCATGGCAAGCGAAGACATCTCCGATTTTTTTGCGGGCCGAAAAGGGGTCTATCTTCACCTGGGCTGCGGCTTCTCGGACCACCGGGAGGTGTTTCCTCTCCACAGTCCGCGGTTTACACTGAACGAGGATATCCTCTGGCGCGGAAGCGCTATATTGGCGCAGAGTGCCCTGGATTGGTTGGAACGGTCTGTATAACGGCGGCAGGATACAGGGAAATTGGTTTGATGGGAGGTGAGCTTACCGCTTCAGTGTCGTCAACTGCCATACAAAATGAGAAGGAGATTTGTTATGAGTATTTTGGACATTTTGGGTATTGCGGCTGTTTTTCTGGCTGTGCTCTATATCGGCTACAGAGCCACCAAAAAGACAAAAACGACAGAGGACTTTTTGATGGCCGGCCACTCCCTGGGAAAAATCCAAGCCGGCTTCAGCATGGCGGCCACCGATATTGGCGGCAACGCAGTTGTTGGCGCTGTGGCCTACGCCTACGCCTGCGGCCTAGGCGGCGCCTGGTACAACTGGGGCGCGGTTGTACCCATGTTCCTGCTTGCGCTGTTTCTGGCCAGGCAGCTGCGCAGTATCTCGGTTTCTTCGGTTCCTGAGCTGCTGGGACGGCGGTATAACGGCGCAGTCCGGTTCATTTCCGTTATTGCGCAGCTTTTGGCAATCGGCGCAACACTGGGTATCCAGTTTACGGTGGCCGCTTCCGCAGTATCCACCATCAGCGGCATGAATTACACGCTGGCGCTGTTCCTCTCTGTAACGGTGGTGGTCGCTTATACCATCGGCGGCGGCCTGTTGGCAGTGGTCAACACAGACGTATTTCAATTTATCATCATCTGCGCGGCGATTCTTTTGATCATCCCCTGTTCGCTGAGCGCGGTAGGCGGCTTTGGCGCGCTGCAATCCCTTGTGCCCGACAGTTACTTTGATATCACTTCGCAGGGCTTCCTGGTTCCCCTTTCGCTGGGCTTGCTGTATATGTTTGACTATGCCACCAATCAGCACATCCTACAGCGGATTTTTGCCGCGAAGGACTCCAGCACCGCCCGGTTCGCCTTCTCCTTTTCCAGCGCCATGTATCTGATCTTTGGTCTGGCCGTGGCCTTTATTGGGGTGCTGGCCTATGCGCTCTACCCCAATCTGGAAAACACCTCCACCGTTTATGCAATGATTATCAAGGATATTCTCCCTCCCGGCATCAGCGGCATCGCTCTGGGTGGTCTGTTTGCAGCGGCCATGTCTACCGCTGACTCTAAAATTATGGCTGCCTCTCAGCTGTTTATCAACGATATCTATATGCCGCACTTCCGTAAGGGAGAGGGGATGAACGACAAGCATGTGCTTACAATCTCCCGCGTTGTGACCCTGGGGATCTGTGTGATGGGGATTGGCGTATCCCTGGTCTCGGAGAGCATCGTGCAAATGATGTATGTGGGCGGCCTGTTCTATGGAACCGCGGTGTTTGTGCCCATGATCCTGGGAATCTACTGGAAACGCGGCACCGCCTCTGCTGCGCTGGCCGCCATGATATCTGCCGCAGCGGTAGGGCTCTGCTCGGAATACTTCCTGGCAGGCCAGGCCGGCGGACTGTTGGGGATGCCTTCCAATCTTCTGGCTACCATTGTCAGTGTGGCGGTATTTCTCAGCGTCAGCCTGGTCACCCCTCCGCCCAGTGCGCAGCAGCTGGAAATCATCGCAGAAAGCGCACAGTCAAACTGACAAATTATAGTGAAACACTTCAAAAGAATCGAACCGACTCTTTTGAAGTGTTTCAACTACTACACAGAATGGGTCTTCAGCCCCTGAAGGGAAAACTGCCCCGCCTGCTGGACACAGCTAGGGCCTGTTTGGAAAATAGATGCTGTCTGCTCACACATAAAATTCTTCCATGGTATTCAGACACAGGCACCACAGAAGTCTGGCCGGCGTGTGTCCGAACACCAGGATTTTGTTCGGGTAATAAACCATGTCCGGCCCCGGACGGGAAAAGAGGAAATCTTGCAGCTCATAGGAATCTAGCGGTTTACCCGGGACAAAGTTGTCCAATCCGGAGTGCACAAGTACGAAAGACCTGCCGCCAAACTCCACCTTATGAGCCTGAGCACTGCTCTTCCTGCGTGGTGGCTCCCTTTTTCCCGATTCTGTGGAAAATGATATCAGGTAGGCGGGCAAATAGCAAGCAGAGGTATTGCTGCGGACACTTCGGTTCCATTGTGTTGGTTGTAATGGGCCTTGTTTTACGGTATAATGGTGAAGATTACCACAATGAGTCCGCCACCGGGCTCTGCCGCGACAGCCAGAGGACAAAATACGGCGAGAGCTGCGGCAAAATTGGGGATGCGAAGTACGTGACAAGGACTGATCAGCCACAAAAGGAGGGGCGTCATGAAGAACAATACCATGAGCATTGACGATGTTTTAAGCCGCTACAAGGCTGACTTCGAGCGCATTTGGAAGGAGGAGCGCTATAAGTGGGCAGCGGTAAAGCACTATAAGGATACCTGGAAGATTGACGCACCCGATTTTGCGTCTATGCTGGCGGAGGGGTTCAGCAAAGCTGCTTCTGGCCCCGGTGCGCTTCTGGCGGGAGGCATGTACTATCCCTATAAGATGATTACGGCATTTGCACGGGAGGATCCGGAAACGGTACGTTCCATGTTCCTCCACCTCTACGATGAGAGCCTGCCCCTGGCGTTCCGGTACACGGAGTTTCGCGCAGGTTGCGACAAATGCTTGGCCGCTTATCGAGGAAACTGGGAGGATCGCAGCAAAATACAAAATCATTACCAGGATCTTCGGGCAATTTCGGTATACTTGTCCTTTGAATATCCGGATACTTATTTCCTCTACAAATACAAGATGTACACCCAGTTCCGGGACCTGGTCGGCTTTCCGGAGAAGAAAGGAAACACCAAATCGGAGATTTGGAAGCTGGAAAATTATGGGCGCCTTTGCCGGGCCGTCCTGGATGTGATCCAGAGGGATGAGCAACTACTCCAAATGCAGAAGGGCGTTTTGGATGACGACTGCTGGCCGGACAAGGCCTATCATCTATTGACCCAGACGGTAATCTATGTTGGCAGCTTTATTGGACGGCCTACACATGCTGCGGATGCTCCGCTGAGGCGAACTGCCATCACAGAACGGTCTGTAAAGATTGCAGATGCTCCGCAGGCCGGAACAGTAATTGCGGAACAGCCCGTAAGGGTTGCGGATGCCCCACCTGTGGCCGGAGAGAAACCAGAGAACGGTGTGAGAACCGTCACGGATGTGGCGAAAAATACCATCTTGTATGGCCCTCCCGGAACCGGAAAGACCTACCACACCGTGTTTTACGCGGTAGCTGTGATTGAAAACAGGCCGCTTGCGTCGGTACAGGCGGAGAAATACAGCGCTGTTCTGGCCCGTTACCACAAATACAGGGCTGCGGGGCTGATTGAGTTTACCACCTTCCACCAGTCCTACGGGTATGAGGAATTTATCGAGGGGATCCGTCCGGTGCTGTCAAAATCAGGGGGAATAGGCGGCGTTCAGTATCGGCTGGAGGACGGAGTGTTTCTGCGGTTTTGCACATTCAACGATTTTGAAAGAGCTTGGAACCTGCTGTGCTCGGATGCACAGGCACAGGCTGGAGAATATACATTCGTTAGAAGGACCGGGAGTGAGGTGTCTGCCGTTTTGGTTGACAGCACCAGATTTCGGGTGAATTGGGAGAGCGAGCAAGGCAGTCACAATGACTTGAAAAAGTCAGCGATTAAAAAACAGTTTGAAGCACACCGCGATGAGGTAAGAGATCAACTCAAAGGCGGCAGCAAGTGGCTGTTTGACGCGCAGCAGGCCGTGATTGATGTGCTCATTACCAAGTACCATTTGGCCGATGCCCCAAACGTGTCCAACAAAAATCGTGTATTCATCATTGACGAGATCAACCGGGGCAATATCTCCAAAATCTTTGGCGAACTGATCACACTCATTGAGCCATCCAAGCGGATTGGTCAGCCGGAGGGCATAACCGTCCGGCTGCCGTATTCCAAGAAAGCGTTTGGCATACCGGACAATGTCTATCTGATCGGCACCATGAATACGGCGGACCGCTCCATTGCAGCCCTTGATACCGCTCTGCGCCGCCGTTTCCAGTTCCGGGAGATGCAGCCTGACCCCGAAATCCTTGCGGGGATTCGTGTGGAGGATCTTTCCATTCAGGATATGCTGATCCGAATGAACGAGAAGATCTGTGTGCTCTATGACCGAGAGCATACCGTTGGGCACGCCTATTTTATGCCGCTGGAAGCATCCCCCACCATTGAGACACTGGCATCCATTTTTGAACACAGCATTCTCCCGCTGCTTCAGGAGTATTTCTACGATGACTATGAAAAAATCCGCCTTGTGTTGGGCGACAACAACAAACCGGAGCAGGACGACCAGTTTATTATAGCCTGTACGGAGGACTATGGGGAGCTGTTTGGCAGCACAGATGTGGACCTGGATGGAAGTATCCATTATGAGATCAACAAAAATGCCTTTGACAACATAGAAGCCTACCGTTCTATTTGACGCAATCATGGGGGTACGATGAAACGACTTTACCAAATTACGGAATACAGTTCCTTTTTGTCCGGCAGAGAGCTTGACGGTTTTGTCACCCTGCCCGAGCAGACGTTCGCCGGGCTGGAAAACTTTATTCTGTTCAACCGGAACGCTGACACAGATGCTTTGGAGCTAATGGGAATCACGGTAAAAAAAGGGGTCGGCAAGGTGATCACAGCGAAAAACTATGTGGGTGTCATTACCATGAAAGACGGGACCGTCATTGAGATTTTGCCTAAGCTGTATTCTTCCGAAGGCTGTGACGCGGTGCAGGCAAAGCGTGTCCTGCTGGAGATGCTGAAAACGCTGCGGGCTGTGCCCTGTAAATCGCTTCAGACCTCCAATTTGAAGATAGAACGGATGAGCATTTTTGAAATATTTATCCGGATGTTCATTCGTGAGGTATTCCGCATTGTTAAACACGGCTTGAAATGTGATTACCGCCAGGTGGAGGAAAACAGCGCCTTTTTTAAGGGGAAACTGGTTCTTTCAGAGCACATCCGGCACAATTGCGTCCACAGGGAGCGCTTCTATGTGGCCTTTGACGAATTTGATCCAAACCGTCCGGAAAACCGTCTGATTAAGTCCGCTCTGCTAGATCTGTACCGGCAAACTGCGTCCGCCAGGACGAAAACCGATCTGAGAATACTGCTCAACGCCTTTGATGCGGTCTCCCCTTCCGACAATTATGATCGAGATTTTTCCAGAATCAAACCGGACCGCAGCATGGCAGACTATCATACCGCGCTTTTGTGGAGCAAGGTGTTTCTAACGGGAAAAAGCTTCACCGCTTTTTCCGGTTCAGAGGTGGCGCAGGCGCTGCTGTTTCCCATGGAAACGCTCTTTGAGAGCTATATTGCGGCGCTGATGAGACAAAAGCTGCCGTCCCAGAACTTCCATGTCTCAGTCCAGGACAAGACCTACCACCTGTTCAGCCATCCAGCGAAAAAATTCCTGCTGAAACCTGATATCGTCGTGACCCGCAGAGCGGACGGCGCTGTCTTTGTCTGCGATACCAAGTGGAAGCTCTTGTCTCAGAGAAAACCAAATTATGGAATATCCCAGGCAGACATGTACCAGATGTATGCGTATCAAAAGAAATACCAGGCAAAATCGGTCCTGCTTCTGTATCCATTGTGCGACGGGCTGACCCATGGAGTGATTCCTGATTTCAAGTCTGATGATGGGGTTAGCGTAAAGGTCAAACTGATTGACTTGCTGGATATTCAGCACAGTATGGACGGGATACGTTCCTGTATCGGCGGTCAAGACAGCCATAGCAATTATGTCAGGCAGTAACCGCAGTCTGGTTCGGACGGGAGAACCGGGCAATGACACAACTTGTGTATGGTTCCTCCGTGTTTGAACCATGGCAATAGGACCAACATCGAAAAGGCCAACCCTAAATCCCTGTCGGATGTGTTCGGCCGCTCCGACAAACTGGAGGCGGCGATCACCTTGCCCCGCGGCGCTTTCTACAGCATCGGTATTTCTGCCGTCTCTTCCGGAGCCACGAAAAGCAACACAAACACAAGTGCCGGTCTGTCTGATTGACGGCAGCAAGGTATAGGTTGTCTGAGTCCATGGGCGGTATATTGCGTTTGCTATTGGTGATTATAGTCAAAAATGAAGTCTTGAATTGAGGAAAACTATCCAAAGTTTATAGTTGCACTTGACAAACATCGAAGGAAGTGTTAGCCTAAATCCGAACATCAGACAATGCACTTCGGTTTTGCTGCGATTGATTTGAGCCAAGCTGGAAGGGGGGACACATACTAAAGTGCCATCCATTGAACGAGTAAATGCCACGTCACAAGTTGTAAATTCAATTCGGGCTATGATTCGGAAAAGTGAATTGAAAGTGGGCGACAAATTGCCCAAAGAGGCCGATTTGGCAAGAGAAATTGGGGTAGGCCGCTCCTCCCTCCGGGAAGGGATGAAAATATTAACGGCCTATGGAGTTGTGGAACCCCGACAGGGAGAAGGGACCTTTATTGTTGATAATACCGCTCAGTGCATCTCTGAGTTTATGGGGTTTTTTCCGGATAAAGACAATTTGGACAACTTCATTGAACTCAGACGTGTAATTGAGGTGGGAAATATTATTTCCATTTACAATCAACTGAATCCAGCCACTATCAAAGCACTGGAGAAGACCGTTGCCGTATTGAAAGAAGATCGGTCGGTGGATGACTATGTGTCAGCGGATATGGAATTTCACAGTATCCTGCTTTCTTACACCAAGAACCCTATGATTAAGCAAATCAATATTATGATCGAAGCAATGCGGAAGGATTTGCTGTACCGCTTGTTCTGTCATCCGGAAATTGTGGAGGATGCTTATATTGCCCATACTGAAATTTTAACTGCGCTGAAGGACCAGGATTTTAATGGCTGTATCAAAGCGGTGGTTGGACATATTGATACAACAAAGGATCACACCAGAGAAATTGCGAGAGAGTACCGATAAGAAGGAGGGAGCGTCAATGGGAAAAGAGCCGAGGCCGGCTCACCTCAAAAGATCTGATGATACGACTTTTTAGAAAGGGGAAGTGGATGAAAAATTTTTACCAACTATAAGTCTGATGTTCAGATGAATAATATGGAAGGGAGGAGTTCCAATGAGTGTATCCGATATTATCTGCCATACTGCCATCCCGAAAATGGTAGAGGTAAAACAGTCCTTTGAACGCAAAAGTATCCCCCCAGAAGCAATTGCTGGTGTGGTCCACGAGCAGCTGAACCAACCAAAACTCCAAAACTTGATCCAGCCGGGAAAGCGAATTTGTATTACAGCTGGAAGCCGGGGAATCTGCAATATTGTGGAAATTCTTCGGGCAATTTCGGACTATTGTAAGGAACGGGGGGCCAGTCCCTTTTTGGTGCCCGCTATGGGCAGCCATGCCGGTGCCACAGCAGAAGGACAACTTCAAATGTTGGAGCACCTGGGGATTACAACGGAAACGGTCGGCTGTCCCATTTTGTCCGGTATGGAGACGGTGGAACTGGGGGATACCGAGGACGGATATCCGGTCCATATCGACAAAAACGCCTATGAGGCAGATGGGATTATTGTCTGCAACCGGATCAAGCTCCATACCGCGTTCCGCGGGCCGTATGAGAGCGGATTGATGAAAATGATGGCGATTGGCCTGGGGAAGCAGAAGGGGGCCGGTACCTGCCACAGCGCCGGTTATGAGCAGCTGCCCAAAATGCTGCCCAAGATGGGAACGGTTATGATTGAAAAGGCTCCTATCCTGTGTGCGGTTGCCATTTTGGAAAACGCCTATGATGAGACCTATAAGCTGGCTGCCATGAAAGCGGATGAGATTGCCGAGGAAGAACCGAAGCTGCTGCGGGAGGCGGCATCCAAGATGGCCAGCATCCTGCTTCCGGCGTGTGATGTGCTTATTATTGATGAGATGGGCAAAAATATTAGCGGCGAGGGCTCAGATCCGAACATCGCGGGAACATTTGCCGTTACAACGGCCAGCGGCGGGATTCAGGCAAACAAAAGAGCGTGCCTGTCTCTGACGCCTGTCTCAGCGGGAAACGCCTTGGGCGTTGGCGCATTGGATGTGATTACCAAGCGGTTGTTTGATGCGATCGACCTGTCCGCTATGTATCCCAATGTGATTACGACCCACGAGTACAATTTCGGGAAAATTCCGCTGATTGCGGACAGTGACGAAGCCGCATTCAAACTGTGCATTTATGGCTGTGGAACGGAAGACAGCGACGCGGTGCGGCTGGTACGCATCAAAAATACCCTGGAGCTGGAAAAAATATATATCTCCCAAGCTCTGGTGCCGGAAGCGGAGCATCACCCAAATCTGGAGATCATTGGGGAACCCATTGCGTTTGAGTTTGATCGGGAAGGCACACTGCTCACCGGGTTTTGAGGGGGAATTGGAAAGGAGGCGGATTGGCGAAATAGGGGCTTTCGGTAAAGATTTACGATGGAAAAGGAGGCGCAAAGTCAGGCATGGGAAACTATAAAAACTTGTTATACGGAATTTTCAAGGTGTTCGTCTCAATCGTTCTCATCAGTATGGTGCTGATGATTTTCGTCAACGCGGTCCTGCGCTATGTGTTCAACAGCGGCATCAGCGCGACAGAGGAACTGTCCCGCTATGCGTTCGTGTGGGTCTCTGCGCTGGGGGCGATTCTGGCCTACTATCAAAACAAGCATGTGGGCGTGGATATTCTGGTCAACAGCCTGCGTGGCATACCCAGACTAATCATTCAAATCATCGCGGAACTGATTGTATTGTATGCACTGTATATCATGGTCTATGGCGGCTGGACCTACTTTGTTTCCACCCTGAATCTGGACAGTGCGGCGATTCCCGTTCCTATGGGCATCATCACCATTACTCCTTTTATCATGGGCGCCGCTATGCTGCCCAAAACGGTCCTTTTGATCTGGGATCACGTAAAGGAGTACCGGGACAAGAAAAAGAAGCGTGAAGAGGAGGATATGAGAGGATGACAGCGGTACTTGCGTTCTTAGGGAGTCTTGCAGTACTCCTGCCCCTGGGTGTTCCCATCTGTTTTGTCCTGGTCTGCTGCGGTATTGTGCTGATGCATGTGGTTGGAATGACAGACTTTGTTATTATCGCCCAAAATATGGTATCCGGGACCAACAACTTTGCTCTGATGGCAATTCCATTCTTCATGCTGGCGGGTGAGATCATGGGCGCTGGCGGTCTGTCCCGCCGAATTGTGGACTTTGCCAATGTAGTGGTAGGCCGTGTGCGGGGCGGTTTGGGCTATGCGGCGATTCTGGCCAGTATGCTGTTCGCCGGACTGTCCGGAAGCGCAGTAGCTGACGCCGCTGCGCTGGGAGGGATTCTGATTCCCCTGATGGTGCGCAACGGATACCGGGCGGACCGTGCAACCGGCGTCATCTGTGCCGGCTCGGTGATTGCCCCAATCATTCCCCCCAGCATTCCAATGATCGTTCTGGCCACCGCTACAGGACTGTCAGTATCAAGGTGTTTCATGGCTGGTATTGCCCCCGGCATTATACTGGGCGTCATGCTGATGTGCGGCTGGTGGTATTTTGTCCGGAAAGACGGCTATGAGGATACCCGTACCTATTCCCGTGCCGAAGCGATAAAA
Source organism: uncultured Bacillota bacterium (assembly GCA_947172355.1). Classification (GTDB taxonomy): domain Bacteria; phylum Bacillota; class Clostridia; order Oscillospirales; family Oscillospiraceae; genus Lawsonibacter. The sequence continues at coordinate 22,417 of CAMWBA010000008.1, forward strand.
ATTTTGAAGGAATCGCTGCCTGCGCTGTTCATGCCGGTTCTGATTGTTGGCGGCATCCGGCTGGGCGTATTTACGCCGACCGAGGCAGGTGCGTTTGCCACGGTCTATGCCGCAATCATTTCGGTCTTTGTCTATAAAGAGATCGACCTCAAAGGCTTGCTGGATGTCTGCGTTGCTGGTACCGTCAGCACCGGAGTTACCATGATTATTGTAGCGGCGGCCACCGGCGTAGGATGGCTCATCACCATTGCGCAGATTCCGACCATGGTGGTTCAGATTCTGTCCCCGCTGGTCGCACATCCCCTTGTCCTTTTGCTGAGCATTAACCTCTTCCTGTTTATTATGGGTATGGTTATGGACCTCACCCCCAACATCCTGATTTTTGGCCCCATCCTGATCCCTCTTGTGAAGGCCGCCGGGATTGATCCCATCGTCTTCGCCGTCATTATGGTCCTAAACCTCACAATTGGCCTGATTACACCTCCTGTGGGTATCGTAATCTACCTTGGATGCGGCATATCCGGATTGGATTTCAAGAGCTGTGTGAAAGGCATTCTTCCCTTCTGTCTGATTGAAATTGCAACGTTGTTCCTCTTCTGTTTCTTCCCCGATATTATTCGGGTTCCGCTGAACTTTATTACCGGGTGATTCAATGAAATGGCGCAAATTCTATTTCATATTTTAGAAAAGGAGAAAAACACATGAAAAAAATGCTCAGAGTTACTGCAATGGTCCTTGCCCTGGCACTCTCCCTCAGCTTGACCGCCTGCGGCAACGCCAACAACAACAACAGCACATCCGGCGGCCCCAGCGGCGGCGGTTCCGCGGCGGCAACCAAAACCATCAAATTTGCCCACTGGTTTGCGGAAGACCATCCCCAGCATTTGGCTATGCTCAAGTTCAAAGAACTGGTGGAGGAGCGATCCAATGGTACACTAAAGGTGGAGATCTACCCCAACAGCCAGCTCGGCTCTGAGGACGTCTATGACCAGTCTGTTTCTCAGGGGACGGTGGAAATGGGCTGTGCCGGCACCAACATTCAAATGTATCTGCCCAGGATTGCAGTCTCTGAAGCGCCCTTCCTGTTCAACGGCTGGGAGGACGCAGAGGCAATTCTGACCGGCGAAATCGGCGAAGCGCTGACCGACGGCCTGATTGAAGGCGGCAACATGCGCTGCCTGGCCATCACCGTAAACGGCTTCCGCCAGACCTCTTCCAACAAGCCCATGTACAGCGTGGATGATCTGAAAGGTCAGAAGCTGCGGACCCCCAACATCCCCCACTTTATCCAGATGATGGACTGTCTGGGAGTTACCTCTGTTCCCCTGGCTATGAGTGAAATCTTTAATGCATTGGAGACCAAGGTGGCCGACGGGCAGGAGAACCCCTACCCCACAATCTACACCTCTTCCTTCTACGAGGTCCAGAAGTACATTCTGGAGAGCAATCACATGTTCAGCCCCAATTTCTGGGTTATCAATGAGGGCTTTTACCAGAACCTGACGGATGAACAGCGCGAAGCGTTGGAATCCAGCATTGCCGAGGCCGCAGAATACAACTGGGACATTTCTATTGAGGCCGACAACGATGCCAAAGCCAACATTGAAGCCGCCGGAACTACTACGATTATCGTTCCGGACGAAGCGTTCAAGCAGCAGATGCGTGACGCGATGAGTCCTGTGTATGACTATTTCTATGAGAAGAGCCCCGACATTGAGGACTGGGTGAAGATGGTCCGGGAGTATCAGGCCGCACATTGATTGGTGTGAGGAATGGAAGTGAATGGGGCTGCCGCACTGTGCGGCCCCATCCATAAATTGAGTTTGGAAAGGAAATGTGGTTCATGAAAGATTTCAGCTTTACAATTCCACAGGATGTAATTTTCGGAAGCGGATCGTTTGGGCGTTTGCCGGAGCTGTTGGCCAAGGCAAACTGTAAACATGTTTTTCTGGTGTCGGACCCTGGTCTGAAAAAGGTTGGTCTGGTGGACCAGGCGGTGAAGATTATTTCAGACGCAGGGTTCCAATATACAGAGTTTTTGGATTTGCAGCCAAATCCGACCGTCCATAACGTGAAGGAGTGTACAAAAAATTTCAAGGCCAGCGGAGCAGAGACGATCATCGCCTTGGGCGGCGGCGGTCCCATGGATGTGGCGAAGGCGGCGGGGCTGCTGGCGGCTTACGGCGGAACGGTAATTGATTATGTCGGGGTGGAAAAGGTGCCCGGACCGGTGGTTCCCGTTATCGCCATCCCTACAACCGCAGGGACCGGCAGCGAGGTAACCGCGTCCGCTGTGATAACCGACTCGGATACGAATTTTAAAATGACGGTCATCAGTCATTATCTGATCCCGGACTATGCGCTGCTTGACCCGAAGCTCATTATGACGCTGCCTGCCAGTATTGCGGCCGCCTGCGGAGTGGATGCATTTATCCATGCCATGGAAGCCTATCTGTCTAAACTCGGCAATCCCTTTACCGATGCGATGGCAGAAAAGGCGATGGAGCTGATTGGCAAAAATATTCGTCAATTTGTCGCCTCCCGGGATAATGAAGAGGCTGCCTGCAATATGATGGTTGGCTCCAATTTGGCTGGTGTAGCGTTCGCCTCCGCCCTGCTTGGCAATATCCATGCCATGAGTCATCCCGTAAGCGGTTTCTTTGGTGTGGCACATGGTGTGGCAAATGCAATCTTAATGCCTGCCATTGTGGAGTTCAATGCGCTGGCAGATAATGGGCGTTACCGCAGGATCTATGACTATATTACTAATGGAAAGAAATCGGACGAGAGTTTTACGCCTGATCTTCTGGTGGAGGCCCTTCAGAAGCTGAATGCGGACCTGGGTATCCCGGCATGTCTCTCTGCGGTGGGTGTTACCGAAGACAAACTGCCGGATATGGTAGCGGATGCCATGAAGAGCGGCAACATTCTGCGCAACCCCCGGCAGACCACCAGCAAGGATGTGGAGATGCTGTATCGAAAGGCGTTGTAACCCGAGTTTATTTTTCACTTAAATGTCTGACCATCATATCATTAGAAAAAGGAAGGGTTTTTCATGGAAGCTCAGAACTATTTGGAGACTTTAGTCGCGAACGCCCGTGCAGCACAGCAGGAGTTTGAGAAACTGCCTCAGGAGGCGGTGGACAAAGCGGTAAAAGCAATTGGTAAGGCGGTGTACGACCATGCGGAAGAATTGGCCCGTATGGCGGTAGACGAAACGGCTATGGGCAAATATGAGAGTAAAATTGCCAAATGCCGAAACAAGTCCAAAAGTACCTGGTGGCGGATGAAGGACAAAAAGAGCCGCGGCATCATCGAGCGGGATGAGATGGCAGGGATTGTCAAGGTAGCCAAGCCCATCGGCGTAATCGGCTGTGTCACCGCCACCACCAACCCTGTCATCAACCCCATGCACAATTCTATGTGTGCACTGAAATGCGGAAACGCCGTGATTATCTGTCCCCATCCGCGGGCCAAGGGAGTAGGCGTTCGGACGGTGGAAGTGATGAATGAGGCGTTGGAAAATCTTGGAATGCCCAAAAACCTGATCCAAATTATTGAGCAGCCCACCATGGAGCTGTCCGCCGGCCTGATGAAGTCGGTTGATTTGTGTATCTGTACCGGGGGGCCCGCCCTGGTGAAAGTAACATATTCTTCCGGCAAGCCCGCCTATGGCGTTGGGCAGGGAAATGTTCAGGTTCTGGTGGACCGGGATGTGGACTATGACGAGGTAGCCAAGATGGTCATTGCCGGCCGTACGTTTGACAACGGGGTGCTGTGCACCTGTGAGCAAAATGTGATCTGCCCCCGGGATAAGGCCGATGAGATGATTGCGGCCTTAAAGGCCAATGGAGCCTATTATGTCGGCAATCAGGCCGACGCGGAAAAAGTACGTAACAGCGCATTCCCGGGTGGTGTCTTCAATAAGGAGTGGACTGGTACTACGGTTCCGCAGATGGCTGAACTGGCCGGTCTGGAGGGCATACCCGAGGATACCAAGGTGATTGTGTGCTGTACGAAGGGTTACGCTCGGGACGAGGTGCTGGCGAAGGAAAAACTGTTCCCCATGCTGGCGCTGTTCCTGTATGACAGCTGGGAGGAGTGTATGGAGATTGCTCGGGCCAACCTGGCCATGGAGGGTATGGGACACAGCGTGGTGATCCACTCCAACACCACAGAGCATATTGAAGCGGTTCCCAATGTGGTCCATGTTTCCCGATACGCCGTCAACCAAGTGGGCGGTACAGCGCTGGGCGGAGCGATGGACAACGGTCTGAATCCCACCACCACCCTGGGCTGCGGCACCTGGGGCAACAACATTATCAGTGAGAACCTGTGGTATACCCACTTGATGAATGTCAGCCGTATCTCCTACAAGATACCTGGGATGTATATCCCCTCGGATGAGGAGATCTGGGCGGAGTAATCCCAAAGGGGAACGACCGAAACACAGGGATTTTATCCGCAGTCCCTCGCCGGAGGTGGGGGGACTGCCTCAACAGAGCTTGTTGTGGACACGCCCACGGAAAAGTCCGGCTTGAAAAAGCCGGACTTTTCCGATAAAATGCAATTTAAGATACAGCGAAGGAGGAAACAGGATGTTGGCCGAGTATAAAAGCAAATTTGTTACACCCGAGGAGGCCGCAGCCAGGGCGGTTCGCTCTGGAGACTGGGTGGATTACGGGTTTGGCGCAGGGTTCCCAGAACTGATGGACCGGGCTCTGGCCGGGCGCAGAGACGAATTGAAGGACGTAAAAATCCGGGGCGGGCTGGTGATTCGTCCGCGGATTGAGGTGGTAGAATGCGACCCAGAGCGAAGTGCATTCACCTATTACAGCTGGCACATCGGCGACTATGAGCGCAAGCTACAAAGCCGAGGACTGGTGCAGTTCCTGCCGGTGATGCTGCGCTCCCTGCCGGAGCTGTACCGGAACCATATCCGGGTGGATGTGGCCTTCGTCCCGGTCTCAACGCCTGACAGCAGCGGGTACTGTGGGCTGGGCCTCTCCAATTACGCCTGGCGCACCATCTTTGAGCAGGCACGGACGGTAGTCTTTGAAATCAATGAACGCCTGCCCCGACTCCAGGGGGTGGACGGCTCTCACCGAGTCCATATATCCGAGGCAGACTATATTGTGGAGGGGGAGCACGAGCCCCTTCCGGTGCGCAGTTACAAGGAGGCCACAGATATCGACAAAAAAATCGCAGATCTGGTGGTGGCCGAAATCCCAGATGGTGCAGTACTCTCGTTAGGCGTAGGCGGAGTACCCTTTGCGGTTGCCAATAGGATCGCTCAGTCTGACCGGAAGGATATTGGCTGCCACACCGGGACCATCAGTGACGCGTTCCTGACCCTCTATCGGGCGGGAAAGCTGACCAATGCCCGCAAGGAGATTGACACAGGGCGGTCCACCTGGAATCTGGCTATGGGCTCGCAGGAGCTGTACGACTGGCTGGACGCCGAGCCGGAACGGTTCCGTCCTGGCGATTTGGACTATGTACATAATCCCTACCGCATTGCGGAGATGAAACAGGTCATCAGCATCAATGGCGGCGTGCAGCTGGATCTGATGGGGCAGGAAAATGGCGAGTCCGCCGGCACCCGGCAGCTGTCCGGAATTGGCGGCCAAATGGACTTTTTAGAGGGTGCGTTCCGGTCACAGGGCGGCAAGGGCTTTGTCTGTATCCACTCCTCTCGGGTGACCAAGGATGGGGAGCGCAAGTCCAACATCCTTCCCTTCATCCCCGGCGGCAGCACGGTCTCCGCCCCCCGTACCATGATTCAGTATGCGGCTACGGAGTATGGTGTGGCGAAGCTATCCGGACGCTCTCTCAAGGAGCGGGCCCGGGCCATGATCTCCATTGCGCACCCGGATTTTCGGGAGGAGCTGGAGCGGTATGCCCGGGAGACATTTGGGTGATTGATAAGGAGGGGCAATATGGGGTATCAGCTCTTTGAGCCGGCCTGTCTGGGGCCGTTGCAATTAAAAAACAGAACAATCCGTTCCGCCACCAATGAGCATGTCTCCGAACCGGACGGGCAGCCCACGCTGGAATGGGTCCGAATCCTGACAGAGCTGGCGGAGCATGAGGTGGGGCTTGTCATCTCTGGCCACATGACGGTGGACCGCACCCAGCGGGCCGCCGAGGGACAGATCGTGCTGGACAGGCAGACCGACCGCAGTTTGCTGATCCAGGCCGCAGACCGGGTCCATCAGGCGGGGGGACGGCTTTTGGCGCAGATCAGCCACAGCGGGATGAAAGGTCTGGAAAAGGTCAATGGATGTCCACCGAAGGGGCCGGACCGCTTTTCCCATGGAGAGCTGGACCGGCTTGTGGAGCAATTTGCTGAGGGGGCCCGGATCTGTCAGGAATCCGGGCTGGACGGCGTGCAGGTCCACAATGCCCATGGCTATCTGCTGTCTAGCTTTTTGAACCCTGAGGAAAACCACCGGACGGATGAGTATGGTGGTTCCTTGGAGAACCGGTTTCGTCTGCTTGGGCGGATCTTGGCCTCTGTGCGGGCGGCATGCGGGCCGGATTTTGCCATACTGGTCAAGGCGGACGTCAACAGCTGCGGCGATCTGCATGGACTGCTGGAACGGTATCAAAGGGCTGGGGTGGATGGTGTAGAGCTCAGCGGTGTGGACTTTTCCAAGCGTCCGGGGAAAAAAGAGCCGTTTTACCTTCGGGAAGCACTGTCTGCCAGAGAGGGCATACAGCTTCCTTTGATCCCGGTGGGCGGGGTATTTTCCCGCGCTGCGGCCGAGCAGGTGCTGGAGGCAGGGTTCCCCTTTGTCTCATTCAGCCGCAGCCTGATATGTCAGCCCGATTTTGTCGCCCGTATGAAGGCCGGAACACAGGACGAGAGCCGCTGCGCAGCCTGTAACGGCTGTTACCAAATCTATCGCCGCCGTCCGGTGCGCTGTGTCCAGCATGCCGTCCCCGTCCCGCAGCTTGAACGAGTGTACGGCCCCTACTCGAAACCTTAAAGAAATCTCTGGGTCAGTTGGAAAAACACAGCCCATTGCATGGGCGTGCCCGCCTGGAAAACCGGATGCCGCGTTCCCAGCGCAGTAGGGATGGGAACCGTCCGCATTCAGTATGCAGACGGTCCTTGTTACAGGGGAAGGGGTTATACGAAATCTTCCCCAAAAAGGGAGAAGGAACCGCCCTGCGGCCATTCCGCAGGGCGGTTCCTTCTTTCCATCAGAGCATTTGCCGCTCGCGATCCGCGTCCAGGTTGGCGCCCTGTCCCAACAGGTGTCCCGTCCCAGTATCCGCGGGAAAGCGATAGTTTGGTATTCCTGTCCCCCAGAGGGGGCGGGAATCCGAGGAAACTTACTCCTCGTCCATATCGGGCTTGTTGAACTCGCCGAACAGCTCCTCATTGGAGGGCATGTCATAGGGCAGAGGACGGGCCACCCAGGTGGTATTCATGTAGTGCTTCAAGCAGATGTTCTCAGAGACAATGTTGCCGCCCCAGGTGCCGCAGCCCATAGAGGACGTGGGAGGCATCCCGTTATAAGCGGAGCCGGAGTTGCCCCGGTTGTTGGGCTGGCGGACCATGATGCGGGAGACAGGCGCGCACATGCCCAGACGGTCGATGTGGCTGTCGTCCCAGGAATAGATGCCGCAGGAGTGGCCCTTGCCGCCCACGTTGAACATGGCCTGCATCATATCCAGTGCGTTCTGGAACTCACCCTTGTACTTGAACAGGGCCAGCAGGGTGGTCAGCTTCTCGCTGGAGAAGAAGAACTCCTTGCCCACCTGCTCGATTCCGCCGCCGGTGACGGCAATGAACTTGCGGTCCTCGGGGATGGTGAAGCCGGCGGCCTCGGCCAGCTTCTGGGGGCTGATGGCTACAGTGTTGGGCAGACGGTGGCCGGTCTCGTCCCACATGACGTTCTTCAGCTTCTCGGCCTCCTCCTCGCTGGCCAGGTAGGCGCCCTGCTCCACGAGGGCCTTCACAAAGCCGTCATAGATGTCCTCATGGATAATCAGGTTGCCATCGCAGGAGCAGCCGGAGCCGAAATCAGAGGTCTTGGAGATACGGGTGTTCTCAGCGGCCTCAGCCTGGCGCTCGGGGGTGTCGCAGGTATTGTCGATGATGACGGTGGCGTTGCCAGCGCCGGAACCGTAGGCGGGCACACCGGTGGAGTAGGCGGACTTGACCATGGGACGGCCGCCGGTGGCGATGGTCAGCTGGCAGCGCTTCATCAGCTCTTGGGTCAGGGAGATGCTGGGCTCTTCGATGCCCTGGATGATGTCGGCGGGAGCACCCTCACGAACCAGGGCCTCACGGATGATGTTGATGCACTTGTTGGTGGTCTTCTTGGCGCGGGGGTGGGGGGAGCAGATGATGACATCACGGGCCTTGATGGCGTAGACCACCTGGCCAGCGGGGGTCAGGCAGGGGTTGGTGGTGGGAACCAGAGAGGCGATGATACCCACAGGCTTGGCATATTTCACAATGCCCTTCTCGGGAATCTCCTCAATGATGCCAACGCTCTTCTGGCGCAGGCAGTCCCGGAGGATCAGCTTGATCTTGTTGCGCTTGTTGCGCTTGGTAACCTTGTCGCCCAAGCCGGTCTCGTCCACAGCCTCGTCAGACAGCTGCGCCCAAACCTTCATGTCGCACACGGCAGCGGCAACGGCCTGGCACAGACGGTCCACCCGCGCCTGGTCATAGGTGGCAATGATGTCGGCAGCCTTCTGGGCACGGGCAACCATTTCGTCCAGCATCTGGATTTGTTCCGCAGTAACTTCTTTTGCCATGATAAATTCGCTCCTTCATTTGATTGATTGCCGGGGTTTTTTGATGGCTCTATTGTAGCGCCCAATTCCCTCTGCGTCCAATACCGGCTTTCTCTCGACCTATAGATACCTTCTATTATTTGACTCTTCTATGGAGGACGTTTAGCGGTTTTGTACAAAAACCGGAAACTCCTCTTGTGCAAAGGGCCCGCTTGCAAGAGAGGCTGCTCTGGGGTACAATAGAAAAAAACTATAATGACAAAAAAGGAGGATTTTTATGACACTGCTTCAGCTGCAATACTTCCAAACTCTGGCTCGGGTTCTGCACTATACCCAGGCCGCCAACCAGCTCCATATTGCCCAGCCCAGCCTAAGCTACTCCATCAAGGAACTGGAGAAAGAGTTAGGGGTAAAGCTCTTCGAGAAGGACAGCCGCCACATCAAACTGACCATCTATGGTGAACAGTTTCTCCCTTACGCTCAACAGGCGCTGTCCATGCTGGACGAGGGGGTGGGCGTTCTGCGGCAGATGGCCAATTCCGCCCAGCAGGTGGTTCGCCTAGGCTATTTCCACTCCGTCTCCGCCTCCCTTATCCCCTCGGTAATGCTGGGCATCTATGGTCAGGACAAAAACCAGAACATCCGCTTTCAATTTACCGAGGCCCCCTCCTTCGACCTGTTCCAGATGCTGAAAAAGGGGGAGATCGACTTGGCTTTCTGCCTGCACCAAGACGAGGATATCGACTCTGTGACCATCATGCGCCAGCCCTTATATCTGGCTGTCCCGGAGCACCATCCTCTGGCAAAGCGGGAGTCGGTCGCCTTCGAGGACTTCTCCGGTGAACCCATTGTCATGCTGGACAAGCCCAGCAGCCTGCGCACCCAACTGGACCAGGTCTATGCCGCCCACGGTCTCTCCCCCCAGGTGGTCTTTGAAGTTCGGGAGTGCAACGCCGCTCTGCAATATGTGGCCCTGCGCTTTGGGGTCTCCGTTCTGCCTCAAGTGCCCGCCATGGAGAACGAAAAGGTCGTGGTGATCCCCATCTCCGACGAGTCCGCCTCCTTTGTTCGCACCGTCAGCTTTGCCTGGATGAAGCGCCGCCCCCTCTCCCCTGCCGCCAAGCGGGTGCGGGACTATATTGTTGCGCACTATGCCACACCGTATTGTCAAAGCTCTTGAAATTCCTTGAAAGTTGTGTTATGATGTGAACGCTGAAGTGCTTCAAAGCGGCCCTTGAAGGCCCGGTATGGTCGCGCCTTCAAGGGCCTGCTGGAACGGTGCTTCAAGTAATTTTAGGAGGATAGGCGCAATGGACAAGTATGTCTGCCCCTGTGGCTACGTTTATGACCCCGCCGCCGGCGACCCGGACAACGGCATCGCCCCTGGCACCCCCTGGGAGCAGGTTCCGGACAGCTGGGTCTGCCCCACCTGCGGACTGGGCAAGGACGTTTTTGAGAAGGAATAAATACGTTTTTGAGGGAAACGGGGAAACTCGTTTCCCTCCTTCTGCCTTGAAGGACAGATCGTCTCCTCTTTCATCCTTAACTGCACCAAACATAGGCGGTATATGTAACGTGCGGCTTCTCGACAAGCCATAAATTCCTGGGCAGGTCTGCTCTTGTTGTCATCCACTCCCGGAATCTTGGGAAGCGGAGCAAGCGTATCAGGTGGCGGAACCGAAGTGAGAGGACCGGCGGGAAACGAGGTACGCAACCACGTTGACGAACCCCGGTTCCACGCTGCGGCTCAGCGGCTCGGAGTTGTATCAAGAGATTTTGACGGCACGGGAGGGCTGATAGCCAGCCCCGGCGGGGTAGAAGAAGTTCACCTTTTTCTCCGAAAGACAAACCGTGAAAGCGGTGTCCCGCATAACCTCGCCGTCCACCACTGCGGTGATTTCCTCTTGGGCGGAGAAGGTCACCTCTTGTCCGTGGTGGGACAAAATCAGCTCCGGATACTGGCGGTAAAGCCCCTTGGCGTATTTGTCCACCAGCCGCAGAAAGGTAAACCGTCCCACTTTTTTTACCAGCAGTACGTCCAATATCCCATCGTCGGGCATCGCGTCTCCAACGGGCATAAACCCCCCTCCATAATACCGGCCGTTGCACACGCACAGCAGACAGGCGGGCTGATTCTCCCACTGGATATCTCCCATCTGCACCGATATAGGGCGGGCGATGCCCTTAAACAGAACATTTTCGGCCAAAGCCAAAATATAGGCTCCAATGCCGGAGACCAACCACCAGTCCTTATAACGGTGGACGTCGGCGGCCACTCGGGCATCCACTCCAGCGCACACCACGTCAATGCCCAGGTGCCCATTGCAGTCGATTAGGTCGAAGGGTGTTTCAGGGCCAATGGCCAGCTCCTCCAAGTTGTAAAACAGGCTACGGCAGTTTGGACCGAAGATTTTTAGGAAGTCGTTCCCCGTCCCCTTGGGGACGTTGGTGATGGCTGCGTGGCTATAGCCTGCCGCACCGTTGACCACTTCGTTGAGGGTGCCGTCTCCTCCGCAGGCATAGATCCGGACAGGTTCCCCGGTCCGGACTGCCGCCTCGGTAAACCGTCGGGCGTCTCCCGCCTGCTTGGTGTAGACCACCTCGTGTGGGAAGGAGAGCTTGTCCAGCATGACCTCCAGCTCCTGTGTGGTTCTCCTCTTTCCGGCGGCGGGGTTGATGATGAACAGGTGGCGCATTGTCCTCACAAACTCCATTCCGTTCCGTCCGCTTTTGACGGACATCTGCTCCATTTTGCCGCCCTATCCAAAGCGGGATCTGCTTTGCCGGACGTTTTGGGGGGCAGCTGGCGTTGCGCAGGAACGTATTTTATAGATACATAAATAGGTCACATTTCAGCATCCCGTTGTACAGCTTGCGTTTTTTGTCCGCTTTTTTGCCGAAGGTGCGCTCAAATTCCGTGTGGGAGGACAGAAGATAAAGTTTCCAGCCTTCCGGGAACTTGTTCCAGGCTTGGCCGAAGGCGCGGTAGAGTTCCTCCGCCTCTCTGCGCTCCAGGACCCGTTCTCCGTAGGGCGGGTTTGTAACCACTCTGCCATAGAGCCCGCCCCAGTGGAAGCGGGTGGCATCGTCCACCTCAAAACGCACAATGTCGTCCACCTCGGCCAGCTGGGCGTTGTGCCGGGCCAAAGCCACAGCGTCAGGGTCGATGTCCCCGCCCCAGATTTCGTATTGGCCGTCAAACTCCTGGTCCATAGCCTCGCTGGCCCCATTCAGCCAATGTTTTTTGTCCAGCCAGCTCCATTTCTGGGCGGAAAAGGTCCGATTTAAGCCAGGGGCACGGTTGCGGGCCACCAGAGCCGCCTCAATGGGGATCGTACCTGAGCCGCAGAATGGGTCGCACAGGGGATCCCGCCCCTTATAGCGGGACAGAAGGACCAGCCCGGCGGCTAGGGTCTCCCGCAGGGGGGCGGCCACCCCCTGGGCTCGGTAGCCTCGCTTGTGCAGGCCGGGGCCGGAGGTGTCCAGCATTAGAGAAGCGGTGTCCCCCATGATGGAAAACTGCACTTGATACAGGGCCCCTGTCTCTGGCAGGGTGGTCAGCCCATAGTTGCCGCCCAGCCGGGCGGCAATTGCTTTTTTTACAATGGATTGGCAGGCGGGCACCGACCGCAGGACGGAGTTCAGGCTGTGGCCCTTCACCGGAAATTGTCCGTCCCGGGGAATGAACCGTTCCCAAGGCAGGGCGCGTACCCCTTCAAAGAGCGCATCAAAATCCCGGGCTGGGAAGCTCCCTAGCACCAGCAGCACCCGTTCTCCGGTGCGCAGGTTCAAGTTGAGGCGGGGCAGGTCCTTGTCTCCGCCTGTACACAGCACACGGCCGTTTTCTGCCGTCACCTTGGGCAGACCCAGCCGCCGAATCTCGTCGGCGCAGATTCCCTCCAGTCCAAAGAGGGTGGGAATGGCAAATTGTAATGGTTCCATAGGCAGTGCCTCGTTTCTCTTTTGTAGGGACAGCTGGTTGTCCGTCCGTGTTCCCAGGCTAGAGCGGTGGGCTGCCGCAGGGCGCCGCTGCGCAGGATATCGCGTCCAGCTCCATCGGCGGATAAAACTCCACCCGTTCCACCCGCTTCAGCCCTACTTGCTGGGCCCGGAGGGCGTATTCAGCCACGTCGCCGGTGGTGTATATGGTAAGCGTTCCGGGAGTCTTCTGAGGATTGCTTCGGTGTTCTCGTTCTAAATATGATTCCAGCGCCCTGGCCATCTCCTCCGCTGGGTCGATGAGGGGCAGGCCGGGGTACAGCCTGTGGATGCGGTCTGCCACCAGAGGGTAATGGGTGCAGCCCAAAACACAGCAGTCCACCCGGTCTGCTCGGACCATCTGGTCCAGTTCCCGGCGCAGGTCTTGGTCCACCTGGGACATCCCTGCGGGATCCCCTAAGCTGTGCTCCACCAGGCGGGCCAGGTCGGGACAGCCGCAGCTGAGCACCACCAGTTTTCGAGGGCTGAGCGCCAGAATTTTTTGGGGATAGACCTGGGCGTTGTGAGTAAAAACGGTGGAGATGACCCCCACCTTGTTGACCTCCAGCCTGGCCACCGCGTTCGCCCCCGCTTGAACTGCGTCAAAAGCGGGACAGGAGAGCAGGTCCACACACCGGTCCGACAAACAGGAGATGGTGTTGCAGGCTACCAGCAGGGCCTTTACCCCCCGGTCCTCCATAAATTGGAACATATACCGGGCCATAGCCACGATGGTCTCTGCCCGGTGGTTGCCGTAAGGGATGTGGGCGCCATCCCCGAAATAGATCAGGTCCTCCCAGGGCAACAGAGATTGGACCCGCTTTACGACACTAAAGCCCCCGATTCCGGAGTCCAGGACGCCGATGGGGCTGCATTGATTTGACATGAAGGCCCTCCTTGGGGAGATAGACGTAAGGGTGCGTGATGTGGCCGATGATGGCTGGTCTTTACGGAGAAATTGACACCCGCACCTCTACAGAATATGCGGCTGCGCCCAATTTAGGACACCCGCGTCACTCCGCCGGTAACGGTGTCCAGCTGATAGGCTCCCGTGTCGGTGGTCACCCGCCAGACAGGGGTGAGGATGATGGGTCCGGACAGAGAGGCGGCGCTGACATAACCAGGTTCAATGGCATCAATACAGTTGCATACATCGCCCAAGGCGCTGACCCCATTAAGAAAGTCGATCAGAGCGGTGGCCACCGAGATGGTCTGCCGGCTGGTATCCTCCTGAGGCTTGCTCACCAGCTGCCGGCCGGCTGTAATGGCGGACAGTCCGTTGTCCCGGCAAATTAAGGTGACCTGTTGGGTAAACAGGGGACTGCCATTCCAGGTCTGACGGAACAGCAGCTCATGGGAAGATTCCTCTAAAATAATGCCGGAGAGCCCCACCGTTTCCATCAGAGCCAGGCAGTCTGCCGCCCGGTCTGCTCCAAGGGGAAAGCAGGCCGGGTCCAGCAGGGCGGAAAAGGTTCCGTCGCTGTGGAACTGAACAGAACCCTTGTTGTTGAAATAGCGGTATACTTCCCCCCCCCGGGATTCGGCGGTTACGGAGCCTTGAAGCAGCAAGGCGGCGGAGTGCTCCTCGCCCTCGATGTCCCGCTCTGCCGTCAGCGGCAGCAGGTCCATAGACAGAGGGATAATGCTTTCGTCTACCTCAACCCCGCGGCTTTGCAGAAACAGGATGGCGTTTTCCCGGGCCTGTACCCGCATGCGGCCGCTTTGGAGGGCCTGACCGGCCACCAACAGCAGAAGACACAGATTGGTTGCAGCCAGAATGGCTAGAATAATGTTTTTCAGTTTGCTCCAAGGCATCGCTTCAGCCCTCCCTGGTCCGGTTGTCTTTGGCCGACCAGCCAGCGGATATGGTATCCCCACCACCATCGGCATAGGTGAGCAGCAGCTCCTGGCCCTCCAGCCCCTGAGCTGCCAGGGCAGCAGCCCCCTGCATGGGGGGCAGGATCAGGCTGGTGGTCCCTGATGAGGTATAGCTGCGCAGGCAGATGGAAAACTGAATGACTTGGCTGTCTGTCACCAAAAAGCGGGCGGCGCAGCCGTCCTCCAACTGCACAGGGATGCCATTGAGGCTGTATCCGAATTTAATCTCCCACCCATCTGGATGTTCTTCCGCAGATAAAAGGTAGAGTCTGGCCTCGCCGCACCGGCCAGCCAGGGCGGTGAGTGCAAGCTGGCGGCAGGTCTCCACGCGGTCAAACAGCGCTCCGCTCTCCCTCTGGCTCAAAACCGGGAACAATCCAGTCCCGGTCCGGCCTTCATAGAGGTATTGGGCCACCCCCCGGTCAGACAGACGAACGCTGTCGTCTCCGCTGCGGGCCACCTGTTCGTCGGTGGCATAGAAGCTGGTGGAGTTGAGAGAGAAGCCCAGGTCCTGAACCAGCGACTGGAGCGCCCCTTGGGCGGACATGGGGTTGGCGGCGGTATACACCAATGGGGCCGGGGCCTCAGGCAAAAGCAGTGTGTCCGGGTCCAGGTGCTGATACAGCTCCGATTCAAAGGCGTAGAACGCTCCGTTGTCCGTCAGTCCGGAAAGCGCTTCGGCCAGCGGGAAGGACTCGGCTACCTCGGAGCGGCAGCGGTAATAGCGGCCATTCATCTCATCGCGGTAGTAAAGCTCCACCCCGTCCTCCCGCACCGTGAGGGCCAGGCGGCGAACGGTGGCAGTCAGTCCGGTCTCGCCGCCAGACAGCCAGCCCACCAACACCGGCAGGGGAAGGTCTCCCTGAAAATCCATATATACCCCCAAGACAGAGGTCAATGCCTCTTCCCACTGCCGGCGGCCGATGGCCTCGGGGGTTCCAGCGCTGGAGAGGGCTTCTACCAGCGGGCCGGCCACCTGCTGAAACAGCTCTTGGCAGGCGGTTTGGTCATAACGGAGGCCGCAGCGAACCCCTTCGGCTCCTTCCGGAAGGCTCAGGCCGCCAGGCAGGGGAAAGCCGGCCGGCAAATTGGCCACCATGGCCAGCGGCAGCGCACCCGAGCCCCGGTCCACGGCCTGTGTTTGGTCAGGGAGCGCCTGAGCCCCCTCCTCGTGAAACAGCTCCCACAGGGGACCCACCAGGGGCGTTTGGGCAGTCAGCCACAAGGCGGAGCAGGTGAGCAGAAGGATCAAAACATCTTTGAGCAATTCTATAGCCCGGCGATTTTTGTTATCTCTCATGGTCCGGCCCCTCAATGTTCAGCTCCAACCGGATGGCCAGACCCGGTCCCTCCTTGTTTAAAAGGGTAATCCGGCCCCGGTGGCGCTCCACAATCTCCTTGGCGATGGAAAGGCCCAAACCGGTGCCCCCGGACTGGCGGGAACGCGCCTTGTCCACCCGGTAAAACCGCTCGAAGATGCGGGGACGGTCCTCTTCCGGGATGCCGATACCGTCGTCGTCCACCACCATCCACACCTTGTCCCGCCGCTGTCCGGCATAGATGTGGATATGGCCCCCATCGGGGGTATATTTAATGGAGTTAGACACAATATTCATCATCACTTGAAGAATGCGCTCCCGGTCGGCCAGGATTTCCGGCAGGGCCGGCTCCAACTCCAGCGTGAGGGTGTGGTCGTGCTTTTGGGCCTCCATATAGACCGCGTTGTAGATATCCTTCACTGCCTCACCGAAGGAGAAACGGGCCAGCTTCAGTTCACTGCGCTCCGAGTCAAACCGAGACAGGGTAAGCAGGTCCTGTACAATGTGGGTCATTCGGTCGCTTTCGTTGAGAATAACCCCCAGGAACTTCTTTTCCATCTCCGGCGGCATCTCTCCGGCGTTGTCGGTGAGGGTCTCGGCATAAGAGCGGATGTTGGTCAAGGGGGTGCGCAGTTCGTGGGAGACATTGGCTACAAACTCCCGGCGCATCTCCTCGTTTTTCCGCTGCTCGGTGACGTCGTGGAGGACTACCAGGGCGCCGCCTCCCTCCCGGCCCCGGTCAAAGGGAGCCATCAGCAGCTGAAGATAGCGCTCCCGCACCTGCCGTTCCTCCTCCAGATAGTCGTCGGCAGAGAGCACCTGTTCCAGAGGGGCTCCGCCGGGGAACAGGGCTTCATAGGTGCTGTCCGGCCCAATGGTCTGGCGCAGCATCCGGGCGGCGGCGGGGTTGGAGTGGATGACCAGCCCAGCCCGAGAGAATGCCACCACTCCGTCGGTCATGTGGAGGAAGAGGGTATCCAGCTTATTGCGCTCGTTTTCCACCTGGCGCAGCGTATCTTGAAGCTGGCCGGCCATATCGTTAAAGGTGTCGGTGAGCACGCCGATCTCGTCTTGGGAGGCCACCTCAATTTTTCGGGAGAAATCCCGTTCCGCCACCCGCATGGCCCCCTCGGTCAGCCGCTGAATGGGGGTGACCATGGTCTTAGACAGCAGGAAGGACAGCAAAATGGAGATGACCAGGCCAAAAACCAGGGCCTCGATAATGAGAATGAGCATCTGGTTGGTCAGGTCGTTAGAGGTGGCCTTGTTGTCTAAAATATAGATGATATAGCCCGCGCCGCCCCGGTGGATGGGAATTGCAACGTCCATAAAGTCCTGGGTCAGACTGCTCTCGTCCCCTGCTTGTCCGGTTTCCAGGCCGGTGGTCAGGGCGAAGACCAGATTTTCAGTGTAATCCAGCCGGGCCTCCTCCCCATCGGGGGAGACCAGACACACACCGCTGCTGTCCAGAATATACAGCTTGCGGTTGCGGTTGTCCACACCCAACTCGCCGGCATAGGCTTCCAGCACCTGAAACAGCTGCTGTGCTCCATCCTCCTCCTCCTCGGAGGGGGTGGTCAGGTCGTGGTAGAGCAAGGGTTCCTGAAAGACCTCGGACATCTGGCTGTAGAAATCTTCCAAATAAAAGGCGGTCACCGAGTTGATGAGAAAGGCCCCCACCACCATCATCAGCGACAGAATCAGCAGCACCATAATCATAACCAGCTTCATATGCAGGCTGCGCAGCATGGGTAGGCCCCCCCTTCGTCAGATTCATTTCGCCTCACAGTCATCTCCGGCAAACCGGATGGTCTCAGGACCGTGCGTAAAAAATGCAAGAATTTCATCCTTAGAGAAGGGCCAGTTTGCTTCTTCTCCACAATCCTCTGCAAAAAAATCCAGCAGTTCCTGGCAGCTCATGGGGGAAAGACTGGTTTTGTAGTCATTCCAATACTCCGCCTGAATCTCCTGCCAGCTATTATAGCGCCTCCTGCTCAAAAGGACACCGCGATCCAGGTAAATCAGCGTCGCCTGCACTGGCGTTCCCTCATTCCCCAAAGTAGTATCCCATCCCCCGTTTGGTCTTGATGAAGGCGGGAGCGGCGGGGTCGTCCTCAATTTTTTCCCGCAGGCGGCGGATGGCCACGTCCACCGCCCGCACGTCGCCCACATAGCCCTCATAGTTCCACACATGCTCCATCAGGGCCTCCCGGGAAAAGACCTTCCCCGGTCGGGCGGCCAAGAAGCGGATCAAGTCATACTCCCGCTGGGTCAAGTCCAAAGGAACACCATCTTTAAAGATGGTGGCCCGCTCCTCGTCCACAGACATCCGCTCGCCCAGGGGCAGATCGGCGGCGGGATCGGGCAGGGGGGGCGCAGCCATAGACATCCGGCGGATGTTGGCCTTGACCCGGGCGATGAGCTCCCGGTTTTTAAAGGGTTTGGTAATATAGTCGTCCGCTCCCAACTCCAAACCGCGAACCTTGTCGTCCTCCTCTTCCCGGGCGGTAAGCATGACAATGGGGACCGTACAGCCCGCCTTGCGGATCTTTTCACACACCGCAAAGCCGTCCATCTTGGGCAGCATCAGATCCAGCAGGACCAAGTCTGGATTCTGCTCCAAGGCCAGCTGAAGGCCGGTGGGGCCGTCCAGAGCCTCAATGGTATCGTACCCCTCTTTCACCAGAATGAAGGACAGAATGTCCACAATGCTCTGCTCGTCCTCAATAATTAAGATGGTCTTTCCCATAACGACCTCCTGTTTTTAACATTTACAGGCCCAGCAGGACCTTTACCTTTAAGGTGGTGGAAACGGTTTTGCCATCGGCAATGGTCCCGTCCATCACCTGTTTGACCAGTTCGTCAAAGGGCATGGTGACCACATCCAAAAACTCATCGGCATCCAGGTGCTGGTCCTTTCGGGTCAGTCCCCGGGCCAGATACATGTGCAGCGCCTCATCGCAAAAGCCGGGAGAGGCCAGGGTATAGCCCAGGTAGGTCCACTCCGATGCCTCCAGTCCGGTCTCCTCGCTCAGCTCCCGCTGGGCGCCCAGAAGGATGTTTTCCTCGGAACCGTGGTCCAGCTTGCCGGCGGGCAGTTCCAGCAGCAGCCGCTGAATGGGATAGCGAAACTGCTTGACCAGATAGACCGTGTTGTCCTCGTCCAGCGCAAGCACCGCCACACCGCCGGGATGGTACACCACCTCGCGAGAGGCCAAGGCGCCGTCTGGCAGTCTGGCCTGGTCCAGTGTCACTTTGATAATTTTTCCTTCAAAAATGGTTTGGCTGTTTACCATCTGTTCCCTCAGGTCCATAACTTCCGTCCTCCTTTGGAGATTTTTGGCTCAGATATTGTTAGTATACCACAAATTAGCGGTTGGGTAAAGATGCCAGGGGGATTTTACAGAAAAAGCCCGCCCTTTGGGGGCGGGCGGAGCTTCTGGGCCGGTTCAGCCAGGGCCTAAATATCCAATTCCAAAAGCACCGGACAGTGGTCGCTGCCTTCGATGTCGGAGAGAATTTCCGCCCGAACAATTTTGTCCCGCAGGCGGTCGGAGACGATAAAATAGTCAATCCGCCATCCTGCGTTGTTCTGGCGGGCATGGAAGCGGTAGGACCACCAGGAGTAGGCCCCCTCCCGGTCGGGGTAGAGAGACCGGAAGCTATCCGTAAACCCGGAGGCGAGCAAAGCGGTCATTTTCTCCCGCTCCTGGTCGGAAAAGCCGGCGTTGCCCCGATTGGTCTTGGGATTCTTCAGGTCGATCTCCTGGTGGGCCACATTCAAATCGCCGCAGTAGATCACCGGTTTAGCCTTGTCCAAGGAGATAAGATACTCCCGCAGGTCGTCCTCCCAGGACATGCGGTAGTCAATCCGCTTCAAACCGTCTTGGGCATTGGGGGTGTAGCAGCACACCAGATAGAACGCCTCATATTCCAGCGTAATCAGCCGCCCTTCGTGGTCGTGCTGGCCGACGTCCATGCCATAGGCCGCAGCGGCTGGGACATGGGTGGTAAAGATGGCGGTGCCGGAGTAGCCCTTCTTCTCGGCGGAGTTCCAATATTCCAAAACCCCTTCTCCCAGGGGGAGCTCTGCTTGGCCCTGCTCCATCTTGGTCTCCTGGAGGCAGAGAAAGTCGGGTTTCTGTTCCTGATAGAAGGTAAGAAACCCTTTTTTCATACAGGCACGCAGTCCGTTGACGTTCCAGGAAATGAATACCATAGAAAAATCCCTCCTGCGGTGGTTTTGCCCGGCGGGCTGGCAGGCTGCCGCCCGCTGGTTTAGGGTCAGTGGTTCAAGACCCGTACCCGGATCATATTGGGGATGGCCCGCAGCTCCTCCACGGCCTCGTCGGTGAGGCGGGTGTTTACATCCACAATAGAGTAGGCATAATCCAGCTTGGATTTGTTGGTCAGGTTTTCCACATTGATGTGGTCGTCGGACAGCGTAGTCATAATCTGAGTCAGCATACCGGGTACATTTTTGTGGATCAGGCAGATGCGGGCGATGCCGCTCCAGTCCTGGGTCACGTTGGGCAGGTTGACCGAATTGGTGATGTTGCCATTGAGCAGGTAGTCCTGGAGCTGACGCACCGCCATAACGGCGCAGTTCTCCTCGC
>CAMWBA010000009.1 GCA_947172355.1 uncultured Bacillota bacterium
CGATAGGTTTTCTGGCTCTCTATACGGCCTATGTGAACTTGGGCTATATCCGCTTTATGCAGATGCCGCCCTACAATGTGTACCTGTACGATCCGGCGGGAACCCAGACAGAAAAATCCTCTCTGGTGCAGGTTGTTACGTCCATGGAGACTATGGATGCCGCTCTGCTCTCCGACGCCAACGGCGTGGGTTTGGACGCCAGCGGCGGGGAGGTGCGGGTGGTACTCTACAAGGGGGCGGAACATGTTGACCGCCACCGGGCCGACTATGCACTGTCCCTGCTCCGGCCTTCGGACAGCCACGCTCCGGCGGTACTGGGTAAAAACACGCTGGAACAAAAGGCGAGGAAAGAGATCACCTGTGAACTGCTGTTCTTTGAGCTGGCCGCTGTGGGATTTTTGGGCATCGCCGCCGTACTGTTCAAGGAAAAGGGCATGGGGGTCATTCGTGTCCACGCCATTCTCCCGGTGCGAAAAGACTTGTTCCTCCTGTCCAAGCTGGCGGTGTTTCTGCTCTCCGATCTGGCCTTTGCGGTGCTGCTCACCCTGCTGAACGTAGGGCTGAACGATGGAGCGGCGGTGCTGCCTGCGGTCCTGCTCCAGACAGCCATCCTATCGCTGATGATGGCTCTGGTGGGGCTGCTCTGCGCCCTGCTGCTGAAAGACTTCCGGCAATTTACGCTGGCCTATCTGGTGATTGCCATTTTCGCCGCGACCCCCGTATTTTTATCCGCCAATACATCGGTAAAATTTGACTGGATTGGCTATCATCCGTTCTATCACGTCTATATGGGTCTGAAAAACGCCTATTTCGGAACGGACATTTCCCCTGCCTATTATGCCGGCGCTGCCGGTATGATCGTGCTGCTGTTCCTAATGGTGCGGCTTGCCTTTCACCGGGAGATCGGAAAGGAGGGGTGAGGGGTGAAAGGTTTAAGCTATCAACTGAAAAGCGTGATGAAAGACAAATTCTGCCTGATGACCTTCCTGCTGCCCATCCTGGTCGCCGTGGCATTGAATTTTATGGGTTCCATCGACCTGTCCAGCCTGGGAGAACTGCACTTCGGCGTACTGGAAAACGACCTGCCCCCGCAGACAATCACTTGGCTGGAGCGGTACGGGCCGGTGACAGCTTATGGGACACAGGAAGAACTGACCGCCGCCATCAACGAACCGTCTACCAATGTGATTGGCGTAAAAGCAGACGGAGACAGCCTCAAAACCGCAATCAGCGGGGACGAGCTGGAGATTTTCCGGCAGGCGGCGGCTACCCTGCCCACCCTCTATGAGCGGCAAGAAAACGCTGAACAAACAGAAGTCCAGGTGTTGGATCGGCCTGATATTTTGGAAAGTTTTCAAGACATTTTCATCCCCGCCGTGCTGATCGTGGCTATGTTTATGGGCTGTACGTTCAACGCCATGAACATCATTTCCGAAAAAGAGGACGGCGTGGCGTTTGTCAACGAGATACTGCCCATGACGCCCTGCCAGTACTTTTTACAGAAAGTTGTAGTGGGATTTCTCTTTGGAAGTCTTTCGTCTATCATAACGGCGTGTATTTGCTTTCAACTGTCCTGGAACCATTGGGGACTAATGCTGGCCCTGATTCTTCTGTCGTCCTTTGTGGCGGCGCTGATCGGGCTGTTTACCGGCAAGCTCTCCGAGGGTCTGATGATCGGTGTGGTCTATATCAAGATCATCATGCTGGTGTTTATCGCGGTGCCCATTGTATGTGCTCTAATTGGGGCCAGCGGGCTGTCGGCGGTCCTCTGCAATCTCGTCCCATCCCAGCCCGCCTTCGACGGCATTATGGCCCTGTCCGCTGGGAACACAGGCGCGGCAATCAAAGATGCCGGCATACTGTCTATTCATTGTGCGGCATGGCCTGCACTGTATCTTTTGCTTTCTCCCCAGCGCAAAGGGCAGGCTATCTGATGTTTTGAAGCCTGGAAAGGCCGGCGTTTTGACAAACGCCGGCCTTCGGGGGAGGAACGAAATTAAATCAAATCCCGCAGCTCAGGAACGATAAATTTAGGGGTGCGCCCGGAAAAGTAATCGTCAATGGCCTCGGCGCAGGCGATTGAGGAGCGAGTGGACGCTTCCTTGGTTGCGCCGCCGATGTGAGGATCCACCAAAACGTTTTCCATGTCCAGCAGAGGATTGTTCCGGTCAAAGGGCTCCTGCTCCACCGTATCCAGGCCAGCGCCAGCAATTTTTTTGCCTCCAGGGCCCGGATAAGGGCGGGTTCATCCACAATCGCGCCCCGGGCGGTATTGATGAGGAACGCGCTCTCTTTCATTAGGTCAAACTCCCGGTCGCTGACCGAGCGGGTCGTCTCTTTGGTATGGTCATGCCCAGGCCGGTCATCATCCACACCGGAACCAGGCCGGCAAACGCCTCCTTCCAGCACATGACAGCACTGTATACACCATGGTTATCCGGGGCGCTGGAGGCGGCATCCGGATCGACGGTACGCACCAGCGCCAGACCGGTGGCCGTATTTCCCATGCCAGCTCCGTAAGCCATCAGCGCTTTCTCGAACCACTCGTCCCGGCAGAACAGGCGGCAGCCCACAAAGCAGATGAGGGCCGTGAGCAGGGTGAGGACCAGGGTGAAAATCAAAATAGGGACAATGAAGGTGGAGATCAACTCCAGGTCCAAGGTGACCATCGCGGTGAGGACCACGACCTCCAGGAGAAATCCGCTGATTTGACGGATAAACTTTACATCTATAAAGCGGTCCAGCTTGACCAGACGGGCCACATTCCAGACAATCGCTCCGCCCAGAATACCCTGAATAACCGAGGGCAGAACTGAGACCCCGCTCCAAAACAGGCCGACGGCCGAAATCAGGCTCTTGCCGCAGAAGACAGCGGTGAGCAGCCACGCCCCTTGAAGCGCCAGATGGTTGATGCTGATGGAGGTGGTCACGGTCTTGCCCACTGGGGTCCGGCGTTCTTCCGGAAGGGCACCGCCGTAGAAGTCGTCCGGCTGGCTTTTAGGGTCCTTGACATATTTGCTCCAGCCCTTTCGCACGCCGATGTTGACGAGGATCATTCCCACCAGCATAGCCACGATCAACCCAAAGGTGGCCAGCACCATGCCGATGGACAGATTTTCCGGCACACCCAGGTCCGTATAAGTAGCTCCTGCGGCGCTGGCGTTCCCGTGGCCGCCTTGGAAAGAGAACTGAGCCATAGAACCCCAGCCAATAGGCAGTCCGGGCCAGGCCAGGGCCAGCAGAGCCCCAAAGCCGGCGCCCAGACACATCTGCATCCCGTAAACCGCCTGCTCCACACAGATGTAGTCCAGGAAGCCCATAATTTTCTTCCGGTTGATGGTAACGCCGAAGAGCAGCGCCGCCAAAATGGGGGCGATCAGGACATTGGAAAACTTGGAAAAGGACTCGGGGACCTCCACAACGCCCAGCATTTGCTGTCCCAAAGCCAAGGCGATCAGACCGCCGATGAGGGAGGAGGGGAGAAAAAGTTCTTGTACCGGCTTTACGATCTCTCGGACAAAGAATCCCAAGAGCATGAACAATGCAATGATGACCATATCATTGAACAGAGACGCGACTGTCATGGCAGAAACCTCCTTCTAACTCTGTGGGGAATCAGGGGCGGTATACATCGTCGATGATCTCATAGCCCTTCTCTTCCAGAGCCTTCTCCACCCAGGCCCGGTTGGCGGTGCCGTTTTTGGCGGCGGCCAGCTTCTTTTCGTCTGCGGCCTGGAACTTCTTGGCGTCCTCCAGGATGACGGCGGCGTCCTGCCGGGGGATGACAATGATGCCGTCCGGGTCGGCTAGGATGATGTCGCCGGGGTTGACGCTGATCCCGCCGCAGGAGATGGGGACGTTAATTTCACCCGGGCCCTCCTTGTAGGGGCCGCCGGGAGTGGTGCCGGTACAGTAGACAGGGAAATCCCATCCGCCGATCTCGTCGATGTCCCGGATGGGACCGTCCAGGATAATGCCGGCAATCTTTTTGGTGTACCGCAGGTAGGCCATCATCACCTCCCCCATCAGCGCCCGGGTGGTATCCTCCTCGTTGGAGACCACCAGCACGTCCCCCTCTTGGCACAGGTTCAGGGCCGCGTGGAGGGTCAGGTTGTCTCCGGCTCGGCCCTTTACGGTGAACGCCGGGCCCACCATCATCTGGTCCTTGGGCTGGCTCACCAGGTGGATGCGGGGATTCATGGCACAGCTGCGGTTCATCACGTCGGCGGTGTTGGAGGCGGGGATGGTTTTGAACTGAGCCACAATCTCCGGATCGGGCATTTCGCGCTTGAGATAAATTCTCTTTCCTACAGACATCTGGGATTCCTCCTCAATTTTTTTGTTTGACTTTGCTGAAGCCACTTGTGTTCTTGTTGTGTTTATAGTAGTATAAATCAACCCAAAAGTAAAACAGCGAATATTTGAGTTTTCAACAAAAAAATTTTGTGGAGGTGTGCTATGGACCTCATAAGCCTGTATTACTTTTCCGAGTTAGCCAAGGACCTGCATATGACCCGCACCGCCAACCGGCTGTTCCTCTCCCAGCAGACCCTGAGCAACCACATCCAGCGGTTGGAGGATTACTACGGCACCAAGCTGCTCCACCGCAAGCCCACTCTGTCTTTGACCACCGCCGGGGAATTTGTGCTGGGCTTCGCCGATGTGGTCAGCAAGGAGGAGGTAAATCTGAAGGATATCCTGTCCGACATCGCCCAACAGGAGCGGGGAGTCCTCCGCTTCGGCGCCAGCAATCTGCGTTTGAACATGTGCCTGCCCGCTATCCTCCCTCCGTTTTCCGCTCGCTATCCAAATGTAGAGATCCGGATCACCGACGCCGTTACTAAGCAGCTGGAACCCTTGGTGTTGGATGGCTCCCTGGATTTCGCCGTCACGCTGAACGGGGAGGAACATCCCAGGCTTGTCAGCCACCACCTGATGGACGACCAGGTTTACCTCTGCGTCGCCGATTCCCTGCTGCAACGCTGCTGCGGAGAAGGGACACAGGCCCTGAAAGAACGGTCGGTCCATGGGGCGGAGGTAAAGGATTTTGCCAAACTGCCCTTCTGTATTTTCGACAACCGTATGGGCCGGCAGATCAACCAGTGCTTCGAGGCCGCCAACATCGTCCCCCACGCTTACATCACCAGCACCTATACGCAAATCGGCGCGACCGTCTGCTTTCAGCGGCTGGCTGCCTGCTTTATCTCTCAAACAAGCCTGGTCAGCCAAAAAAATGACATCCCCCCGGATATCAACATCTTTCCGCTGCACGACAGGGGACAGCCCCTATCCCAGAGGCTGTCCCTGATTCGCATGAAAGACCGCTACCTGTCTCACTATTCAAAATTTTTTCTGGACCAGCTGTTTCAGTTTTTTAATCGTGTGGAACGGATCCGAATGGAACGAACCGTGCCGCAAGAACCGCCAAAACATCCCTTGTAACGGTTTGTGCGCTATGTCCGCGCCTCTTCCGGAAGGCAAAAACGGCTGTCATCTGTATCGAGGGACGAGCAATCCTTTTTGCGGCAACGTATCCCGCTCCCCGGGGGGAAGAGGAAATGGTCAAGTGTGCCCAACTTATTTTTCCGTCCTTTTCTTCCCGCAGCCACGAATGGAAAAGATTCCCTGTACTGCCAGGGCGCCAATGATAATGCCGTTCACAAGGTAGGCGGTCATCTGCCATCCGGGGATGGAACCGGGGGTGTAGTTGCCGTAAGCGGTGCTGTTGACGGTGGTGCAAAAGATATTCTTGGCGGACTATGCCATATGGCTCGCAGGGAGATTGCGCCGGTCCGGTCGGGCATAATACCCTCATTACCGGCGGTATTCAGTATGGTATCCGCGCTGCCGGCCCAGGTAGTTCCAATATAGTTGTAAGGCACTCATAACGGCCAGCCTGCCGTTAGGATATGCCTTGATGCGCTCCTCAAAGGGTTTTAGGTAAATCTCACGCACAGTTATTCTTCAGCATAAGAAAGAGATGGCGCAGCTGTTGCTGCGCCATCTCTATTAGATCATTTTTATCTGCGGAACGCACTTCTTCACAGAGAACTCCCACAGACGGACCCTTGTATGCAGAGGGCAATCAGTCCTCGAACTGGTCCACATTGTCCTTGGTGACCACGGAAACGCCGGTGTCCACCTGGGTCTCGGACAGGGTCTTGCCCTGCATCAGCTCCACGGCGGCCTCGATGGCCTTCTCACCCATGACGTTGGGGTTCTGCGCCATAAAGGCCAGCATCTCGCCGTCACGGACGTGAGCGCGGTTGGAGGAGGAGTTGTCGAAGCCCACACACAGGATGTTGGCGCCGTTGGAGTTGGCCTCCTTGACTGCGTTGGCAGCACCGTTGGTGGCACCGTCGTTGGCGCCGTACACGCCGATGATGCCGTCCTGAACCAGAGCGTTGGTCAGCTCCTGAGCTTTCACGGCGTCGCCGTCGGAGTACTGGACCTCGCCCATAGTGAAGCTGGTTCCCTCAAAGGCGGAGATGAAGCCGTCCACACGGTCGATGCAGGACTGCACGCCGGCCTGGGCGGAGACAATGCCGATCACGCCTTCCGTCAGACCAGCGTCGGCCAGGTAGCCCTTCATGGCCTCACCAGCCTGAGCGCCGGCGGCATAGTTGTCGGTGGCGAAGGTAGCGGAAGGCTCCAGAGAAGCGGTGGCATCCACATAAATCAGCTTGATGCCCTTGTCCAGAGCGGCCTGGAGGGCGTCGTTGCAGGCGGTGGAGTCGTTGACGGAGATGATGATGACGTCAGAGCCGTCGTTGGTGGCGGTCTCGATCATCTGGATCTGCTGGGCGTTGTCCTTCTTCTCGGGGGCCAGCCAGTTGTACTCGATGTTCACGCCGGAAGCCTGGAGCTCTTCAACCTTGGCGCGGGCGGCCTTCTCCAGCTTCACCCAGTGTACGTCCATCTGGTCCATGGTAATCAAGGTAATCTTCATGCTCTCGCCGCCGGCATTGCTGCCGGACGGGTTGCTGGCCGCAGGGGGGTTGCTTCCGCCAGCGGGGGTGCTGGACTTGTCACCGTTGCCGCAGGCAGCAAGAGACAGGGACATAGCCAGAGCCAGAGTCAGTGCAAGTAGTTTCTTCATGGTTGTAATCCTCCGTTTTTTAGATATTTATTGCAAGGGTATTGACCCGTACAACCGATTGCGAGGCCGGTTACGATTTGCTCTTGGAACGCTTGGTACCATTGCGGCGGATAACGTCGAACAGCACACAGGCCACCACCAGGATACCGATGACGATGTTCCGGTAGGCCACGGGCACTTTGGCAAAGGTCAGGCCGGACTGGAGAATGGCCCACACCGCTGCGCCGGCGATGACACCCACCAGCAGGCCGCTGCCGCCCAGGGTGGACACGCCGCCGATCACGGCCGCGGCCACGGCGTACATCTCATAGCTCATGCCGGCACTCATGTCGCCCATGCCGGACTGAGCCAGGGTCACCAGGCCGGTGAGGAAAGCACAGAAGGAAGAGACCATATAGGCCTTAGTGGTAGCAGTGAAAACATTGACACCGGACAGCCGGGCGGCGTCCACATTGGAGCCGATGGCGTAGATGTGCCGGCCGGAGCGGGTGAAGGACAGGATGTAGAAGAAGATCGCCCACACAAGCAAGGCAATCCACACACCGTTGAACACACCCAGCGTCTTGCCATAGTACAGGGTATCCTTGAACATCTGAGCGGCTCCGGCAGAGCCGATGTTGTCGGTGTTATAGTTGTTGTTGGCCAGCTGGGCAATGCCCCGGGCGATGGTCATGGTGCCCAGAGTGGCAATGAAGGGGGGCAGTTTGAATTTGCCCACCAGCACGCCGTTAATCAGGCCCACCGCCATGCAGCACACAAACGCGACCAGAATCGCCACGATGGGGTTGAAGCCCTTGCACATCATGGTGGCGGAGATCATGGCGCTCATACCCAGCACCGAACCGATGGACAGGTCGATGTTGCCGGTGATACACACATAGGCCTGGCCGATGCCCACCAGCAGGTAGGGGACGATGGAGCGCAGCAGGGTCATGATGCTGTCCGGCTTGATAAAGTTGGGGTTCATAAAGGAGAACACGATCATCAGGATGACCACGCCCACGAAAGCGGTGATGACAGAGGCGGCGCTCTGGCTTATGGTGATTTTTTTCTTATTTTCCATTGCTCTGACACTCCTTCAATTCAGTCCTCACCCGCTCAGCCCTCGTTGGAGCCAAACTGGGTGGCGTAGGTCATGATCTCCTGTTCACTGGTGCTCCGGGGGTCCACCTCGCCGGTGATGCGTCCATTGCACATGACCAGGATGCGGTCAGAGATGCCCATGACCTCGGGCAGCTCGCTGGACACGATGATGACCACCACGCCGTCCTTCTTCAGCTGGTTGATGATCTGATAGATCTCCACCTTGGCGGCCACGTCGATGCCCCTGGTGGGCTCGTCGAAAATGACCACCCGGGAGTTCCGGGCCAGCCACTTGGCCACCACGATTTTCTGCTGGTTGCCGCCGGACAGGCTGCCGGCCATCACCTCAGCGTTGGCCATTTTGATGGTCAGGGAGGACTTGCCCTTCTCGATCATCTCATTTTCCCGGCCGCGAATCACGTTGCCGATGGCGCCGCAGATCAGGTCCAGGTTGGGCAGGGCGATATTGTCCCGGATGGTCAGCTTGGTGCACAGGCCGTCCTTTTTCCGGTCCTCAGGGGCCAGCACGATGCCCTGTTTGATGGCGTCGGCGGGGGAGTGGATGGTCAGCGCCTTGCCGTCCAGGATCACCTCGCCGCTGTCCTTGGGGTCGGCGCCGAAGATGGCCCGCATGGCCTCAGTGCGGCCCGCGCCCACCAGGCCGGAGAAGCCCAGCACCTCGCCCTCGTAGGCTTCAAAGCTGATGCCCTTCACCGCCCGGCCGGCGTGAAGGTTCTTCACCTCCAGCACCTTTTTGCCCCGCTTTACCGTGTCCCGCGGGAACTGGTCGGTGATCTCCCGGCCCACCATGTTGGCAATGATTTCCTCCATGGTAAAGTCGGTGAACTTGCCCTCGGTAATGTAATGGCCGTCCCGCATGATGGTCACACTGTCCACAATGTGGTGCAGCTCCTGGAGGCGGTGGCTGATGTACACGATGGCGCAGCCCTGGCTGCGCAGCTCCTTGACGATGCGGAACATCTCTTCAATCTCCGCGTTGGACAGCGCAGAGGAGGGCTCATCCATGACCAGCACCTTGGCGTTGATGAGCAGGGCTTTGGCGATCTCCACCATCTGCTGCCGGCCTACCGGCAGTTCACCCACGATGGTGTTGGGGTCCAGGTCGTGGATCCCCAGCTT
Source organism: uncultured Bacillota bacterium (assembly GCA_947172355.1). Taxonomy (GTDB): domain Bacteria; phylum Bacillota; class Clostridia; order Oscillospirales; family Oscillospiraceae; genus Lawsonibacter. The sequence goes on from CAMWBA010000009.1 coordinate 9,323, forward strand.
GGCCAGCTGCTCCACCGCCTGTCGGTTCATCTCGGCGGTGTCCAGCCGGCCGCCTTTGACGATCTCCCGGCCGAGGAACATGTTGTTGGCCACGGTCAGATGCTGGCACATGTTCAGCTCCTGGTGGATGATGGCAACGCCCAGCTCCTGCGCCTGCTTGGTGTTCAGGTCGCCCTCCACTTTATGGCCGAAGATAGTGATATCCCCGAAATCCCGGGTGTATACGCCGGAGAGGATCTTCATCAGGGTGGACTTGCCGGCGCCGTTCTCTCCCAACAGCGCCATAACTTCACCAGTCCGCAGGTGGAGCTGTACGTCATCCAGGGCCTTGACGCCGGGGAAGGTCTTGGTGACGTGCTCCATGGAAACAGCGTACTCGCTCATTGCTCGGCTCCTCTCTTACTAGAATGGTTCTCATTCTCGCTCCGCGTCTTTGCGGAGCGGTAACATGCCCCGGGGCATGTCGGCTCACAGGTCTCTCAGTCCTTTGCGGGAGGATATTCGTTGCACAGCAGGCGGTAGGGCGGTTCATCCTCCTCGATGGTGGGGAAACGGGAGGGCATATCCAAGAAGCGGTTATCGGTGTTGTCGTCGTTGCACATGGACACCTCACCAATGAGGGTAGGTGCACCGATGACGCTGAACTCGTGGTAGTAGTAGGGATACAGGGAGAGGGACTCGCCGGGGTTGAGAATGATCTCGCTGCCAGCAGGGACGGTATAGCGCCGGCCGTCCTGACAGATTTCCACATCGGTGTCAGCCAGGCCCTCGTCCTTGGTGGCGTTCCACAGGCGGAACTTCAGCTGGCCGCCGCCCCGGTTGATGATATCCTCCATCTTGTTCCAGTGGAAGTGGTTGGGGGAGACCTGTCCAGGCCGGAGATACATGATCTTCTCGGCATAGGTCTTGGTGTACTTGGAGTTGTGGACGTTGCCATTGCGGATGGTGATGAGGGCCAGGCCGATTTTTCCATAGTCACCCAGGCCGTAGTCAGTGATGTCCCAGCCCAGTGCGTTGTCCCGGATTTCGTCGTACTCGTGGCCCTTCTCGGCCCACTCCTCTGGGGTGAAGCCCAGGAAGGGAGGCAGGGCAAATTTATACTCCTTCAGCATGGCTTCAAATTCCTTGATGATGGCGTTGATCTCAGAGCGCTTCATAAATCATCGTCCTTTCTATTCTCTCTCCCGCGTCGGGAGTAAGGTTAACAGGTTTGAATGGCTGCGATTTCCTCCCGGGCGGCCGCCAGCTCCGCCGCCCCCTCCAACACGGTAAACGTGAGGACATTTTTCTCCTTGGCGAAGGGAGCGATGGTGTGGAGGGTGCCCTCCTTCTCATGGAAGAGCCGTCCATAGACGCTGGAGTTGGCAGGCTCCAGTCCCAGCACATAGTCCCCGGAGGCGATGGACTTCCACTCCATAAAATAGGGCAGGTTTTCCCGGGTAAACCCGATCTTCAGTCCAAGCCCCAACTTCTCGTTGATCACGCACACCACGCCTCTTCCGTCTTTCGTGTAAGCCAGGTCGTGGATAAAAACGTATTCCGGTTCGTTGTCCTTGGGAAACTCCATCACGTTCCACTTGTCCTCGTGGCCGGCGGCCTCCGGGTCCCTAGGTTTGACCGACCGGGTGGGGGCCAGCAGCTCGGTCCCCTCGTCCAGCAGGGGGTAGCCGATGTTGATATGGTACAGCAGCATCAGTGGCTCATCCCGGAAGCCCTGATTCTCAATCTCGTCGATGATGGCGACGGTTTTGAAGCTGTACACCGTCTCAATGCTCCGGCGCAGGACCAGGTTTTCTCCGAACAGCTCCCCCTCCCGCATCTCGCCGGAGGTGCGCAGAACATAATTCCCCGCCTCCCAGACTCCGTCGCCGCGGAGATGCTCCGCCGGTGTGGTGCGGATCCGGCCATGCATGGGGTAGTCCGTCCCATCCACGGTGCAAGGCGCACAGATATTCTCCAGGCCGGCGGTGAAGAACAGTCCGCCCATGATGCTGCGCAGGGCCTCCTGTCCGTGGGTATCGTAGTGGTTCCGCCCTTGGAGGCCGGGCTTGGACAGGAAGCTGAAGTTGACCCCCTTGTAAGAGAACTCCCCCACATCCAAGCACTTATCGGCCAATACTTTATATTGCAGCGGACCGTTTTTCACCTCGTACGCCTTTAATCCGGAGGTGCGGCCCTCCCCGTAGGTTATCGGGCGGACATAGGCCAGCTGCTGCATACTGCCTACCCGCCGCAGTAAATTCTGTCTGTCCATTGCGCTCACTCCAGGTTGGCGTGATACTGCCACAGGGCTTTCATATCCAGCTGCCGCTGTTCCACAATGATTTTGGCCAAAATGTCCCCCAGCAGCAGCACCGACTGCTCAAACAGAGAGGTCATAATCTGGCAGGAGTCAATCTCGTCCTCCAGATAGAACTTGGTGCGCACCGGGATGCGGACCATGAAGTCCGCGATATCCTTCATCTCGCTGTTGGGGTTGGAACCGATGTGGACAATTTTGCAGTCTACGGCGGCCCGGGCCTTTTTGGCGATGCCCAGAGGGAACAGGGAGGCCCCGGAGCCCGATCCCACAATCAGCAGGTCGTTCCTGGTGATGGCCGGCTCAGTAATCTCCCCCACATAGTGGGCCCGGATGCCCAGATGGGCCAGCCGCTTACACACGCTCTGGAGGCTGAGAAGCACCCGGCCCACCCCCACAAAGAAGACCTGGTCGGCTTCCAGGATGGCCTGGGCCAGCCGCTCCACGCTGTCCGAGTCGATGCTGTCCAAGGTGCGCTTCAGCTCATCCAGCACACCGGCACAGGCATCCTGGTACTGCTTAGAAAAGCCATTCATGTTCCGTCCCCTCCCAATATCTCCCGGCGCAGGGCGTTGAGCGTTTCAAGGTCCGCCGCCAGGGTCTCCTTCTTCACACAGGTGCTGCCCACCACATACAGGTCCACCTCTTTGCCGAAGGTGCGGATATTTTCCTTGGAGGTTCGCCCGTCAATCTCAATCTTGGTGGGCAGGCCCCGGCGGTCAATCATCTCCCGCAGCTGGCGCACCTTCCGCTCCCCGTAGGGCACTTGGCTCTCCCCCTTGGCGGAGGCGTAGCCGGGGTTAATCAGCATCAGAAGCACGGTGTCGCACTTTTCCAGCACATACTCCAGCGTGGACAGAGGGGTAGCCGGCTTGAGGGCCACTCCGGCCTTGACCCCGGCGGCGTGGATGCGGTTGAGCATTCCGTCTATATGGGGCTGCGTCTCTGCATGGAACACAATCTGGTCCACCCCTATATCCAACAGTTCATCCACAAAATAGTCCTGTTCCGTCACCATCAGATGGCAGTCAAAAAACAGCTCGGTGCGTCCACGCAGCTGACGAACGGTGTCCAAACCCAGTGGCATACTGGGACTAAAATGGCCGTCCAGAATATCCACATGGAGCATCTCGACGCCGCACCCCTCCAGCACCCGGACCGACTGCTCCACATTGCACAGGTCACAACAGGAGATCAGGGAGGGTGCATAGACCAGAGGCTGCTTCCAAATGGTCTCTTTGCTCATACTTCCTCCTCCTCACTTCGCCAGAAAGGCTTCGATCTCCGCCCGGGTAGGCAGAGCGGGGATGGCACCCTTCTTCTGGACGGTCAGAGCGCCGGCGGCGTTGCCGTACTCCATCGCCCGGCGGACAATCTCCGCAGTAAGCTGCTCCGCCTTATCCACCCCTTGGATACGCAGGCTGGACAGGAACGCGCCCCAGAAGGCGTCTCCCGCGCCGTTGGTGTCTACACAGGCCACTTTGTGGCTGGCTACGTCCCAGCTCTCTCCGGCGAAGAAGCACCGGGCGCCGGCCCCGCCCAAGGTCTCCACAATTACTGTGATGCCAAACGCCTCCATCAGACCGGGCAGGGCGCTCTCGCCGCCTACCATGTCCACTTCTTCGTCTGACACTTTCAGCAGGTCCACATCGGGCAGAATCTCCCGCACCTTAGCGGCGCAGGCGTCCTGGTCATCCTTCCACATCACATTGCGGTAGTTCACATCAAAGCTGACCAGCCTGCCCAATTCATGGCCTAGGCGCAGGGCCTTGGCGGTGGCCTCCGCCGCCGGGGAGGCGGACAGGGAACAGGACCCAGCGTGGATGATGGCGCTGGCCCGGATGTCCTCCTCTTTCACCGCCGACTCCTCCAGGAACATATCCGCCCCCGGCTTCCGGGCGAAGGTGAAGCTGCGGTTGCCGTCTGGGGCCAGGGTGACAAAGGCAAGGGTGGTGATGGCCTTCTCACACAGCTTTGGATTGAGCACCTTCACGCCGTTCTCCTCTAAGGTCTGAATCAAAAAACGCCCAAAGTCGTCGTCCCCCACGCTGCTGCACACCCCAACCTCCAGACCGCTGCGGGCCGCGGTGATGGCGGCGTTGGCAGGGGCACCGCCGGGATTTCGGATGTAGCTGGCCGGTTCGCTGCCAGGAGTGAAGTCGATGACAAGCTCTCCCAAACTGTAAAGGTCCATCATGTTCTCCGTCCTCCAAATTTGTAAAGTCGGCTTACCTGATACCGTAACATTTCTGTAACATTATGCTATCACGGACCGAATTCCTTGTCAACGAAATATTTTGTATATTTTTTGCGGTTTCAATGAATTTATGTGAATTTTTGGCGGTTAAAATTATTTATTTTTTCGTTTTCCCTCTCCAAAAACATCAGTTTGCTCCCCAAAAAAGTTCAAATTTAGAATTCGGCTTTGACTCACTGTGCATTTTCCCGTTTTTTACTTTGGCTTTACAAAATACCACCCCAACGCCAGAACTCCAGAAAAAAACCGGCCGGTCCCAAGAGGAACCGCCGGTTTGCATGGAGTTTCACTGTGGCGCATTTACGTATCAAATAACAGTTTTCCCGCAAAAACGGGGGAAATCGCGTTGCAGGCCGCCCCCATCAGGGCGGCATCCCGGAGAAAGTACGATCGCTTTACCAATATCCGCTCATCCCAGTCCACAAACCGGCGGCGGTTTACCTCGTCCTCCAGCATAGACAGGTACCGGTCCGGCCAAAAGGTACTGTCGTTGCCCAGCAAAATCAGTTCGCTGTTCAAAATATTGACAATACTGATAATAGCGTTGGCCAGCCGCATCACCGCGTCGGTGAGAATATCATCAATCCGTTTGTCTGTCTGGGCCAGGGAACAAAATCCTTCGTAAGTGTAGTATTTCCCGGTATAATACCGCATTTTTTTCAGCAGCTCCGGGGTTCTTAGATAGGCCTCCACACAGCCCCGGTTCCCACAGCCGCAGGAGCGGCCCTTGATGTCGATGCTCACATGGCCCAGCTCTGGCGGCAGCCCGCGGCGGTTGCAGTAGAGCTGTCCATCGCTGAGGATGCCGCAACCCACCCCTTGACTGACGCCTACATAGAGCACATCGTTGTACCCCCGGCCGCTTCCATACAGGCTTTCCGCCAGAATGGCGCTCTGGTTGTCGTGATCAAAGAACACCGGCAGGTGGTAGCGCTCCTCCACAATACGCACAATCTCCACATCGTGGATACCGTAAAAATAGAAGGGCTTCAAAATTTTTCCCGCCCGGGCACTGATGGGCCCGATGGAGGCCACCCCAATTGCCACCACATCCACCCGCTCAAACAAAATAGTGTCCAGCAGCTGATAGATCAGATTGATAAACTGGACCCTGGTCATATTTTCCATGGTGACCGTCTCCCGCCGCAGGACCTGCAAATCCAAACTGCACAGCACCGCCTCACACCGGTCCCGGTCGATGAGCAGCCCCACCACCTTGGGCGCCTTGGGCGACAGCCCCAACCGCACCGGTGTGCGGCCCAGCTCCTCCACCCGGGCGGACTCGGTTTCCACCAATAGGTCCTGATGAATCAGCTCGGTGACGATGTTGGAAATCGCCATCTTGCTCAGACCGGTGCTCCTGGCCAGGTCCGCCCGGGTACTGCACCGGCCGGTGGAAATCATCTTCATCACCAGCCCGCGATTGACCTTTTTGTAGTCGCTTCGGTTCTTCCCCGCCTTCTCCATGGGTTTCTCCCTTTCTCTCCAACGTTGCCTGCCGGCCACCGCTTCCTTGTTTCAATCTCCGCCCTTTTTGCCGCTGCGGTACTCTCTGGGTGTATATCCAAACCGAGTGCGAAAGGTTCGGCTGAAATAGCTGCTGGTGCCAAAGCCGCAGGTTACCGCAATCTCCGTGGCGGACAGTCCGGTGTTGGCCAGCAGCTGGCAGGCCCGGCGCAGCCGGAAATCCGTCAGAAACTGAAAGGGACTCATCCCCAAGGTCTCTTGAAAACACCGCCCGCACTCCCGCGAGCTGACACAGCCCGCCTGAGCAATCCGTTCCAGCGTCAGCTTTTCTCCATAGTGTCCGCCAATAAATTCCATCATGGTTTTTACCCGCAGGCTGTTGGCCCGCCGGTCCGGCCGCTCCACCCAGCAGCTGTCCTGCGGCAGCTCCAGCAATCCTCTCCAGATTCGGGCCGCCTGCTCCTTGGCCTCCAGCTCATAGTTGGGCCTTCGCCGCTGATAAGTGCGATAAGCCTGTCGGATCGTATCCAGCAGCGCCCGGTGTTCCGGCCGGTCCGGGCTGAGCCGCAGCAGCGCCAGCGCCGGGTCCTCCACCAAAGGGCGGATATACTTTTGGGTAATGCGGCTGTCCTCCTCCCCGCCCAAAAACCGGGGGTGAAACAGGACCTCCTCCTGTAAGCAGGGACTTGGCCCTGTCCGGCGGGTCATGTGGAGTATGCCGGCATTGACAAACCCGCCCTCTCCGGTCCGAAACACATGGCAGCCGCTGGGCAGGTGATACTCCAGAGAACCAGCCTGAATATAAAACAGCTCCACCTCCCCGTGCCAGTGCCAGGGGCAGGTGCTGTCCAAAAAGGTGTCAATGTCGCACAGATTGGCCATATAGGGAAATTCCGGGGTCACCCTGGCCACACTCTCCTCTAACGTCAGATGGTCGATGACCAGACGATTATACCCCTCCATCCCAATCCTCCCGGCCAGAACGCTGGTTTCTATCAAAGCAATTATACTGCTTTTGCAGGGAAATGCAAGAGGCATATATACCATTGTGTTACCTCCCTTTTGTCCGCCAGGCCCTCAGCCGCAATTGCATTTTTCTTCCAACTGTGGTATTCTGGAACAAAGGAGGGAACTGCCATGATCTGCTGCACCTTGTCTAACGGCAGCCAAATACCGGGCATCGGCTTTGGCTGCTATAAACTGCCGGAGGAGACCGGAGAGGAAATTCTGCTGTCTGCCATCCGGGCGGGTTACCGTCACTTCGACACCGCCTCCATCTACCGCACCGAAGGCGTGCTTGGGCGGGCCGTCCGAAACAGCGGTCTGCCCCGAGAGGATTTTTTCCTTACCTCCAAACTGTGGAAGGACCAGATGGACGACCCTATGTCCGCCTTTCAAGCCTCGCTGGAGGCTCTGGGAACCGACTATCTGGATCTGTACCTGATCCACTGGCCCCGGCCTGACCTGGAGCGGAAGGATTGGAACGAGCTGGACATAAAGGTCTGGCGCTGCCTGGAGCAGCTGTATCAAAAGGGGGCGGTACGGGCCATTGGAGTAAGCAACTTCCTGCCTCACCACCTGATGAACCTGCTGGGCCGCTGCGCCGTCCGGCCTATGGTCAACCAGCTGGAGTATCACCCCGGCTATATCCAAGAGGCAGCGGTGCGCTGGTGCCAGAGCCAGAACATCCAAGTGGAGGGCTGGAGTCCCATAGGCCGGATGCGGCTGAAGGACGAACCGCTTCTGGTCCAGCTGGCAGAGAAGTACCATGTCACCGTCCCCCAGCTATGCCTGCGCTTCGCGGTTCAAAACCAGATCATCCCCCTGCCCAAATCCTCCTCCCCGGAGCGAATGGCCCAAAATCTGGACCTGTTTGGCTTCCAGCTCTCCGAGGAAGATTTGTTCCGCATCCGCACGCTCCCCCAGCTGGGCTGGGGCGGGGAACACCCTGACCGGGAACGGGTAAAGGACGTATAAAACGCGGCCTGGGCATTGCCCAGGCCGTTTTTTTCGCCTATTTGACTATAATCACACGAATCCGTCCGCCGGACGACTCCGCCTTGTCATACCAGGCGGTGAGGGTTCTGCCCTCCTCCTCCGCCCGGGCCAGGCTGGACAGATAATACGTCCCGTTCTGAAGCTCATAGACAGCTACATCGTCCGACAGGGTATATTTCTGATTTCCGGCAATAAACTGGCCGCCCGACAGCTGTCCGCTTTTTGCCGCAGTAAGGGCATACAGCCGGTCCGGACTGGCAGGGTCGCCCACCACCTTGATGGGCCCGCTGGTTACCGGGTAGCGGGTGGTGGTGCCGGGGATGGCGTAGGTCTGGCCTCCCACGTCGAACTCATAGCTATAGGACTGATAGCTTTCCTCTCCCTGCGTTTCAAAGCGGGTGAGGATGCCGTATTGATAGACGTCTCCTGTGACATCGTTGAGAATCAGCGTTTCAATCTCACCCTGGGCATTGAGGGAATACCAGCGCACCTTCCCGCTGTCCAGATTCAGCCCGGCCAGCCGCTTGGGGTAGACAACCACCCCCCGCTTATCGCCCACATCCAAAATTTCAGCATTCTGGGCAAATGTGTATTTGTCCAGTTTGGTGCCGTCGGCGCTCACCTTCCCGGAGAGGGAGGCGCTGGACAGTCCCCGCAGGGTAATCTCGCCGCCTTGCGCCACCGTGGCCCGAACAACACCGCCGGCCCGCTGGCCCCCTTTGGTCTGATACTGATAGGTCTGGCCGTCGGTGGCCAAAAGGGTAACCGTCTGGGCGGTATAGGTCTCGCCGTTCCCGTCGGGATAGCTGGAGTTGGCCACCTCCAGCACCACGCCCACTCGTTCTCCGGCGCTGGCAGACACATCGGCTACTGCGGCCACACCGCCGCTCCGGCCCAGCAGGAGGGTGACGGTATTCCCCAGACGATACTGTCCCAGGTCGGACAGGGCGTAGGCGGCAGCAGAGCTCTCAATGGGGTAGCTCCGGCCCGCCACCGTCACCGAGGTGGGCGCCGCCCCGGAGGGCTCAATGGCCTGGATGGGACCGGTGGCCTTTTTGGCATAGGCCCACAGGGTGCTCATGGAGGCATTCCAATAGAGCACATCGTAGTTCTGAACCGCCGACGCAGAGACCAGGCTCCCATTGCGGTACACCCTGCTGGGGGTAAAGGGCAGAGTGGTCCGCCAACCGCCCTGGGCCACCACAGGGCCCTCCATCTCCCCGTTGACCAGGGAGACCAGGTCCGGCTTGCCCGAGGCGTCCAGGCTGTGTCCCAGAGCCTGAATGTAAGGGGCGCCCTCCTTGGTCCGGGCGGACAGCAGATTGTAGAAGAGGTACACCGCGTCCTGCCGGCTGAGGGGGTCGGCAGCGTTGACGGCAGCCACCCCCCGGTCCAGCTTCAGGCTGCGGAACATAGCCAGCTGTCCGGTGGGATAGGCGCCGGAAAAGTCGCTGGAGCGGTAGCCCAGCAGAGCCAGCGCGATGTCCGCCCCCTCCGCCAGCTTAATCTCCCGGTCAGGACGGAAGGTGCCGTCACTGAAGGCGGTGACCAGCCCCCGGCTCACCGCTGCCTCCACATAGCCGCTGGCCCAGTGGCTGCGGGGAACATCGGGATAGGGGGAGGTGGCGGCCTGGCCTACTCCGTCCCCACCTGGGGTAGCCCGGATGGCCATGGCAATAAACTCCGCTCGGGTCACTGTCCCGGACAGATTCTCCGCTCCGGGCAGAATGCCCAGGGCGGACACCGCCTGAGAGGCGTCCTCCAGCGAGACGGTATTGCCCGCCGCCCAGGCGGGCAGCAGCAGAGTGAGCGAGAGACAAACCGCAAGCAAGGCGGCAAAATAACGTTTCGATTTCATAGCACATTCTCCTTCCTTAATCGTATCGTAAAGCGTCGATGGGGTTCAATTTCGCCGCCTTATTGGCGGGGAGGTAGCCGAACAGAATCCCGATGCCCACCGACACGCCGAAGCTGAGGAGGATCGCCCCCATGGTGGGGGTAGCGTCGAAGACGCCGCCCCCCATATTTTCCGAAAGCATTCCCCCCAGCACCGCGCCGATGCCCTTGGCCAGCATCCAGCCGAAGCCGATGCCCAGGATGCCGCCGATGGCGGAGGTGGTGCCCGCCTCGATGACAAACTGGCTGCGGATGTCCCGGCGCTTGGCTCCCAGGGACTTGCGCACGCCAATCTCCCGGGTGCGCTCGGTGACGGACACCAGCATGATGTTCATAATGCCGATGCCGCCCACCAGCAGGGAGATGGCGGCGATGGCCACCAGCACCCCCATGGCCACTCCCATCATGGCGTTGATCTGGTTGGCCTGCTCCGCCATGGTGGTGATGTAGAAGTAATCCCACATGCCGTCGTCGGTACGGAAAAAGTCGTTGAGATAGGCCTCGATAATCCTTTTGCCGGCGTCTGCGGTCTCGCCGGAGGTGCTGGTGAAGATGTACAAATTGACCCACCGGCTGCCCATGATCTCCAGGGCGGTGGTGTAGGGGATGTAGATCTGGTCGTCCTGGCTGCCGGGGAGCATCTCCAGCTCGGCGTTGCGCTTGAGCACCCCCACCACCGTGAGGGGCCGGCCGTTGATGGAAAGCTGTTTCCCCAGGGCGTCTCCGTCGAAGGCTTCTTCCTCCAGATAGGCCCCGATGATGCAGATGTTTTCCCGCCGCTCCACGTCCATGTAGCTGATGAAGCGGCCCTTGGCCAGCTGCTCGCCGTCGATAGTGTAGCCGGTGGCGGCGTTGTACATAATCTCGCTGACGCCGTAGAGGCTGGTCCGGTCGAATTTGTCGCTGCCGTGGCGGACCACGGCATTGACCCCCAGATAGGGGGATACGCCGGTGAGAATGTCCGCGTTTGCCTCCACCATGTCATACATATCCTCCGGGTCGGGCAGCCTATCCGCTGTGCCGCCGAAGAACTGGGCCTGGATCATGTTGATGCCCAGCTTATCCACCTGCTGCTGGACCATGCCGGTCAGGCCGTTGCCCAGGGACAGGATGACGATGACCGCCCCCACGCCGATGATGATGCCCAGCATGGTGAGCAGGGCCCGCATTTTGCTGGTGGTGAGGGACTTGATGGCCAGACGGAAGGATTGGGTGAAGTTCATGCGCCCACCTCCCCGTCTTCCTCGTCATGGGGCTGGACCACCGCCCGGGGGTCACGGGAGTCCCCGTCGTAGATGATTTTCCCGTCCTGGAGGCGGACAATCCGCTCGGCCTTCACGGCGATGGAGTTGTCGTGGGTGATGAGGACCACCGTATTTCCCTCCTGGTGCAGCTGCTTGAGAAATTTCAGCACCTCCCGGCCGGTGCGGGAGTCCAGGGCGCCGGTGGGCTCGTCGGCCAGAATCAGGCTGGGGTCCCCCGCCAGCGCCCGGGCGATGGACACCCGCTGCTGCTGGCCGCCGGACAGCTGGGAGGGCAGGTTCTTCCCCTTGTCCCGCAGGCCCACCCGCTCCAGGGAGTTCAGGGCCCGCTCCCGGCGCTCCGAACTGTCCACCCCGGCATAGAGCAGGGGCAGCTCCACGTTCTCCAGCACGGACAGCTTGGGAATCAGGTTGTATTGTTGAAAGATAAACCCCAGCATTTTGTTGCGGATCTCCGCCTGGTCGTCGTCGTCCATGGTGGACACGTCCACGCCCCCCAGGTGGTAGGTGCCGGAGGTGGGCACGTCCAGACAGCCGATGATGTTCATGGCGGTGGATTTGCCGGAGCCGGAGGAGCCCACAATGGCCACAAACTCCCCCCGGTCGATGGTCAGGTCCACCCCGTCCAGGGCGTGGACCGTCTCGGAGCCCATCTGATATATCTTATAGATGTTTTTCAGTTCAATGAGGTGTTCCACCGTTCATCAACCTCCCGCAGGCGCAGCAGCCATTACTCCGCCGCCCATGCCGTCCTGGGCCTGGGCGGGCACCAGAACCATGTCCCCCTCGTTTAGTCCGGAGGTGATCTCTACATAGGTCCCGTCTCCGCCGCCCAAGGTGACGGCGCGCTCCTCCGCCTTGGAGGGGTCGGCGATGGTCACACCGTCCTCTGCCAGACAGCCCTCCAGGGGCACCAGCACCGTATCCCCCCGCTGGACCGCCTCTGCCGGTATGGACAGCACCCCCGTTGACCGCTCCACCACGATGTCGGCGGAGACGTTCATGCCCGGGTTCAGCCCGCCGTAGTCCTCCAGGAGAATGGTGGCGGGGTAAGTGGTAAAGCCGTTGGTGGTGGTGCCGTTGATGCTCACCCGGTCCACCCGGCCCTCAAAGACCTCCCCGGGGATGGCATCGGCGGTGATGTCCACCGGCTGGCCCGGCTGAATTTTGCTCAGGTCCAGCTCGCTGATGTTCATCTCCAGCTTCAAGTAGCTCAGGTCGTAGATGACAGCCAGGGAGCCGGATTCGATGTTGTTCACGTTGTCCCCGGCCTTCACATTCTTCTCAATGACGGTGCCGGAGATGGGAGCGGTGATGGTGTAGTTTTCCAGAGCGTCCCGGGCCCGCTGGAGGGAAAGCCGGGCATTTTCCAGGGCAATGGACAGGTCCTCCAGGGAGCTCTGGGCGGCGCTCCCGCCCAAGGTGGCCAGAGTGGAACCCGCAGACACGCTGCTGCCTGCGGTAACCGGAACGCTGGTCACCTCGCCGCTGGTCTGGGCCACCACCGTCTGGCGCAGGGCCTCTTCAAAACTGCCGCTGCCGGCGCAGGCGATGTCCCCCACCGCGGCGGTGGCGGAGTTGGCGGCGGTGAGGGCGCCTGGATTGTCCACCCGAATCTTCACCTGCCGGACCAATGCTCCGCCATTGCCCACCAGATCGGCGGAGGAGACCGACTCCACCGTGCCCGGAAGGGTCTCCATGGTGCCGGCGATGGTTACCTGGGCACTCTGGCCGGCGGAGAGCCGCTGGGCATCGGCGGAATGGAAGGGGAGCACTACCATCAGGGTGGAGGTATCGGCCACCTCAGCGATGGGGGTGCCGGGGGAGACCAGGTCCCCCCGCTGGACCAGAACCTGCTGGACCACCCCGGAGGCGGAAGCCCGGACGGTGAGGTTGGATGCCAGGTCGTCATAGCTCTTCTGGGCCTGACGCACCGACAGCTCCGCCTGCTGGATGCTCATTTCCGCGTCCTTGGCGTCCAAACGGTAGAGCAGCTGCCCTTTCTCCACCCGGTCGCCCACCTCGAACGGGGCCTCCAGCACTTCGCCGGTGACCAGGGGTTTGAGATAGTAGGACTCAATCGGGGTAACGGTGCCCGTTCCGGATACGGCCGACGTCAGGTCCCGCTTCTGCACTGTGTCCGGAACATACTGCCCGGCCAGCCCCGCCAGCCCTGGGTTTCCAGAAGACCTAAACACAAACCAGTACACCCCCGCCGCAATTACGGCCAGGATTACAGCCCTGCGCACCCATTTCTTTCCCTTTTTGGGCAGACGGATGGCGGGGAGCTTTCTTTTTTCCTTGGGCGCCTGCGGCGCCTTTGGCGTCATTACCTGTGTTGCTTCCATAACGGACCTCCTCTATTTGCACCGCTTCTGCGGCGATGTTCGCACGGGATATTGTACTGGGGAAACCTTACATTTTTCCAAAGAAAAGATAAAAGTTTCATTAAATTTTTTCCCGGTCCTTATCCTACCCCAAAAGGAGAAAGTTTGCGGTAAAGAAAAGGGTAAAGATTTGGGAAAGATTTCCCCCTTACTGTGTCACTATACACCTTCCGGTTGCTGGAAAGTCAAGTGTTTTTTGAGTAGCCACGCCATTATAAATCTTAATTCCAAAGAAATCAATGAATAAATCATTAATTTTAAGAAAAATATAGGAACCCCCCCGCCATGTCTTAAAATATAAGAAAAGGAGGGCAGGCGGCATGACAGAAATCGGACAGGCCCTGCGTACCGCACGGGAGCGGCGGGAGTTGACCCAAACCCAGGTTATGGCCCTTACTGGCATCAACAATAAAACCCTGTCCGGGTATGAGAACGGTGTGGCAGAGCCCGACCTGCAAACTCTGTCCATTTTACTGCGGCTGTATCAGGTGTCGGCGGACCAGCTTCTTCGTCTGGACAGTCCCATCCAGCCCGCAGACGAGATACGGCTTTTGGAGCTGTACCGGGATCTCAGCCCGGAGCGGCAGGAGGAGCTGCTCCTCCTGCTGGAAACTCTGCTGCGGCACCGCAGTACGCGAAAAAGAAAGAGACAGGAGATGGGCTGATCTCCTGTCTCTTTCTCTTCTCGGCGTATTCAAATGTCACGCACTTTGTCGGGGCTTAATCCAGACAGCTGTAATAGATGGCCCCCACCGCCTGGGCAAACTGGGCCACCGTACAATCCGGCCGGGCGGCCAGCTGCTTCATCAGGGGGGTATTGGCCAGGCTCTCGTCCGCCGCCGCCAGCCGCAGCCCCGGCTCCCGCCGGGCCGCCCCCTGGCAGATGAGATCAAAACAGGCCGGGTGCTTCACCAGCCGTCCGAAGAGCGTGCGCTCCTCCGCCTCCGGGCGCAGGATGAAGTTGATCTCCCGCCAGGTGACGGCCAGATAGGTCCCAATCTCCCGGAAGATCTCCTGACAGGCCGTCTCCCCCGGCTGAGCGGCCCGCTCCATGAAGAACTCCAGCGCCTGCTTCCGCTGGTCCGTCGGATGGCTGGGAACGACGAGGCGCTCTCCCTCCCATCGGAACAGCCCCCGGTCCAGAACCTCTTGAAAGAGCCGGGGGGCTTCTCGGGGCAGGCGGCAGGCAGCCAGACGAAAAACGGCGGACTGTCCTCCGTATTTTTGCAGGGCCCCGGGCAGACTGGTGTTCAAGCTGTTTACGCTGCGCACATCCTCCGAGGGGAAGGAGCGCCCCTCCCAGCTGCCCAGGTCGATGATCATGTTATAGACCTCCAGGGGAATATCCGGGATGGAGCCGTCAGGCCGGACCCAGCCGGTGCCCAGGTCGGTACCCAGGGAGTGGACAAAAAAGCCTCGGGACAGATCCGCTCCCGCCGCTCCCTGTTCCACGGCGGCGGTGAAGGCAGCAATTGGGCCATCGTTGGCCGCCATTACCGGCCCGCCTGGCACGGTATAGGCGGAAAGGGCCCCATTCAGTCCGGTAATTTGGGCAAACTGTCTCTCATAATCCAGCTCGGGGTTCTTCCGCAGTCCCTGGGTCTTAGGGGTCTCGCCCCCCACGATGCGGTTTCGGATCACCACATCCGGAAAGGACAAGCCGATGGCATCGAAACCGCGCAGCTCTGCCCCCGCCGCCCGTTCCATCCGTTCCGCCGCCTGCTCCATCTCCGTTCGAGAGGCGCCGCGGTCCAGAGCGGACTGCTCCACCTCCGCCGCCCGGCCCGCCATACACAGGCTGCCCGCCGCCCGGAGCAGCCGCGTCAGCAAGAGCAGCGGTTCGGTGAGCTCCTCTGCTCGGGTGCAGGCGGAGGGGAGCCAGTCGAACTCTTTGCACAACATCAGCTGGCCGGCCACGCTGACGGCCAGCTTCACGTCGGTGCCCCCCACGTCCATCCCTAGCAGCAGTTTCCCCCGGACCCGCCGGAGAAGCTGGTCAAAGACAGGCCGGCGGGCAGGACTGCGATGAGGTTCGGTGCGGTCCGGTTCGTTCTTCCTGTCAAACATCCGGAACGCAAACCTCTCTGCCCCGCCAAACAGAGCGGCCAGCACCCGCTCATTGACATTGAGGCAGCGTCCATAGCCGGTCCGATCCGACTTTTCTGCCCGGGTCTGAAACACCAGGTCCAGACCTTCGGCCAGGGCCACAAGCCCGGTGTCTGAGGCATCCAAATACAAATCCATCCTCTTTGCCCCCAGGGCGGACAGGATATTGTAGATGTGTGCATAGAGGTATTCGGCAAAAAAGTCCTCCTCTTGGGCGCCCTCTGCCCGGGGCAGGGTCAGGGGGAACACCCGGACGGAACCGTCATAGAGGGTGGCATGGATATGGAAGGGGCGGGTTCCTTGGGCTTGAAATACCTCCCGAACCTGAGAGAGATAAACAGGCTGGCCGGCCGCCGCCTGTTCGAGAAAGGTCTCTGTCATAAAACGATCACTCCTCACCCGGTTGATTTCCCTATTATATCACAGGCCAGCCGAGGAACGAAGGTCTGCCGGTAAATTTTTTTGGCGTGATAGTGCAAAATATTGTCCGGTTATTGATAGAATTTTTTTGTGTCATGCCATATTATGATATCGCTCTGAAACTACAGCCTGTGAGGTGTCTGCAATGTCTCTGCTTTTGTCTGTGATTTATCTGGCCTTTATCAGTTTGGGCCTGCCCGACTCCCTCCTCGGGTCGGCCTGGCCCTCCATGTATGGTCCGCTGGGAGTGCCCATGTCCTATGCCGGCGGCATTTCTATGATTATCGCCTTGGGAACCACCGTATCCAGCCTGCTCAGCGACCGGCTGACCAAGCGCTTCGGAGCGGGACGGGTGACCGCCTTTAGTGTGGGGACCACCGCTTTGGCTCTGCTGGGCTTTTCTGTCAGCGGCACTTACTGGCAGCTGTGCCTGTGGGCCATCCCCTATGGGTTGGGCGCGGGCAGTGTGGATGCGGCACTGAATAACTATGTCGCGCTGCACTACGCCAGCCGGCACATGAGCTGGCTGCACTGTATGTGGGGACTGGGCGCCACCGTAGGGCCCTACATCATGGGCTTCGCCCTCACTGCCGGACAGAGCTGGCATATGGGCTACCGAACCATCGGACTGCTCCAAATCGCTCTGACCGCCTTGCTGGTCATCAGCCTCCCTCTGTGGAACACCCGAGCAGCTGGGGGAGCTGTGCCGGCGGACAGCAGCCAGGCTCTTTCCCTGCGTCAGATTCTCTCCATCCCTGGGGCAAAGGCGGTGATGGGCGCGTTTTTTTGCTACTGCGCCTTGGAGCAGACCACCGCCCTGTGGGCCAGCAGCTATCTGGTACTGCAAAAAGGGGTTCCGGCTGAGACAGCTGCCCGCTTTGCCGGACTGTTCTTCATCGGAATTACTGCGGGCAGGGGACTGTGCGGCTTTTTGACCCTAGCGCTCAGCGATATTCAGATGGTGCGTCTGGGCCAGGCCGTCATTGCCGCAGGTACTGCCGCCCTGCTGCTCCCCTTCGGAGAGGCCGCCTCTCTGGCGGGTCTGATTCTGGTAGGGCTGGGCTGTGCCCCCATCTACCCCTCCCTGATCCACTCCACTCCGGACCACTTCGGCGCCGGCCGCTCCCAGGCCATCATCGGCGTTCAGATGGCCAGCGCCTATGTGGGCATCCTCCTGATGCCGCCCCTTTTCGGCCTGATCGCCGCCCGCCTCTCCACTGCGCTGTTCCCCCTCTATCTTTTGGCCAATCTGATTGTACTGTCCGCCGCACACGAACTGCTGCTGCGCAGCACCAAGAAAGGAGCTTAATCATGTTTAAAATCATGTCCATTCCCAATACCGACCGCTTTTTCCAGGTGGTAGAGGCGAGCTGCGGCAATGTCTTTCTCCAGCTGCCCGATAACACCCGCTGCGACTTAAAGCGGGACCACACCGCCCGGCAGCTGCTCCGGGCCATG
Source organism: uncultured Bacillota bacterium (assembly GCA_947172355.1). GTDB lineage: Bacteria > Bacillota > Clostridia > Oscillospirales > Oscillospiraceae > Lawsonibacter. The sequence goes on from CAMWBA010000009.1 coordinate 26,873, forward strand.
CACCCCGGGCAGGAGGGGCTGTGCATCCGCCTTACCAATCCCAGCGACCTCTCCGGCTTTGTGCGGTATATGATGGAGGCGTCCTATGACTAAATCCTATTACTCGGCAGACTACCACCTCCATACCGCTTTCAGCGATGACTCGCAAGCGCCGATGGAGGAAATGGTACGCCGGGCGCTGGCGCTGGGACTTTCTGAAATCTGTTTTACAGAACATGTGGACTACGGCATCAAAACCGTTTTAAACTGCGACTACCCCAGCTACTTTGCCGCCCTGGAAGAGATGCGGGAGTCCTACCACGGTCAAATTACCATTCGGGCCGGTATTGAATTCGGCGTCCAGCGGGAGACCATCCCGCAATATCAGGCGGATATCCTGCAATATCCCTTTGACTTTGTAATTCTAAGCAATCATCAGGTGGGCAACCAGGAGTTTTGGAACGGCAAGTTTCAAGAGGGGAAGACCCAGGCGGAGTTTCACGCCGCCTATTACCAGGCCATCCTGGATGTGGCGGAGCACTATCAGGGGTACTGTGTCCTGGGGCACCTGGACATGATTAAGCGGTATGATCCCTATGCGCCATACCCGGACGAGGCCGTCCTGCCGGTGATCGAAAAGATCCTTCGCCGGGCCATTCAAGACGGAAAGGGGATCGAGGTCAACACCTCTTCCTTTCAGTATGGGCTTCAGGACCTGACCCCGTCGGAGACAATTTTGGAACTGTACCACGAATTGGGCGGCAGGGTCCTCACCATCGGCTCCGACGCCCACAGTCCCCATCGCCTGGCCGACCACATCCCGGAGGTTCGGGAAATTCTGAGGGAGATCGGTTTCCGGGAATTTTGTACCTTTGAACGGATGCAGCCACGGTTTCACCCCTTATAAGCAGCACTCCGTCCAGCCTGCCTTGGCTGGGCGGAGCGCCGCTTTTTCCACACGCTTTCAATTTAGGAGTTCAAATCCGCGCAAAAGTGTGATATACTTTTTTTATTTCTGGCAAAGGAGTTATCGCCCATGCAAAATTCCACTCGACAGGCTATCAAGGACACTTTTTTGACCCTTCTGGACCAGCGGCCTCTCAGCCGGATCACCGTCAAAGACATTGTGGACTCCTGCGGCGTCAACCGCAACTCCTTTTACTACCACTTCGAGGGCATCCCTGCTCTTATCAATGAAATTGTGGCGGAACAGGTGGGAGAACTCGTCCGCCGCCACCCCACAGTGGACAGTCTGGAACAGGGCTTTGATGCAGCGGTCAGCTTTCTCCGGCAGTACAAACGGATGGTTCTGCACATCTATAACTCGGTCAGCCGGGACATCTTTGAAGCCCATCTCATGGAGGTGTGCCGCTATGTGGTGACCTCCTACGTTGAAGCGGATTTTTCCGGTCAGTCCCTCTCCCCCCAGGACCAAGAACTGCTGATCCGCTATCACCGGTGTGAGTGCTTTGGACATATCATCGACTGGCTGAACAGCGGCATGGAGGAGGATATCTCCGCCTACTTCCACCGGGTCTATGCGTTAAAGCGGGGCTGGGAAGATATGCTGCGAACTACGCCCCCCTCCGGTTCCTAACAACCGAAGCGGTCCGCGCCCTCTCCCGGCGCGGACCGCTTTTTGGGTTATGGCACACTTGCGGCCGCCGGTTGTTCCTTATTCTCCCGCTTTGCCGGCGGATTCTTCCGCCAGTAAAGGCTGGTCTTGCGGAACACCGGTTCACAGACACACAGCACCGCCGGCATAAAGAAGATGCTCACCAAGGCGGAGATCAGCGCGCCCCGGGCCAGCATGGTGCAGATGGCGCCGATCAGGTCAATGGAGGAGACGAAGGACACGCCCAGCGTGGCGGAGAAGAGCACCAGAGCGCTGGTGATGATGGACGCGTCCGAGGAGTCCGCCGCAATCTGGATGGCCTCAAGCCGGTCCTTGCCGGCACGCAGTTCGTCCTGGAAGCGGGAGGTCATCAAAATAGCGTAGTCCACCGTAGCCCCCAGCTGGATACAGCTGATAATGCACGGGGCAATGAAGCACACCTGTGCCCCGGTGAAGTAGCTCATTCCTTGGTTAATCATAATGGCCAGTTCAATGGTGGCCACCAACACAGCCGGAATGGAGATGGATTTGAAGACCAGCGCAATAATGACAAAGATGGCGGCAACGGAGATCACATTGGTCACCATGATGTCCACATTCATGGTCTCGATCAGATCCCGGTACATGGCGCCCTCGCCGGTAATCATGGCGTTGGGGTCATGGTCGTCCAAAATGGCCTGCATCTGTTCCAGCTGCTCCGCCACCGCATCGGTAGCCGGCTCCCGATTGGAATTGACCATCATCATTTGATAGCCGCCTTGTTTCAGAATATCCCGGACCTCCTCGGGGACAAAGAAGTCCGGTATTCCAGTGCCCAGCATCTTGTGATAGCTCAATACGCTGGTCACCCCCGGCACCTCCTCCATCCGATTCTCAATGTCGCTCATCTGGGCCGGCGTCAGGTCGTCCCGCAGAAGGATGAAATGGGACACCGCCATGTCAAAGTCGTTCTTCAACTTCTCGTTGCTGATGATGGAGGGCAGGTCCCGGGGCAGAGATTCGTCCAGCTTATAATACATTTCAGTGTGTTTCTGGGAGTACCAGGCGGGAGGGACACACAGCAGCATCAGCACCGCAAAAACTCTCCGGTGGCGGATGACAAAGGCGTTAATTTTGTGCATACTGGGCAGATAGGGCCGGTGGGCAAAGCGGACAATCTGCTTGTCGAACACCAGCACCAGGGCGGGCAGGACAAAGATCACGGTGGCAATACCCAGCACCACCCCTTTGGCCATGACCAGCCCGATATTTTTGCCCAGCGTCATCTGCATAAAGCACAGCGCCAAAAACCCCGCGATGGTGGTGGCGCTGGACCCGGACAGCGACCGGAAAGCCGCCACAATGGCCTGAGCCATGGCGTCCCGTACATCCTCATAGTGTTTGCGCTCCTCCATATAGCGGTGGTAGAGGAAGATGGAGTAGTCCATGGTAACGCCCAGCTGAAGAACGGCGGCGATGGCTTTGGTGATGTAGGAGATTTCCCCCAGAATGATATTGGTGCCGAAGTTATAGACGATGGCCATGCCGATCCCGGACAGAAACACCAGGGGCAAGGCAAAGGACTCCAACGTCAGCAGCATCACCGCCAGGGCCAGAACCACCGCCAGGCTGACAAAGATGGGCAGCTCTTTGTCCATGATGGCACAGGTATCCCGAACCACCACCGAAAAGCCGGCCAGGAAGCATGTTTCGTTGCACAGGGCCCGAACCTGATCAATCGCGTCCATGGTCTCGTCCGAAGCGCCGGGATAGTCATACTGGACAATCATCATGGTGGCGCTGCCCGAGAAAAAGATATCTCGAAAGGAGACCGGAATCATCTCGGTGGGAATCTGGATGCCCACCAGGTTGGACAGCCACAGGGCGTTGGACACCCCAGGTACCTTCTTGATCTCGTTGAGCAGCTGGTTGCTGTAGCCAGCAGGCATACCGTCCACCACCAGCATACTGGTGGCCGCCATGTGGAAGGGGTCTTCCAGCAGTTTCTCCCCCTGGGAGGAGGGCAGATCCTCCGGAAGATAGGAGAGGATATCATAGTTGACGCGGGTCGCGACATAGCCCAGCGCCGAGGGAATCAGCAGCAGCACAGCAACCAGAGCCACCAGTTTTGGCTTTCTGGTCAGCCAATGGGCAATCTTTTCCACCATGGGATATCCCCTCCTTTCAATGGAAAATTCCGGTAATCGCGTTCCAGAAATCCCGGAACATCTGGGCTACACGGTCCCAGAAGGTGGTCTTTTCCTTTGCGGCCATCGTCTCTGCCTCCTGCGCGCCCTCCTCCGCTTTGATCTCCTGGGTGCGGATCAGCACCTGGACGCTGGAGGGGGAGGGATTGCGGCTGTCGGTGAGGGAGACCGGCTCCGCTCCGGCATCCATCAACAGCAGATTGTTGATATCGCCGGTGTACTCGTTCCAGGTGTCCTCAACGATATCGGTAATGGTGGCTTTGGCGTCCCGGACGTCGCTGGTGGCAGCCATGGCCTTAGCGGTCTGGCGCAGGGCGTCGGACAGCCCTCGAAGGGTTTGTCTGGTCCCGGTATCCAGCTGACTGCCGGAGGACTTCATAAGGGTCTCGGTATCGGACAGCAGCCGCTCCAGGTCCCGGATCGCGACCGCCGCCGCGGTACTCATAGCGCCTACATTGGCCACAGACTCCTGGAGGATGGGCTCGTAGTCGTTGAGCAGCGTCCGCAGTTGGTCGGTACTGCTCAATATGGCCCGGATCTCCTGGGAGGACCGGCGCAGGGCGGCAGACAGGTCCGCCGCGTCATCCACCAGATCTACCAGATCGTCAATCTGCTGGCACAGACCGGCCAGTTCCCCTACCACTTGGGCGGTGGGCCGGGTGATATCGTCCAGCGTATCGCTCAGCTCCCGCTGGATTTGGCTGATTTTATCGTTTGCGCTGTCCAAACCGCCGGCGATCAGATCCACCGCTGCACCGCCGATGCTGTCATTTTCGCCGTCCGCCTGAGGGGCTCTGAGCTCCGCCCCGGCAGAAGGCGACTCACTTTCCTGGCTCTCCTGGCTTTCTTGGCTCTCCTGGCTCTCCGGGGGCTGTCCCAGCACCGGAACCTCCTGGTTTGGAACCGGGAGGGCCTCCGCCGCCGCGCCAATCAGCATACTGCCGGCCAACGCTCCGGACATAACCCCCGTACCTCCAGCAATCCGGTTTAGGCCATCCTGGGATGGCTCCTCTAAGGAGGCGCCCTCCGCGCCCTGGCCGCTGCTGTAAATCAGCCACAGGTCGTTCATCTGCTTGGCCTGGGTCTTGGAGATACCGGGCAGCTTTTCACAGAAACTCTGGAAGCTCATGCCCCCTTGGACTCCCGCCTGGAGCTGCTTCAGCTCTTGGGCGTTTTTCCAGTCCGCCTCGGTGGCGGCACCCACCGCCCCCGCCGCCTGCGCCGCTTTAAAGGTGTCCAGATCCGGGATTCCTTGCAGGGCAATCACACCGGGCACACTGGCTGCGGCTTCACTCTGGCTTTTGCCGCTGAGCACCAGCATCCCAGTAAGAAAGACGGCTGTGTCGCCAGCGCTCTCATAGACGCCATGTACCTTCTTCACCTGATCCACGGTGGCGGTCATGGAGGAGGAGCTGCTGCCCCCTGAAATTCCGGTCCTGTCCAGCGCCCGCTCCAGCCGCTCTAAGCTGTCCTCCAAATCCGCCGCGCTCTTTAGCAGCCGCTCCACATCGCCGGTGCCGTTTTCCAGCTCTTGAAGGGCGTGTTCCAGATCGGTCAGCTGGATTTGGAGGGTCAATGTGGTGTCCGCCATTCCATTCAGAATGGTCTTGGAGTCGTTGATGGTCTGGCTCAGCGCCTGAGTCCGCTGCTCCACCGGCTCCAACAGGCCGGCGATGTTGGACAGGTCGCCCCGCAGCACCCCCGCCTCGTCATAAATCTGGCCCTTACCGCCCGAGATGGTGCTTCGGGCAATGTCCAGCTGGTCCAATCCGTTGGCGGAGGCGTACAGTCCACTTTGAATGTCGTTCAGCGCGTCCAATAGGGTGTCCAGACTGCCGGACAGGGCCCGGTAGTCCTCTTCCAAGTCGTCCTTGCGCTGGCTCAGCTTGGCAATCTCCTCCAGCTGTGCCAGGGTGGCAGGCACCATGAGGATGGTCATTCCTCCAAAGGAGAAGTCGTTGCTGCCCACCCGGATGGTAAAATGCTGTTCCTCCCCTGGCAGGACCATAAACAGCACGGTGCGCAGATTGCCCACCAGCTGCACCTGGGCTCCAGGGGCCTCCAGTGAGAGGATGTCATCTTGGTTGAACAGGGCCATTGCCTCCAAGGTATAGTTATAGCGGGCATAGGCGCTGGCCTTTTTGTTGGGTACAATATCCAGCTGAATCTCCACTACGCCCTGTTCCCCCGCCAAATCCTCCGCTTTCACGGGCACACCATTGAGGGTATACCGCAGAGCAACGGTCCAAGGAAGGTCCTGGAAGGGCTGTGCCGTCTTGCCCTCAAAGTAGAAGTGCTCTGGTGCCTGATCAAACTGAAAGGCGGTAGTCCCTCCGCTGGTAACTGCCGGAGTGCTGTCGGTCAGATTGATTACCTGGTCATAGACGCCGTAGTCCGAAAAGGAGGAGGCGCCGTTCAAGGTATAGCTCTTTACCACGCTGCCCTCCATCAGATTTCCATAGTAATCCAGCGTAGCGTAGTACGCCTCATCGCAGCTGGGGGTAACGCCGCTGTCGATGGGAGCGGCACAGACGGGCACCACGGCCCCCGCCGTCATCAGAGCGGCCAGAGCAAGCGCTGTCAGGCGCATGGATTTGCTGTGTTGGGTCATAGCTGATTCCTCCCAAAAATAATCAACATGCAATCTTTAAAATAAACGTGTTGACTTATCAACTGATGTTGATTATAATAATGGCAGTTGATTTGGTCAATAGACAAATACGCGAAAATGTCTAACTCGTCCACAAGGAGGGGTCACTATGTTAAAAAACCCGGAGGACCGGCGCGCCCGCCGGTCACGCAAGCTGCTCAAGCAAAGCCTGCTGGAGCTGATGAAGGAGAAATCCTTTTCCGAGATCTCCGTCCGCGACATCGCCGAGGGGGCCGATATGAACCGGGGAACCTTCTACCTCCACTACTCCGGCACCGTTGAGCTGCTCCAAAGCGTAGAAGCGGAGCTGTTGGAGGAACTGGAATCCCTCATCGGCGCCCACATCCAGGAGACGGTGGCTGACGGCACGGTACGTCCGGTACTGGAGCCCCTGCTGGACTTTGCCGTGGCCCACAGGGACACCTGCGCCATCCTCTTTGCCAGCAGCGAGGCCAGCGGTTTTATTCAAGCCCTTCAACAGCTTATCAGCCGCTGCGGCGCCGCCTTGGTGGAGGACTGGTTTCACCCCCAGGACCGGCGGCAGACCGACTATTACCTCAGCTTTCTCACCTGGGGGGCCATCGGACTTTTAAAGGAGTGGTTCGCCCAGGATATGGCTCTGCCCCGGGAGGAACTGCTGGCCGCCGCCCAGCGCATGGCTGATGGTTCAGCCAGCCGGCTGTTCTCGAAGGGTTGATTCTCCCGGTCCCAACACGCCAATGCCGCCTGCGGATATCCGCAGGCGGCATCTATTCTGTCATTTTCCCACACAGAATTTGGAAAAGATCCGGTCGGTAACATCCTCCCGAACCGTCCGTCCGGTGAGTTCCCCTAGGGCGGACAGGGCCTCCTCCACATCGGTAAGGAGGGCGTCGGGGGTGACACCGGCCCGCAGGGCCTCGCGGGCCCGGCGGACCGCCTCTCTGGCCCGGGAGGCGGCCTCCTCCTGGCGGGCGTTGGTGAGAATCTGTCCATAATCCCAGTACAGGTCCTGGGGGAAGGCGCAGGATATTTCATTGCACAGCTCATCCAGGTATTTGGTCCTGGCGCTCACCGTCACACAGGGGGGCAGCTCCATATAGACAGCAGGGATGGGGGCAGTGGGCAGGTCCCCCTTGGTCCACACCCGGATGGTGGGGGCCAGCTTCTTCGCCTCTTGCAGTAGGGCGAAATCGGCCTCCTCCGCAGGCCGGGAGGAGTCGATGAGCACCAGAATCAGTCCCGCCTCCTCCATCGCCTTCCGGGATCGCTCCACGCCCAGCTTCTCCACCGGGTCCGCCGTGTCCCGCAGGCCGGCGGTGTCGATGAGCCGCAGAGGGACGCCGCCCAGCTCACACCGCTCCTCCACCGTATCCCGGGTGGTGCCGGGGATGTCGGTGACAATGGCCCGTTCCCAGCCCACCATGGCGTTGAGCAAGGAGGACTTGCCCGCGTTGGGCCGGCCTACAATGGCGCAGGCCACCCCCTCCCGCAGCAGCTTGGCCCGCCCGCAGGAGGCCAGCAGGACATTCAGTTCTCCCTCCTGGTCGGACAGCTCCTCGTCCAGCTGTTCCAGGCGGAAGGGGTCAACGTCCTCGTCCGGGTAGTCCAGCACGGCATGAAAATGAGCCATCACGTCCACCAGAGCGGAGTAAATATCCTCAATCCGTTTGGACAGCGCCCCGGCCAGCTGACCTGCCGCGTGCCGGGCCCCCTCCCGGCTCTGCGCGCCGAGGAGGTCCCCCACCGCCTCCGCCTGGGCCAAGTCCAGACGGCCGTTGAGAAACGCCCGCCGGGTAAAGTCCCCGGCCATGGCCTGACGGGCCCCCTGAGCAAACAGCGCTTCCAGCCCCAAGGTAAGCACCATAGGAGAACCGTGGCATTGAAACTCCGCCGTATCCTCCCCGGTATAGCTGGAGGGGCCAAGACTGTAGGTACACAGCACCCGGTCGATGGCCTGCCCGCCGCTGTCCAGCAGGTCGCCATAGACCAGCGTCCGGGGCGGATGCTCCCGCAATCCCTTGCCGCCCAGTGGTTTAAAGCATGTTTCCGCAATGGATGCCGCCTCCGGTCCGGACAGACGGAGAATCCCGATGGCTCCCGGTCCCGGAGGGGTGGAGAGGGCTGCGATAGTGTCGGTTTGAATGGCCATAAAGGGACTCCTTTCCTGTTTCGGCGGGAGGCACATATTTACTTGCAAAAATACCAATCCATAAAAGTTTGTGAATATTTCTGCCTTGACAAATGTTATGGAAACCAAAGGATGCATATTTGCTTCCACACAACGTCCACAAGCGATGTGGAAAACTCGGTGGAAAATGTGGAAAACCCTTTGGGCACAGGGAACTTTCCCTGTGGAAAACTCAGTGGAAAAAGTGGATAAAAAATTGCATAGAGGATGTCAAAATAATTTTTAATTGGATCGGAGGACGAACCGGTGTGGACGGCTCACTCTTTATTTTGCAGGAAAACCGTTACAGCCAGATGCCCCAGCCGTCATATTGGAACACTCCTGCGCCGTGGTGCAGCTTTCCCTCCCGCTTCAGCTGGCGGAGAGCGTCCCGCATCCGGGCCGGGAGTTCCGGCGGGACTTCCAGGGAATGATGGGCTGGGAAAACCCGCCGGGCGGGCAGGGCCGCCACCCGCTCCAGGGAGGCCAGATAGGCCTCCGGGTCGGTGGAGGGGTAGTAGGCAAAGAGAGTGTCCAGATAGATCAGGTCACCGGTATACAGCTCCCCCCGGTCCGCCTCCCAGAAGCACAGATGCCCCGGGGAGTGGCCCGGCGTGTGGAGGGCTTCCACCCTCCGCCCGCCCAGGTCCAGCACCTCGCCGCCGCGGAGGACCCGGGTGGGCACTCCCTGGAACATTTTGTATTGGCTCACATCAAAGCCCTCCGGCGGATCGCACCGGTCCAGCACCATCTCCCGCACCGTCTCTATGGACAGGGGAAACCTGCCCTGGAGCCAGGGCAGCTCCGCCTCATGGGCGTAGAAGTCCGGAAAGTACTTGTGCCCGCCGATGTGGTCCCAGTGGATGTGGGTGGCGATGGCGGTGACCGGCTTGTCCGTCAGCCGGCGGACCTCCTCGTAAATATTGCAGATACCCAGCCCGGTGTCGATGAGCAGAGCGCGGTCTTCGCCGGCGAGGAGGTAACAATGGGTCTCCTCCCAGTGGCGGTATTCGCTGATGACCCAGGTGTCAGGGGCCAGCGATTCGTTGGTAAACCAGGGGCGCATAAAAACTCCTTTCATGGGCAGGGGCGGCCTGCGGCCGCCCGCCGTAATCCGATGGTTTCCGTTAGAACACGGGCGGCCACAGGCCGCTCCTACGGGGATTTTGCGTGTTTTCTACGCGCCAGCAGCCAGATCACGCCCTCTGCCGCTGGGATGGCCAGGCAGATGCCGCCGAGGATCAAATATTTCCGCCGCGTCTGCTCCACATACTGCCGCGCAGTAAGCTCAGGGGATACTGTGATGTAGCTGTTTTCTCCTGCGATAGAAAGGACCCGCCGATCCACCTGATCCCGGTTTTGGACGGCCTCTTCTCCCTCAGCCGTGACGAGAAACTCCCGTTCCCAACGCCAGCCGCCGGGAGCTTTGTAGATCACCACATAGACATATCGGGTGGACCATCTGTGGTGTTTTTTCTGCCAATGCCCCCGCCGGGCGGCGGAGTAGCCGCTGGAGGCGGTGAAGGTGTGAACGCCCTCGTCCACATAGTCCTCCGCCGGAGCCACCTCCAGATACATCTGTATGGCGGCGGCGGCAAAGAAAAGCATCCCTATGGCCAAAAAAGGCGCCGCGCCCCGGCACGCGGCAATCAAAAAACGTTTTACTCTCATTTTTGCCCGGTCCCAGACCTCTGAGCTGCGGGTCAGTCCGGCAATCCAAAGGCCCAGCCAGACCACCAGCCATACCGGGGTCTGGAGGAGCAGCAGCTGAAAAAGGGAGATCAGAATATCGCCGCTTTGAAGCAGCTCAGGCTGCCAGAGCAGCAAGAGCGCACAGCACAGCAGATACCCCGGCAGAAGCATCCACAGCCACAGCGTGATACGGCGCAGGCCCAGTTTTTTCCGAAAGATTCCGCCAGCAATGAGGAAGTAGAGGGCAGCCAGCAGAGGATAGCCCACAACCAAAATCAGGGACTGGACCGAGGCATCCGGGGCGGCCAGCCAAAGCAGGAGAAAGGCGGCAGGGCAGAAGAGAACAGACACCAGCATCGCCGCCGTGCACTTGAGTTTCATCTTTCCAGTCTCTTACAGACGGCCCGGGCCGCCTGAACGCCGGAGGCCCCCGCCTGAGCCAGCCCTCGGGTGACGCCTGCGCCGTCACCGGCGGCGAAGAAGTTGGGCAGGGCGGTCTCCAGCTCCTCGGTGAGCTGGAGGCGGGCGGAGTAGAACTTCACCTCCGCGCCGTAGAGCAGGGTGTCGTAGTTGGCAGTACCGGGGGCGATTTTGTCCAGCTGATAGATCATCTCAATCAGGTCATCCAGCTGCCGCTTGGGCAGGGTGAGGGAGAGATCCCCCGGGACGGCGGCGGTAAGGGTGGGCCGGACGGTGGACTTGCCCATGCGGTGCTCGTTGGTGCGCCGTCCGCCCACCAGGTCGCCGAAGCGCTGGACCAGCACGCCCCCGGCCAGCATGTTGGACAGGGAGGCCACATGCTTGCCGTAGCGATAGGGCTCGTTGAAGGGCTTGGTGAACCGGTTGGACACCAGCAGGGCGAAGTTGGTGTTTTCACTGCGCAGGGCGGGGTCGGCATAGGAGTGGCCGTTGACGGTGTTGATGCCCTCCACATTCTCCGCCACCACGTGGCCATAGGGGTTCATGCAAAAGGTGCGCACGCTGTCGCCGTATTGCTTGGTGCGGTAGACCAGCTTGGACTCGTAGACCACATCGGTGATATGCTCGAAGATGACGGCGGGCAGCTCCACCCGGACCCCGATGTCCACCTGGTTGTTGAGCAGCTCCAGCCCCAGGTCCTTGCACTGGTTGGAGAACCACTCCGC
>CAMWBA010000010.1 GCA_947172355.1 uncultured Bacillota bacterium
CTCCCCCGCTCCGGCCGCGGGGCTGGTGGCCCCCCGGCCGCGGGGGGGCCCCCGGCACCCCCCCCGCGGGGCCCCCGCGCAACCGCCCTGGCGGGCTTGGATGGAGCCCAACACCCCCCGCTTCCCACAGAAAAACGCCCCGAAGTGGGACGTTTGGATACATTTAATGGAAATTGGGGACGCACTGTACTTTTTTCGGGGGCCTTCCGGCGCTTTAAAAGGATGGTCCGTACACCGGAAGACATAAATAAAGGTCAGAACAGCAAAACGCCCCAACCGTTCGGTTGGGGCGTTTTGCTGTGTGTGTTGTAAAAGGAGAGGGAGAAATGGGAGATACATCCTGTAGCTTGGCTACAGTGACATCATAGAATATAATTACGGCAATTTCGGGACTTCTCCGTGAATTTTTTGTAAACTCAAGGCGGGCGTGGGATCGGGGCGCCGGCGCCTCTGGTCCGTCCACAGGACCGAGAACGGAGGATGGTGCACAGACAGAGGGCCCCGGCATTGACCGGAGCCCTCTGTCTGTGTGTTGTAAAGGAGAGAGAAAGGAGATACATTTTGTTTGCTTGGGATGGTATTATCATAAACGGAGAATAAGAAAAAATCGTGACATTCTAATGAATTTTTTGTGAACATTCCAGCTTGTCCGCCCCCTAAAATGGATTTTTTTGTCAAGTTCTTGGCGCGGCTGCCAACGAAACTATTTTTGGGGGCTCCACGGAGAAGCGCTGCGGCCAAACCGGGAGAGAAGCAGGAAATTTGGACGGCGGGACAGCAATCGCCAGAATTTCACTTGATATCATACCGCCGGCATGATAAAATAATCAAGTTATTCCCAGGCGGAACGGGTGTCCGCGAAGAAAAATCATTGCCGCGCATCCCCCAGCCAAGGCGGGGGAGACGGGGCGAAATCCAGGGCACCCCCTTGGATGGCTGAAACGGTGAGGTGGATAGGCTTCGTGAATGGTTTTCTGCGTTTTTGCGGGGAGGATCTCAAATCTCCCAAGGTGCGCCAGCGCTGCGGCATTTTATCTGGAGGAATCGGGATCGGGCTGAACCTGCTGCTTTTTTTGGGAAAGCTGCTGGCGGGAATTTGGACCGGCTCCATCGCCATAACCGCCGACGCCTTTAATAATCTGTCGGACGCGGCCTCCTCTGTGGTGACGCTGATTGGGTTTCGGCTGGCCGGACAGGAGGCGGACGAGGAGCATCCCTTTGGTCATGGGCGGATGGAGTATTTGGCCGGGCTGGTGGTGTCGATGCTCATTTTGCTGGTGGGGGTGGAGCTGGCGCAGTCCTCGTTTCAGAAAATCCTCCACCCGGAACCGGTGGTGTTTTCCGCCTGGACAGCGGGGATTTTGGCCGCCTCGGCGGCGGTGAAGCTGTGGATGTTCTGGTTTAACCGGAGGCTGTCCCAATACATCGGCTCCGCCGCACTGGCCGCCACCGCGGCGGACTCCCTGTCCGACGCCGCCGGCACCGCAATCCTGCTGCTGGGCCTGCTGGCCGGACAGTATTTTTCCTGGCCCCTGGACGGCTGGCTGGGAATGGGAGTTGCGCTGTTTATCCTGCGTACCGGCTGGGGGGCGGCCAAGGACACGGCGGACCCCCTGCTGGGCCGGCCTATGGACCCGGAGCTGGCTGCGGATATCGACCGGATTGTCTTGGGCCACGAAAATATCCTGGGTATCCACGACCTGGTGTATCACGACTACGGACCGGGCCGGGCCATGATGTCCCTCCACGCCGAGGTGCCCGCCGAGGCCAATCTGCTGGAGATTCACGACGTCATTGACCACATTGAGCGGGAGCTGAAGGCCAAACACCACATTGAGACCTGTATCCACATGGACCCGGTGGTCCGGGATGAGCGAACCGACGCCCTCCGCAGCCAGGTGGAGGCGCTGGCCAAAGAGCTGGACCCCGCCTGCACCATCCATGATTTTCGGGTGACCGCCGGGCCCATCCACACCAATATCCTCTTTGATGTGATGGTTCCCTATGGTCTGCGGTTGTCGGACGGGGAGGTCCGGGGGACGCTGTGTCAGGCGATAAAGGGGCTGTCGGACCGGTATTTTGCCGTGATCCAGGTGGATCACTCCTTTGTGGAGGGACAAAAAACGCCGTAATTCACAGATTATTCACCCAAGTGCTTCCATTTGCGGTATAATAAGGGAGTATATATTTTATAAATGGGGTGTCTTTTATGCCCAAGAAGGTTTTGATTGTCGAGGACGACGCAAACATTGCGGAACTGCTCCACCTCTATCTGGAGAAGGAGGGGTTTGAGACCCAGGTGGCTAAGGACGGCGGAAAGGGAGTGGAGCTGTTTCGCTCCTATCAGCCCGACCTGGTGTTGCTGGACATCATGCTGCCCATTATGGACGGCTGGTCGGTGCTGAAAAAGATCCGGGAAGGGGATAAGACCCCGGTTATCATGCTTACCGCAAAAGGGGAGACCGAGGACAAGGTGTCTGGCCTGGAACAAGGGGCGGATGACTATATTGTCAAGCCATTTGAGATGAAGGAGGTCCTGGCCCGCATTCGAGCCGTCCTGCGCCGGGCCGGAACCGAGGAGGAGAGCGGAGAGAAAAAGCTGTCCTTTGACAAACTGGTTATCAATCTGGACTCCTATGAGCTGCTGGTCAACGGCCAGCGGGTGGATACGCCCCCCAAAGAGCTGGAACTGCTGTTCCATCTGGCCTCCTCCCCCAACCGGGTGTTTACCCGCAACCAGCTGCTGGACGAGGTGTGGGGCTTTGACTACTTCGGCGACAGCCGCACCGTGGATGTCCATATCAAACGCCTGCGGGAGAAACTGGAGGACGTCAGCAACCAGTGGCGCCTCAAGACGGTGTGGGGCGTGGGCTACAAGTTCGAGCTGGGAACGGCGTCCTGACCGGAGGGACAGTGCCAACACCCAGCGGGCCTACCGCCTGAACCGGCCGGACTGCGCCAGATTCCAGGAATGGCTGGAAGAGGCAGCGGAGGAGGAATAGTCCCCCGCTTCGGCAACGATTTTTGAACCATGGAGGTGAGCCTGGATGCGTTCTCTCTACCGGCGGCAGCTGACCATGATGGTGGGCATTATGCTGGTGTCCTTTACCCTGCTGGCAGGGGCGTTTATGCTGCTGTCCTACCGCTATATCATGGGGGAGACCCGAGATTCGGTGCTCCGCAACGCAGGGTATATCGCCAGCTTTACCTCTACCTACTACCGGCGCTACCTCAGCTTGGACGTTCAGGATGAGTTTTACAGCACCTATATGGCCTCCATCGCCAGGATCTCCAACTCTCATATCATTGTGGCCGACCCGGAAGGAGGGGTCCTCTATGCCACCGACGGCACCCAGGTGGAGACCTACGAGGGGCTCCGCCTGCCCGAGACCCTGGTCAGCCAGGTGAAAAACACCGGGTTTTTCAACGGCATGACCAACCTGGGGGGGATCTATTCAGAGCGGCGGTATGTGTCCCTTCTGCCGGTAACCAACCAGGTGGGACCGCTGATGGTGACCCAGGGGATGGTACTGGTGGCAGCGGACGCCTCCAACCTGAATGAGATGTGGGCCTCTACCGCTACCATCTTCTTTTTCTCCGCAGTGGTGGTCTTCCTTATCTCGGTTATTGCCAGCACCCTCACCTCTGCCTATCAGACCCGGCCCCTCAACGAAATGGCGGAGGCGGCCCGGAAGTTTGGCCAGGGGGAGTTCGACACCCGGGTCACCGGCTATGAGGACCGGGGGGACGAGATCAGCGACCTGGCCGAAGCGTTTAACTCTATGGCCAACTCCCTGGAGAAAGTGGAGAGCCAGCGTTCGGAGTTTATCGCCAATGTCTCCCACGAGCTGAAGACCCCCATGACCACCATTGCCGGCTTTGCAGAAGGCATTCTGGACGGCACCATCCCCCCGGAGCGGGAGGAGGAGTATCTTCAGATTGTGGTGTCTGAGACCCGGAGGCTCAGCCGCCTGGTGCGGCGGATGCTGGATCTGTCCCGGCTCAACGCCCTGACCCAGAGTACGGTCACCGCTCAGGAGACCTTTGATTTTACCGAGGTGATGTCTCAGGTGCTTATCAGCCTGGAAACCAAAATCACCAGCCGGCAACTGGATGTGGAGGTCAAGCTGCCCAAGGGCAAGCTGATGGTGTGGGGCGACCCGGACGCCGTTACCCAGGTGTGCTACAACCTGCTGGACAATGCGGCCAAGTTCGCCGCGCCCGGCACTGCCATCACCGTTCAGATCATCAAGAAGGACGGCAAAGCCCAGACCACCATCCGAAACCTGGGAGCCACCATTCCTCCGGACGAGCTGCCTCTGCTCTTTGAACGGTTCCACAAGGCCGATTACTCCCGCTCTATGGACCGGGAGGGGGTGGGCCTGGGATTGTATATCGTCAAAACCATCTTGGGAAACTTAAAGGAAAATATCACCGTGACCAGCGAGGACGGGGTGACACAGTTCCAATTTACGCTGACCTTGGCCTAGGGCCTGCTGAAACCTTTGTTGGCGGGAGATGCAGGGGGGTGGCGTCCCCCTTGTCCGCCGGAGGCAGCCGGCCGGTTCCCATGGTTCCAAGCGGACCTGGTACTTGTTTAAGCCATGTCAATAGGCACAACGAATTTGCCGCAATTTTCCGGGCGGATAGAATCCGCCCCTACACACACTCGGGGGTGTTATGATGGACAACCGAAAGGATGGTCTGTGGCAGGGAGGGCCCTGGGAACAGCCCTCGCCGGTTTTTCCGGCTCCGCCTGCCGTCCGGGTTCCGGCGGCGGTATCCCACCGGACGGTGCTGCGGGTGCGCCGGCACCGGCGGAAGTGGCCCTGGTTTTTGGGGGTGACCTTTTTAATTGCGCTGATCTGCCTGTCTACCGTGTTGATTAAGCAGTATCTTCCCCCACAAGTCTCGGACTATTTTCCGTCCAATGGGGAGGACCGCTATATCCATGACGACGAATACAGCACCGAGCCTCCCACCATCCCCAGGGCGGAGCGGGGGACCGGCGTTACGGTGGCGCTCCAGTCCATCCAGGGAGAGAAGCTGGACTATGTTCGGATTTATGAACAGGCGGTCCCCTCCGCCGTGTCCATTGAGGCGCGAACCGCCACAGGCTACAGCGCCGGCAGCGGCGTGATCCTGACTCAAGACGGCTATATCATTACCAACGCCCACGTGGTGGCCGGGGCCCGGCAGGTGAAGGTGCTGCTGCATGACAACCGGATTTTGACCGCCAGCCTGGTGGGGTTTGATGCAGTGGAGGATTTGGCTGTGCTGAAGGTGGAGGCGGAGGGCCTGACCCCCGCCCGATTTGGCGACTCCAACACCCTGCGCATTGGCGAGCCGGTCGCCGCCCTGGGGGACTCCCTGGGCTACCGGGCCACCCTCACCGACGGGATTGTCTCTTCCCTGGACCGGGAGGTGGAGGTGGACGGCGTTACCATGATTCTCATTCAGACCAGCGCCGCCATCAACTTCGGCAATTCCGGCGGGCCGCTGCTCAACCAGTATGGACAGGTGATGGGGATTAACACCATCAAGATTGTCACCGAGGACGGCTCCGCAGAGGGCCTGGGCTTTGCAATCCCCTCCCAGCGGGTGAAGTATGTGGTGGATCACCTAATTGCCGGGGAGGAGGTGAAAGCCGGTGTGTTCGGCTTTACCGTGTACACCGCCCGCACGGAGGAAGGCGGATTGAGGCTTCAGAGCGTAGAGAAAAGCAGCGACGCCTGGGCCAAGGGACTGCGCTCCGGTGACATTCTGATTGAGGCCAACGGGAGCCCCATCAACGGGCTGGAGGAGCTTACCCGCATCAAGCTGGGCCTGGGAGCCGGGGATACGGTGACCCTCACCTATCTGCGGGACGGGGAGCGCTTCACCGTGGAGGTTGTGCTGATCGAGGCGTGATATCAGTTGGTCTTGGTCCTCGGGGAACGAGACCATTCGGAAACGAGGCATTGCTATGATAAACACCACCCTGTGCTACATCCGGCGGGGAGAGGAGTATTTGATGCTCCACCGGGTGAAGAAGAGGAACGACTTAAATCAAGATAAGTGGATCGGCATTGGGGGCAAGTTCCAGGACAAGGAGAGTCCGGAGGACTGTCTGCTTCGGGAGGTGGAGGAGGAGACCGGACTGACCCTCACCGACTACCAATATCGGGGGATTGTCACCTTTGTCTCTGACCGCTGGCCCACCGAGTATATGCACCTGTTTACCGCCAGCGGATTTACCGGAGAATTGAAGGACTGCGACGAGGGAGTGCTGGAATGGCTCCCCCAGGACCAGCTCTTAAAGATTCCCCACTGGGAGGGGGACGCCATCTTTTTAAACCTGATCTGGCAGGACGCCCCCTTTTTCTCCCTCAAGGTTTGCTATGAGGGGGACCGGCTGTGCGGCGCGGTCCTCAACGGAGAGAAAATCAGATAAAACAGCGCGGCCTCCGGTTTTGCCGGAGGCCGCATTGTTATCCCTGTGTATAGCGTTCTGCCTTGGCCAGATTCATGTCGTCCAGAGTCAAGGGCTGGTCATAGGGGTTGATGAGCTGGTTGACAACCTCCAGGGTGCCCTCCGGATCCAGCTCGTAACACCACGTGTAACCCCGGTACACTCCATCCCCGCGGCCGGGGAGGGTTGCGGTGGTAATGGCGGCGGAGAGGTCCAGATTGAGCGCCTGGCCCGCGAAGTAGAGCATGTCGTTTAGGGATAGGTCGGTGTCTACGCTCTGGTTGAAAATCTCCACAAAGCCGTTGATCTTGGTGATATTGCCCCAGGACAGCACCTTTTTAGCCAGGGCAATGAGCAGCTTCTGCTGGGTCTCGGTGCGGCCGGTATCGGAGTAGCCGCTGCTGTCGTTGTTCTTCCGGAAGCGGGCCACCTCCATAGCCTGCTGGCCGGTCAGGTGGGTGGTGCCTTTTTTGTAGTGGATGTGCAGGTCCTGGATGGGGTCGTCGTAATTCATGTCACAGGGGATATAGAAGTCCACCCCGTTCAGGTAGTCCACCAGAGAGATAAAGCCCCTGATGTTCACCTTGATGTAGTAGTCGATAGGGATGCCCAGCATCTGGGAGATATCCGCCGCCCGCTGTTCCACCCCGCCTTTGCCATAGACCAGGCGGGGATTGCCGCTCTCCCGGGCGAGCAGCGTGTCTCGAGGGACGGAGACCACCCCTACGGTTTGCTCCGTGGTGTCGTAGCACAGGACCATCATGGTGTCGGTGCGGGTGCCCTCTGCGTCGGTGGCGGCCAGAAGAATGTTGTAGACACCCTTTCTGGGCTGGCGCCCGGCGGGGGTGACCGCGCTGGGCGTCCCCGTGCCGGAGGGACCGGCGCTGGGGTCGGTTTTGTTCCCGGCCTGGGCGGGGGGCGCCGCCGGAGCTTTCTGTTCCGGGGGACGGATCAGAAACCGGCTGCCTGCATAGACCGCCACAATCAGGACGGAGATGACCACCAGAAACTTGTAAAATCCCATCAGAACCGCTGTCACCGGGTTTTGGCCGCCCGCCATGCGCCTGCGGGGAGCGGGAGCCGCCCGGGAGGGGGCGCGCCGCCGGGGCGGTTCCTCCCAGTCCTCCTCCCGCCGCCGGGGGGATGCGCTCTGCCGCGTCGAGGTCTGCCGGTGCATGTTGATATATCTCTCTTCCAATGGAATTCCCCCCGTTTCATTCCTCCCAAGTATACCCGCTTCGACCTGCTTCGGCAAGAGGAAAATCCCTCAATTCATAAAAAATTAAGAATTATGTCAATGCCTTTTCCGGGGGATTGGACCGCTTACAGGGTCTCTTCTACCAGCGCCCACACCTGCTGCGCCGTCAGGCCGTCACAGCGGTAGGACACCAGCGTCCCGTCCGGGTGGAGCACATCAAAGGAGTAGGTCATCCCGCCTGTGTCGTGCTCCCGGCCCCGGGCCTCCACAACGGCCAGAGACATGTCCTCGGCTTTGAAGGCGGGACGGTCTACCGTCTCCCAGTACTTCTCGGGAACACTGTCGCACCAGGGGATGGGATACAGGCTCAGATCATAGGTCTCCGGCTGGTCGGGGGACACCAGATTATAAGAGTGATATCCCTCCCGGTAGACGGCCACCTCCACATTGTCGTAGGCCCCTACCCTACTCCAGCGGACAAACAGGCTGTTGCTGTGGCCTTCCTGATAGCTGAGACGGCCGTAAAACTCGTTATAGCCCTCCGGCTCCGCCGTGGGCAAGTAGGGGGCAAAGTCCTCCTCCTGCCGGGCATGGGCCAGGGTGGAGAACTCCTCCTCCCGCCAGGCGGGGATGTGTTCGGCGGTTTCCAGATGGTCCAGATACAGTCCGCCGGTCAGGGCCTGGCGGACAAAGAGGGCGTTGAAGGTACAAGCTCCACCCAACTCCATGTCCCCGCCTGGGATATACTCCGCCTGCATGGTGCTGTTCCGGTTGACAAAACGAACGCCGATGTTATCCGCCGTCATAAACTCGCTGCCGCAGATAGAGTCGGTCTGGCCGTCGCCGTCCCGGTCGTAGACCTGGCTCCAGCCGGTGATTTCTACGCCGTTAAACTCGCTGATCTCATCGCCCCGGTCCAGGTCCACCACACAGGAGAAGGGCAGCGCCCCCTGGCGCAGCTCCAGCTCAAAGCTGGCCCGGTCTTTTTCGCCATAGAGGGTCAGCTCCATCAACTGCCCCTGGCCGTCGTACCAAGCGGAACCGTGGACGAAATAGCCGTCCCAGAACAGCATCCAGGGCAGGTCCCCCTGCTCCAGCTTGGGGTGTCTCGCCTCCGGCTTGCCCTCCGGGCCCCAGAAAATGGCCTGGATGTCCGCCTTTGTCAAATCCACAGTGAAGCTCCCCGGCGTATACGACCGAGCGGCATCTATCTCGTTCCGGCCGGTGATATCCTGGTAGCGAATGGCGGGGATCATGGGGAACGTCAGCTTATCCCCATCCGTGGGGCTGTTCACCACAAAGCCGGACTCCCAGTCGCCGAGGATGATTGTGCTGGTGTCAGGCGTCAGGCCCGGCTGGCCATGCATTACTTCCTCATGGCTGGAAGCATCTCCGGTGCTGCTGTATTGAACCGGTGCTGGGCGGGGGGACAGCTTCCACACGCCCGCGGCCACAATCAGGGCGGCGCAGGCGGCCAGAGCCCCATAGCGCGCCCAGGGGCGGCGGGAACACTTTTTTGCCCCCTCCAGGTTTTGCAGCTTTTCATGGAGCGCCGGGGATACCTCCTGCCGATCCAGAAACGATTTGTAATATTTCATCAAGCTCCTCCTTTTTGTTGCAGCATGTTTGGACAGATTCTCATCCGCCTGCCGGCTCCGCCAAAAGTTTCCGCAGCTTCTCCCGAGCCCGGGAGAGACGGGAGCGCACGGTTCCCGGGCGGCAGCCCAGCATATGGGCGATCTCGTCGGTGCTGTACCCCTCGTAGTAGTGCAGATGGATCACCGCCCGGTCCTCCGGGGGGAGGGAAAACAGCTCCTCCAGCTCGTCCCGCTCTTCCGGGGTGGGGGCGGGCAGGGTCTCCGGCAGAGGACCCACCCGCCGCCAGGCCAAGCGCAGACGGCTCTTGCAGCCGTTGACCAGTACCCGCATCAGCCAGGCGGAGGGCTGCTCCAGGTTGCTTGGGGCCTTCTCCAGATAGCGGACAAAGGCGTCCTGAACGGCGTCTTCCGCCTCGTAAGGGTCTCCCAGGATGGCCAGGGCGGCACGATACAGACGAGTTTCGTTTTGTGTTACCAGGTACTCCCAATCCACCGGCCGGTTGGATATTTGGGACATGCAGGTCACCTCCTTTCACCCATATAGACGCTTGAGCGGTCAAAATTGTTGCGGACAAAAAGAAGAAGAGCCGCCCTCGGGCGGCTCTCCGCTTAGAAAATCATATCTCTGGAAATCTCTGCCAGGGAGTGGACCCCGCACATGGCCATGGTGTCGGCCAGTTCCCCCTTGATTTTGTCGGTAAGTACCTTCACGCCCTCGGCGCCCCCGCCGTAGACGGCGGTGACATAGGGCCGGGCCAGAATGCAGGCGTCAGCCCCCAGGCCCAGGGCCTTGCATACGTCGACTCCGGTGCGGATGCCGCCGTCCACCAGGACCACCATCTGACCCTTGACCGCCTCGGCGATGGCGGGGAGGACCTCGGCGGTGGCGGGTACGCCGTCCTGGACCCGGCCGCCGTGGTTGGATACCACAATGCCCGCCGCCCCTGCCTCCAGGGCCTTTTTGGCCCCCTTGACGGTCATAATTCCCTTGATGATGAAGGGAACCCCGGCGTATTCGATGACCTCCCGCAGTTCGGCCACCGTCTTGGAGCCGGCAGGGGGATTCAGCCCCTTGAGGAAGGGCAGGCCGGCGGCGTCGATGTCCATGGCGAACATCTTGGCCCCCGCCGCCTTGCCCTGGTCCAGCTTGGCAAAGAGTGTGTCACGGTCCCAAGGCTTTACGGTGGGGATGCCCTTGCCGCCATTCTGGCCGATGGCCGCCGACGCCGCAGTAAAAACGCCGGGGTCGGTGCCGTCGCCGGTGAAAGCGGCGATGCCGGCGTCTGCACAGGCGGGCACCAGGATTTCGTTGTACTCCTGGTCGGTGAATTTGTCGCCGTAATGCAGCTTGACCGCCCCCACCGGCCCGGCAAAGACGGGCAGCGCATACTCCTGTCCGAAAAGGGTGAAGCGGGTGTCCGCCGGGCCGTTTTCGCAGATGGTGTCCATGTTGAGGCACACCTCCTGCCAGGCGTCGTAGTTCCGGGCGGCGACGGTCCCGGTCCCCTTGGAGCCTGGACCGGGCATGGTGTTTTTGCAGGCCCGGCCGTTGCACACCGGGCACACATTGCAGTATGGGCCGCTGCATGTGCGGGCGGCCGCTAAAACGTCTTGATAGGTCATGGTAACCCCTCCTTATTTCTCTTTTCCATCATACCGTTTCCCGGCGGATTCGTCAAGGCAAAATCCTGCGCCGGCGGAATGTTTTCCGCCGCGAACCAACTGCGCCATGGGATGTAAAGGACCCCGCCTTTCCAGCTCCGCACCGCGGAGAGGGAAAGACGGGGCAAGAGAGAGAACTGCTATAACAAGTATAAGGCTATAATCCTTTACAGAATAGAGCGCAGAAGGGCTGTGACCGTCTCCTGGTTCATAACGGCGGGGGTGAGCTGGATGATGGCCGCCCCCAGCCCCACCTGGGCGATGTGCTCCAGGGCGTCCTCCTGGACCCCCAGCTGACTGAGTCGGGTGGGCATGTTCATGGAGACCATCAGGGCCTCCACCGCGTCGGCAAACTGGGGGATGCTCTCATAGCCAAGGGCGGCACACAGGCGGTCCATCTTGGCCTGGGCGCCCTCGCCGCTGATGCGGATAAAGGCGGGCAGAGTGATGGAACAGGCGGTGCCGTGGCTGGCGCCGTACTCGGTGGTGAGGGGGAAACTGACGGCGTGGATGCCGGTGGTCCGGGTCTGACTGAACGCGACCCCGGCCAGCAGGCTGGCCAGCTGCATCTGTTCCCGGGCGGTCTCACTGTTCCCGTCGTCATAAGCGGCTTTGATGTGGGCCAGAACCAGACGCATAGCCTCCACCGCCAGGGCGTCGCAGATGGGCTGGGATTCCTTGTTCCAATAGGCTTCAATGGCGTGGCAGAAGGCGTCCATGCCGGTGGAGGCGGTGACGGCGGGGGGCAGAGAGTAGGTCAGCTCCGGGTCCAGCAGGGCCACGTCGGGCCAGAACTGGTCGGTGACAAAGGGCATCTTGATGCCCTTCTTTTTGTTGGTAAATACCCCCACGTTGGTGACTTCGCTGCCGGTTCCGGCGGTGGTGGGGATGCAGATGAGGCGGACGGTTCGGGGAGAGAGGGTGCGGGTGCCGCCGCTGTAGTAGTCATAGATGCTGCCCTCGTCTCCGGCCAGACAGGAGACAATCTTGCTCACGTCCATGGAACTGCCGCCGCCGATGCCCACCACCGTCTGGGCCCCCAGAGCCCGGGCCGCTTCCGCTGCCGCGTCCACACTTTCGCAGGAGGGGTTGGGCTCGATGGCGTGGAAATAGGACACCGTGCAGCCCTCCAGATTGGCGCCAATGCGCTCCGCCGCGCCGCTCTGGTAGAGGAAGGGGTCACAGATAATCAGCACCCGATCCCCCTGGATATATTGCTTCAGGCGGGCGGTGCTGCCCTTGCCCAGCACAATGCGGGAGGGCATGCAGTAAGAGAATTCCGTCATAGAGATGTTTCCTTTCCGATGAAGTCCGATGCTTATTTGGCCTGCCGCCGGTTGTGGACCAGCAGGACACACAGCGCACCCAGCAGTACAAGGACAAAGCCGGCCAACTGAACCGGAGACATGCTGTCTCCAAAGAGGAGCAGACCCAGCAACGCCGACACCAGGGGCATCAGCAGCAGGATGACCTTGACCAGCCAGACGGGATTGCGGCGCAGGTCGTAGTAGTAGACGATGTAAATGAGAGTCTGGCCCAGGCCGGAGAGGAGGAGGGCCAGTGTGAGTCCCCTGTTTCCGGCAATCCCTCCCAGCTCTTGGATCTGGCGGGTAAATCCCGCCGCCATAAGGAAGAGAAGCAGGGTAATCAGGTTGTTATAGTAGGCAATCACGTTGTCGCTGGCCGGGTTGACAGGGTGGCGCTGGGCCTCTTTGATGAGAAAGGCGTTGATGGAGACAAAGAGCGCGCTGAGGATGAAAAATACATTGCCCACGTTGAACAGGTCCAGGTGGGAGAAGTCGATCTCCAGCACCAGAAAGACGCCGAAGAGCATCACCAGACTCAGAGCCCAGTCCAGGGGGGTAAAGCGCTCTTTGTACACCAGAACGGAGATCAGGTTGACAAAGAGAATGTCGCACTTGAGCAGCGCTGTCCCGATGCCGGCGGGGGAGAGCTGAAGGCCCACAAAGGCGGTGGAGTCCAGAAGAAAACCCATCAGGCCGATGAGGCACAGCCATTTCCACACATGCTGGATTTGCAGCAGGCGGTTCAGCTCGCCCCGGGCCGCCATCACGCCGGTGAGCAGCACCAGAGTGATGGCTCGGATGACAATTCCAACCGAAAAGACCGACATGACAGCCAGCGCCTCGTGGGAGGCTACATAGTAGCTGCCCCAGATGACCGGCAGGGCCAGAAGGGGGAGAAGATTTGTTTTCATGGCGAATCGGGTTCAGGCTGCTCCTCAGCGCTCCACCCGGCCGGACTTCTGATACTCCTCGGGGATCTCGTTGGGGAAGAAGACCACCTTGACGCAGCCCTCTTTCCGGTTGACAAAGGTGTCGATGCCGTCAGCAAACCGGGTGAGGGGATAGGTGTGAGTGATCATTTCCTTTACCTTCAGCTGCCCTGTGGCCATCAGGTTGACCACCGCTACGGTGGCGTTGGGGTTGCCGCGGCTGCCGCACAGGGTCAGCTCTTTGAAGGTGACCTTCTTGATGGGGATGGGCTCCATGGTGCCCTCAGGCGGGGTGCCCAGCATGGCGATGGAACCGCCCTTGCGGACCATCTCGATGGCCTGGGTCATGGAGTTGTGGGCTCCGGATGCCTCGCATACGTTGTCGGCGCCTACGCCGTTGGTCAGCCGCAGCACCTCTTCCACAGGATCCTGGGTCTCAAAGTTGATGGCCATGTCCTTGTCGCAGGCGCCCAGGTCCACAGCGGCCTGGAGACGGGCGCCCCGTCCCACACAGATGACATGTGCGGCGCCCAGAGCCCGGGCAATCTTCATGGCCATAAAGCCGATGGGGCCGGGACCGATGACGCAGTAGGTGCCGCCGGGCTTGACCCCCGCCCGCTCCAGACCGTGGAAGGCCACGCCAGCAGTGTCGCACATGGCGGCCTCTGCGAAGGAGACGTTATCGGGCAGCTTGGTCAGACTGCCGCAGCTGTAGCGGACATACTGCTGGTACGCCCCGGTGGTGGTGAAGCCGTAGTGGCGGTGGCCGGTCTCGTCCTTGCCATAGTTCAGACATAGGGAGTAGCGCCCCGCCTTGCAGTTTTCACACACGCCGCAGCCCCGGTGGGCCTCGCCGGCTACCCGGTCGCCCACCTGGAGGTTGAACACACCACTGCCAACCTTTACCACCACACCGGCCCACTCATGGCCGATGATGAAGGGGTACTCGTCAGGGCAGTAGTGGTAGGGCTTACCCTTGAGCAGCTTGGGGTCGGTGCCGCAGATGGCAATGGCCATCACCTTGACAATGACCTCTTGAAAGCCGGGGTCGCTGGGCACCGGCACATCATGGCGGATCTCATACTGGTTGTTGGTGCCGGTCAGCACGACGGCGGTCTGCGTTTCTGGTAAGATATACGGTTCCATAGTGTCCTCCTTATGTTTCGTTTTGGTTGGTTACTCTGCAAAATACATCACACATTGGTTCTGCCCGTGGTTGGCGGACAGCAGACAGTCCCGGCCTTGGAAGCGGGCCGCCGCAACATTGGCGGCGGAGGCCCCCGCTTCAATCAGCTCGGTATGATAGCTCCCCTCCGCATAGAAAAAGCGGAACACAGGGGCATCTCCCCGCCGGCTGCCGCAGATTCCGCAGGGACCGCCCCAGAGTTGGCCGCACCAGAGAGCGTGGGCAAATTCCAGCGGTTCCGGGAACTGCCAGACGGGATGGAAGGCCCCGTTTTCCCGCTGGTGATAAAGGGTCAGGGCGCTGCCGTGGAAGGGCTCGATGGTGACTAGCTCCTCCAGTCCGTCCCCGTCTAGGTCGAAGAGCCAGACCTCGCCGGCGGGGCGGTCGATGAGCTGCCGGATTGCCCAGCTGCCGCCTTTGTCCACTGGGGGCAGGAGCAGGTGGACACCCCGGTCACTGGCCACCGCCGCAGCGGGCCGGCCCTGGAAGATACCGGTAAAAAAGCCGTGGTTGCGGGGCAGGCCGTCCAGAAGGAGCTCCAGCCGCCGGAGGGGAGCATCTGGGGTCAGGGAGGCGGTGTAGACCCCGCCGGGGGAGGACCAGTCGTCTTTGTCCACCTTTTGCCTGCACAGGACGGACAGGACCAACGTATGCCCCCCAGGGATGGGAAGAATCCCAAAGCGGTGGAGGTAAGGCAGGTTCAGCATGTTCCGCTTCTGCCACGCCCCATTCCTCCGGTCCACCTGGACCAGCTTGCTGCCGGCGGCGGCAAAGGGGGGGAAGAAACGTTCAATGGCCAGAAAGCCGGAGCGGTCCGGGAGGGGGACCATCGACATGGTGCCGCCCTCCATGACGGAAATTTCCTCCTGCGCCAACGTCCGGCCGTCAAAGGCCAGGGTTGGGCGGGCAAGTTCCGAGGCGAAGAGGATGCGGGCTTCTCCCTCCACGGAAAAAGCTCCTACCGAATAGCACTTCTCTAGGAGGGCCAGTACCTGTTTGCGGTAGATCATCTGGCCAGAGGGCTTCCGAACTGGTAGGGCCGGATCAGCTGAAGCAGGGTGTCATACCCCTTGAAAAAGCCCTCCAGGCAGGTGATAAATGCACCGTAGTGCTCGAACTCCTCCGGAGTCATGCCGTCCTCGTCATAGGCCCGGCGGAACTCTTTCAGCTTTTGCAGTTCGTCCAGCCAGCACTGGGGGACGGGATCGTCCATCGTGGCCCGAATCTCCAGGCCGCTGTTGTCAAACATCTTGAGATACTTGGCAGTGATGGTCATGGAGACATCGCCGCCAATGAGCTCATGCCAGTGGTAGAGATTGCGGTAGGCGGCGGTGAGCAGGCGGGTGCGGTAGCCCCGCTCCTTGAAAATCCGGTATGCCTTCTTAAAAACAGCTACGCCGCCCCACTCCAGAGCCTCAGGGAGAACGGCCAGGTTGTCCGCCGCCACCGCCTTTTTCAGCCAGTCGTCAATACGGCCCAGCATGATGGTACACACCGGGGTCATATGGGTGGTGTCCAGCCCCTCGGCCTCCCGGCGCTTCAGGCCCCGCTCCACCGCCTCGGCCAGAGCCACTGCCTGGGCCAGACTGAAGGAGACGGTCGCGTTGACGCTGACGCCCCGGTAGGTGGCCTCCTCAAACGCCGTCAGCCCGGCGGCAGAAATGGGCATCTTCACCTGGATGTTGGGGGCCAGGGAGTGGAAATAGGCCGCCTGATCCGCCATCTTTTCCCAGTCGTGGTAATATTTGATATTGGTCTGCATAGAGATTTTGCCGCAGGCCCCGCCCGACTGCTCATAGACCGGACGCAGCAGCTCGCAGCCCCGCAGGCCCATCCGTTCGATGAGCTTCCAGGCCACGTCGTCCTCAGTGGCGGCGGGGGACTGGGTGTACAGCGCCCGAATGGTATCTTCCCACTCCGGCAGCTCCTTTTGGAGTACCTGGGACACGATGACCGGGTTGGTGGTGGCGCCCACAGCGCCAATGCCAATGCCGTATTCCAAATCGGCTTTGGCACAGGAGTCCACCCAGAACTGTGTGTTGGGGAATTTTTCCCGCATTTCCCGCATTTTGCTCATATCAATTATCTCCCTTCCATGAGCTTTCGATATTTGCTTGGTGTGCTCCCCGTTTCACGCTTGAAGTATCGGATGAAATTGCTCTCGTCCATAAAGCCGGAGCGGTGGGCAATCTCGCTTACCCGAAGGTCGCTGTGAACCAGCAGTTCTTTGGCATAGGCGATCCGGTTGAGCATCAGGTACTGCTTTGGCGTGTAGCCGGTGGCCCGTTTGAAGGTACGGCAGAAGTGAGAGGAGCTGATAAAAAAGTTTTCGGTGATGTCTTTGATTTGGATATCTTCGGTGAAGTGGGTTTCAATCCAGTGCTGCATTTGGGCGCAGCTGCGCTGCTCCTCCAAATCGCACAGGGCAAACCGGCTGGGCTCGCACCGGTAGGTGAGGATGAGGATTTGCCGGACGATGGACAGCACCAGTTCGTCGGAATACTCCCCTGCCTGCTGATGTTCCCGCAGAAGAAGCTGGAAGAGACTGTCAATTTCTCCGGCGTAGCGGTCCACCTTTACATAGGGAATAAAGCCCTGAGGGCGGTTTTTGAAGATGGACAGCTGCCAGGGGGTGGACAGCCTGCGGTTGAGCTGGTCAGGGTCCAGCTTGACAAAGTAGCGGCGGAAGGGGAGGGTGGTGATTCGGGTGACGTGCTCCTCCAGATTGCTGAAAAACATCAGCATGTTGGGCTCCACCTGGTACTCCTGGCCGCTGACTTCAATGCTGCCGCTGCCCTGGCGGATGAAGAGCATCTCGTAGGCGTTGTGAAAGTGAGAACTTCTGCCCTCCACTTCCGAGTAGTGGCACTCCGTCATAATTCGTTCTGCCATAGCGGCCTGCCTCCTTTCTTCCGGCAACACCGGGGGATACTCAGTGCAAAAAGCAACGCTCCATCTGGTCAAACGCCCGCTCCAGGCAGGGGTCCCGGCTAAACAGAGCGGCGGTCCCCAGCACAAACACGTCGGTCCCCGCCTGGCGGAGCGGCTGAATATTGTCGTCTGCGCAGGAGCCGTCCATCTCGATCTCAAAGGACAGGCCCAGTTCCTCCCGCAGTTGGGCCAGCCGGGTGATTTTCGGCAGCATGTCCCACAAAAAGGGGGCGCCGGGGAATCCGGGCGTTACCGTCATCACGGTGACCTTGTTCACCAAGGGGAGGAGGGGGGCGGCCTGGTCTGCCTCCGTGTCTGGGCTGAGGGCCAGACCGGCGGAGCAGCCCTGCGCCTGGATGGCGGCCAGAACGGCCGGGGCCTGGTCTTTGACCGCCTCCAGGTGGACGGTAATCCCGTCTGCCCCGGCCTGGGCCAAGGCGGGAATCCACCAGTCCAGCCCCAGCCCCATCACGTGACAGTCAATAGGTTTTTGGGCAGCGGGACGGATGGCGCGGACAAAGGCGGGGCTAAGGCCCATGTTCGCCACAAAGCGCAGATCCATCAGATCCACGTGGAGATAGTCGGCCCGCCGGTTCAGCACCTGGAGCTGTTCCCCCACGTGGAGCAGGTCCATACACAGCAGGGAGGGCGCAAATTTGACCTTCATGCCCTGCCCTTCTTCCCCAGCAGCTGTTTCAGCAGAGCTTCGTTTTTCAGCACCAGGGCCGCGGCGGTGACCACCACGGCGGCGACAACCAGGATGGTACCGGGGGAGAGCATCTTCATACACTCGCCGAAGGAGCCATAGTACATCAGAGAGCGGCGCAGGTACAGCTCAATGTCCGAACCCAGAATGTAGCCCAGCAGCAGCGGCGGCAGAGGGTATTGATTGTTCTCTAAGGCATAGCCCAGAATGCCCAGAATGATGATGACATAGAAATCAAACAGGCGGTTGTTTACGCTGATGCAGCCAATGGCGCAGCACATCACAATCAGAGGCAGCAGATAGTGCCGGGGCACCTGTACGATGCGGGCAAACAGAGGGATGCCCAGACTTTGGATGATGAACATGGCCAGGTTGGCGAAGAAGGTGACCAGCACGATGACGTACACCAGGCTGGGATGCTGGGTAAACAGCAGCGGACCCACCGAGATGCCCTGGAGAATCAGAGCGGCCATGATGATGGCAGTTACCGAGTCGCCGGGGATGCCCAAAGACAGCATGGGGATCAGCGCGCCGCCGGTGACGGCGTTGTTGGCCACCTCGGAGGCGTAGATGCCCTCGGCACAGCCGGTTCCAAACTTCTCCTTGTCCTTGGAGGTCTTTTGGGCGGCGGTGTAAGACAGCATGGCCCCGGTGGAGCTGCCCAGACCGGGCATGATGCCGATAAAGGTGCCAATGATGCTGGACTGGAGCATGAGGGGGAGGTATTTCCGGCCCCGATTCTCCTTGCCGGGGATATAAAAGCGTTTTTTCTCAAAGTGGGCGGTGGTCACATCCTCCCGCAGCTTGCCTGCGGCACTGAGAATCTCGGGTACGGCGTAGATGCCGATGATCAGAATGACCATGGACACGCCACCCTCCAGCTGGTACATGCCCAGGGTGAAGCGCTTGGTCAGTCCGTCCAGGGAGGACAGACCGATGCAGGAGATAAACAGGCCGATGAACATGCTGATATAGCCCTTGAGCACGTTTTTGCCCACCAGGGCGCTGACCAGGCTCAGAGCAAAGACCATCAGGCCGAAGTAGTCCCAGGGGCCGAACTGAATGGCGATTTTGGTCAGCGGCGAGGCCAGAAAGGCCAGGACAACCGCGCTGAATACCCCGCCGATGAAGGACCCGAAGGTGCCAATGGCCAAAGCCTCCGCCCCCAGGCCCTTTTTGCACATGGGGTAGCCGTCGAACGTGGTGGCGATGGCGGCGGCTGTGCCGGGGATGCGCAGCAGAATGGCGGAGACCAGTCCGCCAGAGATGCCGCCCATATAGACGCCCAGCAGCAGAGCCATAGCGGGGATGGTGCCCAGCTTATAGGAGAAAGGCAGCAGCAGGGCCACCGCAATGGGGGTGTTTAGACCGGGGATGGCGCCGAAGATGATGCCTACAAAGGTGCCGATGAAGATCAGCACCAGCACATCTACGCTGAGCACCGAGCCCATAGCGTCCAGAAAATTACTCATTGCACGCCCTCCTTATATCCCGAAAACGCCCACGGGAACCATGATGCGGAGAATGGAGCTGAAGAAGTAGTATACCCCATAGCAGGCCGCACAGAGGCATACCGTCCGCAGGGCGATGAAGGCCGGCTTTCCCAGCGTCTCCCGGGTGAAGTAGTACATCACATTGACAATCACATTGAGGAAAATGACGGTGGCAATCAAAAAGCCCAGGGGTTTGATGGCTGCCGCGTACAGGACCAGGGCCAGGAGAAATACCCC
The DNA here is from genome assembly GCA_947172355.1 of uncultured Bacillota bacterium. Lineage (GTDB taxonomy): Bacteria > Bacillota > Clostridia > Oscillospirales > Oscillospiraceae > Lawsonibacter. The sequence continues at coordinate 19,699 of CAMWBA010000010.1, forward strand.
TCTGTGGCTGTAGAACAGGTCCAGAAACACAAATTTCTTCCGGAGCTGCTCCTGGTCCCGCAGGATAATGATGATGCGCATGATGCAGCAGATGACCAGCGCGGCCATGACCAGCCGGGGCCAGAAGGCCGCGCCGCCTGAAGTGTCATTCTCCATGACGCGCCAGGTGAAGGATTCGCCAAAGCCCAGCGCACACAGCAGAATGAAAAACCCTAAAAATACAATTTCTCCCATAGTGCCTCCTAGGATGGTGTTTTAACCCGCTCCCCTTCCGCGTGGGCGGAAGGGGAGTCGGACCACGGGCCGCGTTGAACCGGATTAACTGAGGTAGGTATTGGCAAAGTCGGTGAAGGATGCGTACATGGCTTCCAGATAACCCACATAGTCCTCGGTGTCCATAAAGCTGGCGGTGTAGCACTGGGCATTCAGCTTCTCCACCGTCTCGGCGTCGTTGGCGGCGGCCTCAAACTGGCCGGCGATGTAGTCAATGGCCTCGGCGGGGGTGCCCTTGGGGGCCCAGATGCCAAATACCTGGCTCATCACAGAGGTCTCGTCCTCGGTGAAGCCGATCTCCAGCATGGTGGGAACGTCGGGGTAGGCGGGGTGGCGGCTGTCAGCAAAGACGGCCAGCAGGCGGAAGTCGCCGGATTCCACATAGGACTGCATACCGCCCAGAGAGTCGATCATCACGTCTACACGGCCGGCAAGCAGCTCGGTGGCCTTGACAGAGGTGCCGCCGATGTCGACGGTGTTGAACTTCATGTCGTCATGGGCCTCCATGGCATAGACGGAGAACTGGGGCAGACCGCCGGTGGAAATGCCCATGTTGATTTTGCCGGGATCCGCCTTCACAGCGTCCACCAGCTCCTGATAGGTCTGGTAAGGGGAGTCGGCGCGGACGGCCACGGCCAGCACGGAAGTGACATACAGACAGACCGGCTCAAACGCCTCATAGGTCCAGTCCAGACCGCCCTTGGCGTAGTTCATGGCGTAGCCAGCGGGGGCCACCAGGATGGTATAGCCGTCAGGGTTGGAGTTCATAACCTCCTGAGCGCCCACCGCGCCGCCGGCACCGCCGATGCAGTTGACGTTCATCAGGCGGCCGCCCATGTTCTTGCTGATAAAGTCGGCGTAAATGCGGCTGGGAATATCGCTGGTGCCGCCGGCCTCATAGGGGTTGACCAGGGTGATGTCCCGCTCGGGGACAAAGGCGGGGGCTTCAGGGGTCTGGCTGCCGGAGGGCTGACTGGCGGCAGGCTGGCTGGCGGCAGGAGGCGCCGCGTTTCCGGAGTTGGAGGGCTTGCTGCTGTTGCCGCAGGCGGCCAGAGTCAGCGCCATGGACAGGGCGAGAGCGAGGCTAATCAGCTTTTTCATCTTCATATTCTCCTTTTTTATGTGTGTTGATTCCTTACAGGCGGGAATGCCTGATTCTCACGCGGGCGCTTAGAGGAAGGATTTGTAATAGAGGTTGGGCTCCTCCTCCATGGCGGAGGCAAAGCCCCGCTCAAACATGAAGTGGCGGCGGCCCACGTCGTTGGGATAGGTGAAGCTGCCGCCCACCTGCCAGATAAAGGGGGTGAACTGATAGTTCAAACGCTCCTTGCGCATATCGTAGAGGACGTCGATTTCCCGGGTGTCGGCCAGGAAGCAGCTCCAGGTCTCATAGTGGACGGGGATGATGGTCTTGACCCCCAGGTTTTCCGCCATGCGAAGTACATCCACCGAGGTCATCTTGTCGGTCAGCCCTGGGGGATTCTCCCCGAAGGAGGCGATGGCCACGTCAATCTGGTGCTGCTTGCCATGGCGCAGGTAGTAGTTGGAAAAATGGGAGTCGCCGCTGTGATAGAAGCTGCCGGCCGGGGTCTTGACCAGGTAGTTGACCGAGCGCACGTCCATGTCGTCCGGACAATGGCCGGCCAGAGGGCCGGAGCGGGGGGCGGTGAGAAATACGGTGCGGTCGAAGGAGTCCAGCACCACAATCTCGCAGTCCTTCACCTTTATAATGTCCCCCGGCTTCACGGTGTGGACCACCTCTTGGGGCAGCCCCCACTCCAGCCACTGGTCGGTGACAAACTTGGGGCCGTAGAAGGGGACCTGGGGGAACTTATTGTGGATGGCGGCAGCGGTATAGGGGTCGATGTGATCCCGATGGTTGTGGGTCACCAGCACGGCGTCGATCTGCGAGACCTCGAAGGGATCCAGAACGACAGGGATCATACGGGTGTTAGGGAAGCGCTGGCGGCCCCCCACCATCCGGTTGAGCTGGAAATCGGGTCCGGCCAGATGGGGGGGATACTTGGACCAGTCCTGGGTCCATTTTCCCCGGCCCACCCAAAAGTCAATGGCAATGTTGGTATTGTGCTCTGTTTTCAGCCAGATGCCGGTGCAGCCCAGCCACCAGATGGAAAAGGTTCCAGAGGCCACAGAGGTCTGGTCGATCTCTTCGTTGAGCCAGGTGCCCCACTCGGGGAAAATGGCGCTGCGCCAGCTCTCTTTTGTGATTTCACTGATATAAGACAAAGAACCGCCTCTTTCTTCGTATACTTTTTGGTGTTGCAATCAATCCGATGCCAATTCATACAGGATGACCTGGTTCCGGTCGCGGGCGGCAGCAATGAGGTAAGACCGGCCCTCATAGACAAAACCGCGGACGTTGCTGGGAGCGACTCCCTCTTCAACCAAGATGGGATGGTATCCGTCGGGGCGGTGCTCCACCAGATAGAGTTTGCCGTCCTCCTTGCGGTAACCCACCGCAAACAGGTTCCGGCCCAGCAGTTCCCCAGCCCAGATGGCATGGGAGAAGTGCATGGGCAGGGTGTACACAATCGCCCAGGTGCCGTTGATCCGCTTGTTGACCGCCGCAGTATCGCCGTGAAAGCCCTCGAAGGTGACCAGTTCGTCTTCGCCGTCTCCGTCCAGGTCGGCCGCGGCGCAGTCGCTGATCTCCCGGTCTAAGAGCTTATCCACCTGCCAGTCTCCGCTGCCTTTGGGGGGACGGACCCGGAAGAGTCCTTCGCTGCCGCCGATGAGGGTGACCTCCTCGCCGTCCAGCCGGCCCTGCCAGAAACCGTGGTTTTTGGTGACCCCCTCCTGGATGACACGGAACTGGATTTCCTCTTCCCCTTGAGGGATGCGGGCTACCTGGATTTTGCCCGGATGGGACCAGTCGTCCGCGTTCTCCCGGTGGGTACACAGGGTGGAGGCCACCACGTAGGGGCCGTCCTGGGTGTGGACCACGCCGGAACGGTGGAGGTAGGGGAGCACCTTCAGTACCTTGGTCTGCCAGCCTGCCCGGCCCCGGCTGGCTTGGACCAGCCGGGCCTCTTTGGACTGGAAGCCCTTGTAGAAGTTTTGAATGCCCACCACGCTACCGGCTTCGTCCAGCTGGGAGATGTTCATGCACCCGCCCGGCCCGGTCCAGACAATCTCTTCCTTGCGGGTGGCAAAGTCGATGAGCTTGCACCAGCCGCCGTGGGTCTCGGAGGCGGCGGCTATACTCAGCCCCTGGGCCGTGTGGAACAGCTCGACGCAGTAAACGCCCTCCAAATTGGTCAGAATACTTCGCTTCCAGGTGATCAATCACTTCACTCCTTCCATATTTTTGGTGATTTTCACCGTCTTTGTTCGCTGGGTTACGGCTTATGTCACAATTTTAACAAAAAATATGGGGCTTTTGTCCTCTGTTTTTTTCACTTAATATGTAAAATTTGCTCTTTGACATCCGGCAGGCCGGCGGCAGTTCTTACTATATCAGGTTTCCCTGCTTTTTGCACGACAGGATTTTCATTCTCTAAGAGCGGAAAGAAGGTGGAGGCGTCCGGGGGACAGCATGCCGGAAAAAGCCCGAAAGCCTTGCAGCAGCAAGGCTTTCGGGCAGAAGAGCGGTTGTTCGGAATATGGCGGTTTTGCCGCCTGCGCTGAGTTTTCTATGGTGCGGGAATGTGTTATGATATAGTTTATTTGCAAATGGGCAAAACAACGGACTGCACCGCAAATATCCCAACGGTCTGCGGCGGACGGCGGAGGCGACGGGGAATTTTCCTTGCGGGAGCAGAAAAGAGAATTGGTTTTTTAGAAACGATGCAAAGGAACAAATGCGAGAGGAGAACCGCCATGAAGGAACACAGATTGAATGAAAAACAGCTGACTGCCTATGCCGGGCATCTGCGTGCCGAGGAGCGCTCCGCCGCGACCATGGAGAAATATATGCGGGACGTCCGCGGGTTCGCCGGCTGGCTGAAGGGGGCATCTGTCACCAAAGAGGCCGCCGCAGGGTGGAAAAACGCGCTGCTGGATCAGGGGCTGGCGCCGGCTACAGTGAATGCCAAGCTGTCCGCTGTCAACGGCCTGTTCCGCTTTTTGGGTTGGGAGGAGTGCCGGGTCAAATTTTTGAAGGTTCAGCGCCGGACCTTTCGGGATGCCTCCCGGGACTTGGCCCAGAGAGAATATGTTCAGCTGATGGACACCGCACGCCGCAGAGGGCTGGAGTGGCTGGCTCTGGTGATGGAGACGCTTTGCGGCGCAGGGATTCGCGTGTCTGAGGTGAAATATATTACGGTGGAGGCGGCCAAGGCCGGGCAGACAAATGTGGCCCTAAAAGGAAAAATCCGCACCATCATCCTGCCGGGCAAGCTGGCCCGCAAGCTGCTGAAATTCGCCAAAAAGCAAAAAAACAGCTCCGGCGAAATCTTTTGCGCCGAAGACGGTCGGGGACTTACCCGGTTTCAGATTTGGCGGGCGATGAAGTCATTGTGTACCGAGGCGGGGGTGATACCTTCTAAGGTCTTTCCTCACAACCTGCGGCATCTGTTTGCCATCACCTTCTATCAGGCAACCCGGGATATCGTCAAGCTGGCGGACGTGCTGGGCCACAGCTCGATTAACACCACCCGCATTTACCTTATGACCACTGGCAGCGAACACGCCCGGCAGATGGATCGCTTGGGTCTGGTCTGCTAGGAAATAACAAAATTTATCTTTTGTTGCCATTGGATGTGCAAACAAGTCCCACTGTACTCAGTATAACACAGAGGGATGTGCTATTTCAAGGATAGATTATACAGAATTTATCTTGCGTTTTCGTGGACTGCAATTTTTGTAAAATTTTATCTATTATAGCACATTCAACCTGATAATTACAAGGGCAATGTCGGATAGAATGCATGAAAATTTTAGGCCGTAAAACGAATTTCTTTTTCGGCCCTATGTTTTTGCGCTTGTCAGAGGCTGACAGGCGCTTTTTTCGCACGTTTTTCAACTATGTAGCTTTCGTTCCCTTTTAAAATGGCAACAAAAGATAAATTCTGTGATGTGAGTAAAGTTAAGAAGGGAGGATACAGCTGTGGGAGGACATTCCAGAAAAAAGCTGGATCTATTGGGGCAGCAGTTTGGAAAATTGACGGTTTTGGGTCCGGCGGAGAATGTAGGCGGCCGGACGGTCTGGCTCTGCCAGTGCAGCTGCGGACGGCAGATTGAAATTAAGACCTGCCACCTGCGGGCAGGACATGCCCACAGCTGCGGCTGCCTGGAGTCCAGGGATCCTCAGAGCGCCCTGGGGCTGACCTACATTGACGGAACCTGCGTGGAGATGCTGCGGGCCAGGACAATCCGGAGTAATAATACCAGCGGCGTGCCTGGTGTGGACTGGATGACCCGGAGGGGACGCTGGCGGGCATCCATTTGTTTTAAAGGAAAACGGTATTATCTGGGCAGCTACGGACAGTTTGCGGATGCGGTTTGTGCCCGGAGGCGGGCAGAGGAGAAACTGCACGATAAGTTTCTATATGAATTTGATCAGGCGGCCGCGGAACGGCAGGAGGACAGCTGACGCGGCAAAAGGAAGATGGGTATCTGCGCAATGATGCCTGTTTGGCGCGTAAAGCGGAGGGGTCGAATGAAAGCGAGCGCGGCAAGGAGAAAGGCTGCCGGGGAGGGCCTTGTGTGTGAGGGAGCCCCGGGGATATGAGATTGGAGGACTTGGAATTGGAATGCACCCTGTATGTTAAAACCCTGGGTGGATTTTCTCTTCGGTATTCCCATTCGGTCAGTCCTGAGACAGAGTTTTCAGAGCGGGATGGGGGATCTTGGCGCCAACAGGCGTTCTTGCAATATTTGTGTGTTAACCATCAAAGGTATGTTCCCCAGGAGGAGATGATTGATATCCTCTGGGATGATGGAGAGGTCAGCAACCCGGCGAACACCCTGAAGACACTGCTTTACCGCACCAGGCTGACCCTGGAGCGGCTGGGCTTTGAAAATGGAAAAAAGACCCTGCTCTGTCGCCACGGAGGCTACACTTGGGACCCGGAACTGAACATTCAGCTGGATGTGGAGGAATTTGACACGCTGCGTGCCAAGTTTAACGCCGCGCCCAACACCGAAGAGGGATTAGCGTGCGCCAAACAGGCGCTGGCGCTGTATGAAGGGGATTTTCTCCCCCAGGCGGCGGCCAGTATTTGGGCACTTTCACCCCGTACTTATTATCACTCAAATTATCTGCGCCTGTGCTGCGGCGCCGCCAGCGCTCTGTGGGAGCTGGAGCGGCTGCCGGAGGCGGTTGAGCTTTGCCAACTGGCCACAGCGCAGGATCCCTATGACGAAAACTGCCAGATGCTGATGATGCGTCTGCTCCATGCCTCCGGGGCAAAGCAGGCGGTGGCGCAGTATTATAACGACGTGTCCGCCCTGCTGATGAGCCAGCTGGGGGTCTCCCCTTCGCCGGAGATGACCGCCCTGTACCACGAGCTCAATGCGCCGGAACAGGCCCAGGAGCTGGACCTGCGCACCATTCGAGCCATCGTTCTGGGGGAGGACAGCAAAGGCAATGGCGCGTTTTTCTGCGAGTACTATGTGTTTCAGAATATCTGCCGCCTGCTGACCCGGACCACCGCCCGCAGCGGACAGATTGTACAGCTGGGCGTGATTACGGTGTTTCCCCGCCGGGGCGACCGGCTCACCATGGCCCAGCGTACCGCCGCCATGAACGATTTGAAAGGGGGCATTTTGGACAACCTGCGCTCGGGGGATATCTTTACCCAGTTCAGCCTGACCCAATATCTGCTGCTGCTCCCTACCGCCAGCCACGAAAACGGCTCCATGGCCGTCAACCGGGTGCTGGAGGCATTTTCCAAGTGTAAGAGCAGCGTGGCTGCGGTTCCGCGGTTCAGCCTGCTGCCCGCCCTGTCGGCAGAGCGCCGCCTGCCCGCTGCTGTGGGTTTTCGTCCCATGGAGACATGGAAGCGGTAACAGAAGGACCGGTTTTCGGAAAGATTGTGCAAAATGCCAGTGGCTGCCTTTGACCAGATGTAACCTAATTGAAACTTTCTGAGGGTATGCTGGCAATCAATAACAGCGGCGGAACCGAATGATGGAGCGCCGCAGAGGGCGGAAAGGAGGAAACCGGCGTGAGAGCTCCGGGATTTGCACCTCTAGACCAGAACGCTGTAATTGTGCGCATTACTTCTTATCAAAACAAAAGCCCCAGAGGAACGCTGGCCAGCCCCAAGCTGGAAAAGCCGGTTCCCTTTGCCAGCTTGACCCAGCTGCTGCTGTATATGGAAGCGCTGATGGACCAGAGCAACTCGCCCCAGCGGGGGGAGGAACGCCGGGCTTTTTCCGGCCCCCAGGCGGAGCTGCTCCAGGCCGGCATTCTGGACGAGGAGACCCGCCGGGAGTTGGCTACCTTTCAGCTGCGGGTGCTCTTCCGGCAAAACGCCAGCTGGCAGGGCAGCCTGATCTGGGTGGACCAGAGGATGGACGCCCAGTTCCGCAGCGTACTGGAGCTGGTGCGCCTGATGGACAGCGCGTTAACGATGAAAGAGGAGTGCACGGTATGAACCCTACCTTGAAAAAAATATGGAACCTGGCCGTCTGGATTCTGGTGGCCGCCGTGGTGGCTCTGGCCATTCTGCTGGCCGGCGTGCGGGTGGTGGGAATCACCCCGTATGCGGTGCTCAGCGGCAGTATGGAGCCGGTGTACCCGGTGGGTTCCATGATTTATGTGAAAGCCGCCCAGCCGGAGGACGTCTCGGTGGGCGACCCCATCACCTTCTATCTGGACGAGGGCCTGGTGGCCACCCACCGGGTGATTGAGGTGAACGAGGCGGAAAGGTATTTCCGGACCAAAGGCGATGCCAACAACGCCGAGGACGGCTCCCCGGTGTACTATCAGAACCTGATTGGCAAGCCTATGTTCTGTGTGCCCCAGCTGGGCAACCTGTCCTACTGGATTTCGCAGCCGCCGGGAATGTATATCGCCGGGTGCTGTACCTTGGTTCTGCTGGTGCTGATGTTCCTGCCCGATGTGCTGGATGCCGCCGACGCCGCCGATAAAAAAGCCGCTGAGAAAAAGAACAAGAGCAAGTGAGCGCCAGGAGAAGAACAACAGGATACCTTGTTACAAAGGATACACCCGCCTGGAGCGGGAGCAAAGGAACGAAAAAATATCTAAAAAATCCCTAGAAAACTTTCCCGTGTAACCTGACTGAAACTTTTTGGTGGTAAGCTGGCTACAGAACGAAGGAAAACCCTAACCAAGTCTGGTATCTTTTGTGGGAGACCGCATGGATATAAATTTAAAACATTTTTTAGGAGGAGTACATTATGAAGCATTCTAAGAAGATCCTTGCCCTGGCTATGTCCATCGCCGTGGTGGCCAGCATCGCCGCCGCCGGAACCCTGGCTTACCTGACCGGTAACGGCTCCGTCACCAACACCTTTAACGTGGGAACCAAGGGACAGGTTTCCATCACCCTGGACGAAGCGAAAGTTGATGAAAACGGCAAAGCCATTGCGAATGCTGACAGAGTGACCGAGAACGACTATGAGAACATGTTGCCCGGCCAGGTGCTGGATAAGGACCCCACCGTCCATGTTCAGGCCAATAGCGCTGCCAGCTACGTGTTTGTAGAGATTCTGAATAGCATGGCTGATGCCAGCACCTTGGACATCAATACTGATGCTTGGAAGGCGGTTGATGGTCGCGATGGTGTGTATCAGTACGTTGGCATCAAGGCTGAGAATGGTGTAGTACCTGCTACCGATGAGATCGTGAGTCTGGAAGCTGTGTTCAATACTGTGACCATTGACAAGAATCTGGATGCTGAGGGTCTGCGCGATCTGGATGGCGCTGGAATTATTGTTATTGGTTATGCTATCCAGGCTGAGAATCTGGCTACTGAGACCCAGACTGCCGTTGATGTGGCTACCAGCGAAGCAATTGCTTTCTTTGCCCAGTATGATATCGCTGCTTAATCTTAGTCTTAACTTTAATGTATCAATCCCCGCACAAAACCTTAACCCCAACCGGTAGAGCGGCGTGACTGCCGCGCAAAATCCGCGTCGGTGTTAAAGGCGGACTGTAAACAACGATTTTCCGCCGCACCGGTGAGTTAAGCTCGGCGGTGCGGCGGAAGAATAAGGAAACTTTTAACCCGGCAAAGGAGGTAATTCCCATGAAAAAACGGACTGTGGCGGTGTTGTGCGCGGTGGCTGCCGTTCTTGGCGTGATCATCGGCGGCACGATGGCGTATTTGCAGCATAGCGTGGCAGTTGTGAACACCTTTACGGCTGGAACCATCGGCATCAAGCTGGCGGAGACAACGGGGGATCGTTATGTTATGGCCCCCGGTGTGGCCTTGAGCAAGGACCCCAAGGTTACCGTGGAGGAAGGCAGCGAGAGCTGCTACCTCTTTGTCAAGGTCACCGAGAATAATTTCAAGACTTCCGGGCAGGACCCTATCGCCTGGACTCCCGCCGAGGGTTGGACCAAGGTTGTGGATGTCGATGAGACGGTCTACTACCGGGTGTTCGAGAAGGGTGACACTGTACATGAGTTCCCCTTCCTGGCGAACAATCAGGTTACCGTCAGCGAGGATCTGACCAAGACCGATATGGCCGGCTATAAGGACAAAGAGCCGCAGCTGACCTTCACAGCCTATGCCATCCAGAAGGACTGGCTGACCGGTGAGGATGGCGGGCCGATTACCGACCCCGCTGCTATCTGGGCCTTGGCCAAGGACGCTAAGCCCACCACCAACACGTAAACCAACAAGCACAGCACCCCAGGCGGCCTGCCCACTGGGCAGGCCGCACTCGGGCGCTTCAATCCAACATGGAGCGCCGGCGTGCGGCCTGCGCGCTGTCCGGCTGCCGGACAGAGAAACTAAACAAAGCACAGAAAGGCGGTATCCTGTATGAGTTTGAGAAAAAAGATCGTCATTGCTGCCGCGGCGGTCCTGGTGCTCACACTGGGGGCCTACAGTACGCTGGCCTACTTGACGGCGGACGTCACGGCACACAATGTGATTACCTCCGGAAATGTGACCATTGAGCTGCTGGATAAAACCATTCAGCCAGGACAGTCGGCCGACAGCAAGGACCAAGTGTATCAGCTGACCAACTTCACGCTGGCGTATCAGGGCGGAATGCCAGTGATGCCCGGCACCAAGGCCAGCAAGATTGTGGCCGTGAGCAAAGACGGCCCCGACCCTGAGACCGGCGTGTGGCGGACCTCCGCCGACTGCTGGGTGCGGGTGAAGCTGGTGCAGACCTTGAAAGACGGCGATGTGGACGTCTGGGACGCGATTTATAAAGAAGGCGACATCAGCTTTAACATCAACGAGGACGACTGGGTGTATCAGGACGGCTGGTACTACTATAAGAACATCCTGACCGACGAGGGCGCCGGCAACGACCAGACCACCCCCCTGTTTACGGAGGTGAATTTCAGCGGTCCGGGCATCGGAAACGAGTACGTGGGCCTGACCTACGCCGTTGACGTGTACGCTCAGGCGGTGCAGAGCGCCAATAACAATCCCGCAGGCGGCGTGCTGAATGTGAACGGCTGGCCTGCCGACCCCACAGCGCCCCAGGCATAAGTAGAGAGGAGGAAGCGCGATGAAAACGAGAAAACTGCTTGCCATGCTGCTTACGCTGTCTATGGTGATGTCCCTGGCCGCGCCGGCTTTCGCAGATAGCGACGACGGCTCCTCTGACCCCTCCACCAGTGTGAGCGAGAGCGGCGGCGACAGCTCTGAGGACAGCACCGCCCCCGAGGAGAGCAGCGGCAGCTCCCAGGACCCCGGCGAGACGCCCGAGAACCCTGACGAGGGCGACGGCTCCCAGGACGGAGACAGTTCCGAGACTCCCGAGGAGCCCGGTGAAGTGACCGACCCCGAGAACCCCGGTGAAGTGACCGACCCTGAGAACCCCGGTGAGGTTGTGGACCCCGAGAACCCCGGTGAGGTTGTGGACCCCGAGAACCCCGGTGAGGTTGTGGACCCTGAGAACCCCGGTGAGGTTGTGGACCCCGAGAACCCCGGCGAAGTTGTGGACCCCGAGAACCCCGGTGAGGTTGTGGACCCCGAGAACCCCGGCGAAGTTGTGGACCCCGAGAACCCCGGCGAAGTTGTGGACCCCGAGAACCCGGGTGAGGTTGTGGACCCTGAGAACCCCGGCGACAGCTCCGAGGAGAAGCCCGGGGAGCCCGGCGAGATCGTGGACCCCGAGAAGCCCGATGTGTCCGTGCCGGAACAGCCTTCGGTCAATGTGGACCAAATGGTGAGCGACGCCATGAGCGGCACCGCGGCCCAGATTAAGGACCTGCTGAACAGTATGCTTGACAAGCTCTCCCCCGAGCAGATTGCCAGCCTCCAGGCCAAGCTGACCGAGCTGGAAAAGCCGGTGGTGGCGCCCGTGACCGGCAGCGAGCTCTATGACCGCCTGATGGCGGCGGAGACCTGGGATGAGTTCCAGGTAATTCTGGACGAATATATGGCGAATTACAGCGAGGAAGAGCTGGAAGCCGAAGCCGCGATGCTGACTGAGGAGCAGATTGCAGCGCTGGAGGCCCACCGTGAGGCGCTGGAAGCGGCTGTGGAGCCCTTCGCTCCCCCTGTGGAGTTTACCGATGTGGGTCCCCTGATTGAGAGCATTGCCGAGCAGGTGACTAACATCATCAAGCGGGTCCCGATGAAAACGTTTGGACTCCGGCCGATGAACAGCAGCACTCCGGCCAATGCAGACTATAACGAGCAGACTGCCGATTGCGCTCCTGACGGAAATCAAGATGATAAAAATATGACCACACACAAGACTCTGAACGAGGCTGGCAATATGCTGACCATCGAGGCGTGGTCCTCCGGCACCTACCAGGCCGCAGTTCCCACCACAAAGCCTGCCGATATCGTTCTGGTGCTGGACCAGTCTGGGTCGATGAATACGAACTGTATGGGTTGTGGTGGTTCTTTAACTAAGAGACAGCATAACGGACAAACGGTTTATACTGGACATAGTCGGAACTGTAATTTTGTGGAAGGCTACTATACTACTGGAGGTTTATTTGGTGGGACGTATTATTATTCCAGCTATGACACCGGCCGGCAGAACGCAATGCTCCACACGGTCAATGGATTTTTGGATACAGTAGGCGAAAAGAATGCGGCTATTGCGGATGCAGCTCAGAAGAGCCGGGTTGCGATTGTGACATATACGGCTTATAGCGGTTGGAGGGAAATAGATTATGACATTCAAACTCGACAGCCTTTAACACCAGTCACAAGTACGAATAATAACTTTACTTTGTCTACGCCTGATGGTGGTACACCAACACACAAGGGTATGGAGAAAGCTAAGGAGATACTTGACGCTGTAAACGACACAAATCGAAATAAAGTTGTGGTGCTTCTTACTGATGGTGTGCCTGGCATGTCTGGTATGGATGAAAGCTGGGCCACCGCGGCGATTAGTTGTGCAGGAGATTTAAAAGCGGGTGGTGCAACAATTTATACCGTTGGTATTTTTGATGGTGCAAATCCTGACCGGTATAAGGGTGTCGGAGGCTGGAACTCCAATTCCGACAGTGACAAAGGAAACCACTTCATGAACGCAGTTTCTTCCAACTGTACAAGTGCTGTCACATCTTATAGTACAACTTTGAACTCCACCAACCGCCCCAACAGCAAGTACTATCTGACAACGGGGAACGAGGATGGTCTGGACAGCATCTTTGAACAAATCGCAGGTGAGGCCACTTCCGGTTCCAACGTCAGCTATACTGCTGAAACCCAGGTGCGCGACGTCATTACCCCCTATTTCCAGGTGAGTGGCGATGTGAGTGCTGATGGCAAGAGAGGCGCAGTCCGGGTCTATACCACCAATGCTCATGGCGAAAACAAGACCCTGCTGGAAAGTGCCGTTGTGGAGTACAGCAACAACACCGTAAATGTCAGCGGCTTTGATTTCAGCGCCGCCGAAAACGCGGTCAAAGAAGAGAACGGCGGGTTGACCGGCAGAAAACTGATTATCGAAATTGACATCGAGCCTAACCTCAATTTCTGGGGTGGCAACAACGTTCCTACCAATATCAGCAATCAGTCCGGCGTCTTTACTACGGATGAAAATGGTGAAGAAATCTGCGTAAAGGCCCTGGAAACGGGTAATGGTAGCGATAACGCTGGTTCCCCCAAGGTGAATGTGTTGCTGAAAGACTTCACGGTGCAGGGCAAGGACACAAATATTTACTACGGCTATGAGGGAGCGTTGTCGTCCAGCGATATGGTCGAAATTGTGGGAGATATCCCCAACGACTGGAGAACGGAGTATATCAATACAACTCCCAGTGTAAAGGACCCTGATGGTGGTTTTGATCGGACCGAGGATAGCACCTACATCATTAGCGTTACTGTAAGCCCCAAGGAAAACGGTGCCGCCAGCGCGGGTACTCCGGCAGAGCCTGTTACCAAAACGGCTGAAGCGAAGGTCAACGTCTTTATCCCAACCGTCACCTTCGGCGATATGCGTACCTATTTGACGGTTGCGGCGGATGTTGCGAATCATACTCCGACCAGCGTGGTTTGGATGCACGATGGGCAGACGACAGAAACTGTCAAGATGGAAGGCACCGCGCCTGCCTTAACCTACACCATTGTAGGACGGGTAGAAAGTTTGTATCCTGATTCAGAATTCCGTTATACGCGTGATTATTATGGTAGAGTTACTCGTGTGCAGAACGGTACTGTAGAGATTCCTCTGGATAAGGTAACCTTTGCGCATGAGCCATGTGAGGACATCCATACCTCGGTTGGGTTTGATTCGAGTAACGGGCAGTTCCTGGTCCATGTGTTTAAACCCGAAGTGACATTCACGGACGTGAACAAGTATAAAGGTGAGCTTGTGAATGCCGCCAGTGACTATGCAAACGCACAGACTCGGGTTCGGTGGATTTATGCTAACAGTGGAGGTCACGAAAGTATAGTTGAGTGGAATGACGAATGGTTTACTGCTCACGGGAAGGAGCAACCAAAAGCTCCTGCTTTGACGTATACCTACACTCCTGATGAAAGCAAGCTGTTTTCAAGCGGTAGTGGGAACTACTACCAGACTGAAACACCTGTAAAGGCTGCTGTGACTGTTAACGGTTACAGCGAGGCCCATCCCTCTGGAACGGAAGCAATGGTGCCCATGGCTGCTTTTGTTACCTTTAAATGGGACCACCAAGGGTGCATGAGCGGGAATCCCAACCCTGACTATCAGTTCTATGTTCATGTCCTGCCCTGTAAGCTGACTGTGGCGAAGAGTCTCAGTGGTGACAAAAAATACAGTGAAACTGACACCTTCCTGTTCAAAGTGAACGGCAGCGGCAACCCTCTGGCGGAGCAGGTGAAGAACTTGGAAATCTTCATTACTGGCGCGGGGTCCAAGGTGATCACCGGCCTGCCTGTGGGCACCTACACCGTTACCGAAGACACCGGCTGGTCCTGGCGGTATGAGGTAGAGGCTAACGAAGATCGAAGTGCTACACTTGCTGCGGGTAAAAGTGATGAAACTATCAGCTTTGTCAATGCTTTGACAAACACCAAGTGGCTGTCCAGCGAGGATGTTAAAGTGAACACCTTTACGTGTGTGAATACAGCTCAGCCCAACGTGGGGCTCGCGGATGCAATTGTTCCCGAAAAAGAAGAGGAAATTTGATGAGGAGGTGACCAGTTATGTATAGTGGAAAACATTCCAAGAAATCCAACCATATCTCCAAGCGTGCGGCGCTGCTGGTGTTCTCGCTGGTCATGATCCTGTCCGTCACCGTGGGCGGCACCCTGGCTTACCTGATTATGTCCACCGGAGATGTGACCAATACCTTCACTCCCGGCGATGTGACCACCACCACCGAAGAAACCTTCACCGGTGATGTCAAGGAGAATGTTCAGATTTCCAACGAAAAAAGTAATCTGGATGTGGCTGTCCGGGCCAAGGTCGTGATTGCTTGGGTGGATAAGGATGGGAATGTCCTTGCAGAGAAGCCCGTGCCTAATACAGAGTACAACATTGAGTATGACAAAACGGGTTGGATACAGGGAGAGGACGGTTATTGGTACTGCAACAAAATCGTAAAGGCGGGAGAGAAGTCTCCGGTGCTGATTCAATCCTGTTACCCGGAAAAAGGTAAAGGCCCTGTGAACGCTAGTTTCCAGGTTACCATCCTCAGCCAGTCCATTCAAGCGACAGAGAAGGCGCTCGAAGATGCTCATTGGGCGCATATGCCCGCAACGAACTAAAAGGAGGCGGAAAACATGAAGAACAAAAAGGTCTCCCGCGTTTTAACCGCCCTCCTGGCGGCGGTATGTGTGGTGAGTATGGCCAACGGCACCCTCGCCGCCCAGACTCTGGCGCTGGACAGCGGCGTCACCCTCTCTGAAGTCAACGGCCGGGCCCAGTTCGCCATCAACGGCGGCGCACAAAACGATCTGTTCCTGGACTTTAAGGGTGTGATGCCCGGCGACACCATCACCCAGACCATCAACGTAAACGCCGCTCAGGCCAACGGCCAGAGCTACCGCATCTACCTCTATGCCCGGGAGTGCGAAGCGGCGGAGGTCCCCGAGGGCGGGAGCCATGTGAAACGGGAATCCACCCCCGGCTTCCTGGATAATCTGACCATCCGCGTCAGCCGCAAGGCGGCGGCCGGCGAGACCGGGGATACCAGCCTGGGCGGTGTGAACATCGGCACAGGCACTGGCACCAGCGGCGTGCTGCTGGGCACCTTTACCCCTGGTATGAGCCGGGAGCTGAATGTGGAGCTGCAGGTTGACATCAACATGGGCAATGAGTTTGCCAATGCGGCGGCCTACATCGACTGGGTGTTCTACGCCGACACCATCGAGTCTGGCGGCGGGGACGACGGAGGGACGCCCCCTACTCCTCCGGGAACCACTCCCCCGGGAACCGACCCGGATCCCGTTGACCCCACCATTGACATCGGGGACGACGACGTACCCCTGGCTGACGTGCCTCCCACCGAGGAGGAGATCATTGACGAGGGTGTCCCCATGGAGGGAATGCCGCCCCAGACCGGCGACACCAGCAGCCTGATTTTCTGGCTAGGCCTGGCCCTTGTCAGCGGCGGCGGTATGATTGTCCTCATTGCCAGCGGCCGTAAGGCGAAGAAAAGTGAATAAAACGCCATATAAGTTCCCGCCCCATAGGGGCGGGAACTTATTTTTTTCTCTAAACCACAGAAAAATACCCCGCCCTACTGGGCGGGGCGCTTTTTACTCCTTGTACAGCATACAGTCTACAACCCGCAGAATATCGTTGGTGTGGTCGGTGGACGCGACCCGCAGAGTGGTGATGCCGGAGATATCCAGATCAAAGCCCTGGGGCTCGCAGCCCTCCTCCAATGGGGCGGACTGGTAGAGCAGTTCGCCGTCGCCATAGACGGAAAAATACACGTTTTTCGGTATGGAACCCCCATATTCGCCGCTGAGTACCACAATGCCCTTTATCCGCTGGTAGCGGCCGCCGAGCCAAATGTCGCTCCAAAGTTCTTCCTCGGTACGGTTGTTTTCGTGGTAGGTAAACAGGCAACATCCGTTGGTATAGGTGGTCCCCCAATTGTCGGTGGTCTCACCGCGGTCAGAGAGATGCCCATCGTCCCCTCCGTCCTCTCGTTTGGAGACGTTAAAGACACGAAATTCGCCCAGATAGGCTTGGGACTTGGAATACACCTCCGGCTCTTCGGCGGTGGAGACGGTGGGGATGGAGGAGTCCTTGTAAAGACCGCAGTCCACAAGATTCAGCATCTTGCACCCTTGTATGTGTACCTTCAGCCGGGAAAAGCCGGAGATATCCACCGTGAAGTCCTGTACGTTACACCCCGCTGTCACCGGTTCGGAGCAGTACACCACAACACCGTCCCCAAAAATCCGCAGGTAGGATTCGCTGGAATTGTCGGTGCGTCTGCCGTATGGCAGGATAACCCTTCCCCGTATCTCGCCATAACTGCCGTCCAGCTGATATTCCCGCCATGCCTCTGCGGTGTTGTATTGATCTGGGTCATCCTTGGCCGCACTATAAATTTCATCTTCATAATAGGTTCCAAAATTGTCCTGAGCGCGTATGGAGCTGGAACTGTCATAGGTGCGGTAGAAAAACGCCGCTGGTTTCTTTAGCTCCTCCATATTTGTGCAGTACTCCTCCGAATAGTTTACCTCACCAAGCGGAATATACTCCTCCTTGGACAAGCCATATTTCTCTTCGCTGCTGGGAGGGGCTGTCACAAAATAGAGGGCCAGCAGAATCACAAAGAATACGCCGATCACAGCAAATCCTCTGGTAATCCACCTGAGCATTGCGGGCATCCTCCGCTTTTTCACCGGGCGGACCGGTGGACTGGCTGTTTGGCTGGAGAGGGAGGACGAGCGGGTGGAGGCGGTTCCGCTTGGAGCAGAACTTGTAAGGGAAGGACCGCCGGAGCTGACAGAGCTGGAAACCGGCAGCACAGGGGCCGGCGGTGCGGCAGGGGGCGGGGCGGCCTGATTGCTGTAGGTTCCATCCAGTCCTTCGCCTGCTATGACCATCGTATTTTTGTTTGAAAGGATGGCGGAACAATTTCCAAAAGCGCAGACGGTCTGTCCCGCACTGTCTACAGAAACGGAGTAGTTGTCCGCGATTTGGAATTTGGCCGTGAAGTCATAGGAGGGCGGTTTTCCTACCTTGCTCCAAATGCAGTACACAGGACCAGAAAAACTGAAATACAGGTAAGGGATGTGCATGGAGGAGGGGTAGGACGGGGTGTTGCCCGTCCAGATCCCCACCATATCCCGTGGGGAGACAATGGGACGAGGGGGCGGCGCGGGAGGCCGCACCACAGGAGAG
>CAMWBA010000011.1 GCA_947172355.1 uncultured Bacillota bacterium
GACGAGACCGAGACCGACCTGTTCGGCGAGCAGGCCGTGCTGTGCGGCGGCGTGGTGGAGCTGATGAAGCTGGGCTTCGAGACCCTGGTGGAGGCGGGCTACGCCCCCGAGAACGCCTACTTCGAGTGCATCCACGAGATGAAGCTCATCATCGACCTCATCAACAAGGGCGGCGTGGCCATGATGAACTACTCCATCTCCGACACCGCCGAGTACGGCGAGTACGTCTCCGGCCCCCGCATCCTGCCCTATGAGGAGACCAAGAAGAACATGAAGGCCGTCCTCACCGACATCCAGGACGGCGTGTTCGCCGGCAAGTGGATCGCCGAGAACAAGAACGGCCGCACCTTCTTCAACGCCAAGCGGGCCCAGCTGGCCAAGCACCAGATGGAGACCGTGGGCGCCGAGCTGCGCAAGAACATGCTCTGGGGCGACGACACCGACCCCGATACCGCCTCTAACTAAAAATTCCTGAAACCGCGAAAGGAGCACCCCCAACGGGGTGCTCCTTTCGCTGCTGATTTTATTTTTGTTTCCTGTGCCGCTTTAGTGACCGTCCCATCATGTAACAGTAAATTAAGATAAGCATTATGAATACATCCACAGCCGCTTTTGAGAAAACGAGAAGAATCAAGCTGGGGATAAACGAAATGCCCGCGAGGAAACCCGTTACTGGCAATGACAACCGGTTTAATTTACCAAAAATTACTGGACATACAGCAACCCACACATATGCTGTATAACGCAAAAGGTATTCATAGAGATTTTACCCCAGCTCCTTCTATCCATGTTCCATTATCAGAAAAACTTCCTTTTCCTCTTTGAACCAAAACAGGAGGCCCCACAGAGCCTCCCTTCTGATTCACAGGTTAATACTTCACGGTTCCCGTCACGGTGATAGATTGATCGGTTCCATAGAAAGCATTTTTCCGGTGGTCAGGTCCACGGTACAAAGGGTGTCGCCCCATTCTATGGTACTCATGGAACCATCGGGCTCCTCAATGGGAGAGATAAAGGTCAGCAGGGTCCCATCTTCGGAAAACTGAATGTCACGGGGGTTGAAATAGGGGTGCCAACAGGCGGGCAGCAGAGAACCAAAATCAATATAGGTTCCGTCATTGCGGTAGAAGATAGCACCATATTGGGCTCCTGTGCGGGGATTGGGGGTTCGATACACAGCCAGTGTGCCAAGCTCACTGGGGTATTCATCCAAATGAGCGCCGGCCCATTCCAGGTCGGCAATATATGAGCGCATGCCATCTAATGTGGTTTTATCATGCTTATTTGTAGTTGTGTTATCATCAACAGAGGCAATAGAACAGTTTTCTGAATTGTTATAGGCAATGGAGACATTTTCTACATTAATAGGGTTAGAATAGCCAAATGTAATATTATTAGGTCTACAAACAAATGTAAAATATGTGTAGTCGCCCATTACCGTAAAAGGCTTTGTTCCTTCCGCAGTGTATAGTTTGGAATCCTTAAACATAACCGGTTTAAAATATGCTCCATTCGTCGATTGGGTATATTTGCCGTTTGCTTCAACGCAAGACATCGCTTGAAGGAAAGTTAGAGACTTTTGGGTATTCGAGATAAGCCCAGGGGCGTTATAAACCAGATAGAAAATGTTTGAACCATCCGATTCCATACTCATAGCGACCTGATTGGTATTCACAGCCAGTTGAATTGTTACCGTTTTCCTTTCCAACGTTATTGTGTTGCTGTTTGGGTCGTAATTCGATGCCTTAACCTTTGGAAAACTTTCCACATAAAATTCATCTTTTTTATCCCGTGAAACATTATAGTTATAGTTGTAGAAAGCATATAACCCCTTGTTACGCCCTGAATCGCTTGGATTAGCCATTAGACCAAAATCGAGAGTTGCTGTGTCAGATTTGGCCACAAGGAATAGATACATGATACAATCCTGTGTGCCATTGTGCAGAGTGGTTCCCTGAAAGGCCACCGTTGTGTCGCACTGATAACATTTTTGCCATGAATAAGAGTATTTGTAGAAATAGGAACCAGCGTTATACTCATACGCATGATTCAAAGCCGTTTGATCTGGTTTATTGGTAGTATAATAGTATTTATAATTGTTAGCAATGACTTCCGTTTGTGGCGCAATAGAAGAGTCAATAGAGATATCGGAAGAAGTGGAACCAACCATTCTGCCCTCTCTGTCTAGGCGAATCATTATATTGGGACTATCTGGAGCAACATCAGAGATTCCTAATACCTTAAAGCCCAGGAACTCCCCCTCAGAGAGAGATTCAAACAGGCTCTTACCGACCTCGGGGTCGGGGTTGGACAGGCTGTCCAGGGTGGCCTGGTCATAGCCCATTGCCCTGGCTTCGGCAACCTTAAACCCCTCAATGACAGTTTCCTCCCCATACTTCTCCAAGTACTGGTCAAAGGTAATGTACTCCTGGGGACTGCTGGCAGAGAGCGAGGCCGATTCAACTGATAATGCGCTGTCAGAGAGTGGGGCCGGTTCAACTGACAATGCGCTGATAGAACACAGCATCGCAATGCTCAAAATACCGGCTAACAGCGCGGCAAACGGTCTTTTCATCATGGTCCTCCTTTCTGCGTCACAGGTTAATACTTCACGGTTCCCGTCACGGTGATAGATTGATCGGTTCCATAGAAAGCATTTTTCCGGTGGTCAGGTCCACGGTACAAAGGGTGTCGCCCCATTCTATGGTACTCATGGAACCATCGGGCTCCTCAATGGGAGAGATAAAGGTCAGCAGGGTCCCATCTTCGGAAAACTGAATGTCACGGGGGTTGAAATAGGGGTGCCAGCAGGCGGGCAGCAGAGAATAAAAATCAATATAGGTTCCGTCGGTGCGATAGAAGATGGCATTATATTTGCCTCCTGTGCGGGGATTGGGGGTCCGATACACAGCCAGCGTGCCAAGCTCACTGGGGTATTCGTCCATATGGGCTCCGATACTCTCCATATCGGCAATATAGGCACGCAGTTCATTCAGCGGCTCTCTTGACACAGGGGGCGGCGTCTGTATCGTTGTTAAATCTCTGTTTGGCTGGTTTAATGCGTAGAGGGGATTGTTGTAGGCGATGGAAACCGTTTGTGTATTGGCAGAATCACTATAGGAATAACTGATATTCCGGGGTTTCGCGAGAAATGTAAAGTACGTATAGGGACCCATGGTGGTAAAGGGGTAGGATTTTTGGGTGTCGTAGAGTATTGTATTGCTGAATTTGACATTTTTAAAGTAAGAACCGTTGGTTGGAAGGGTTTCTTTACCGTTTGCCTCGACACAAGACATGGCTTGAACAAAGGTCAACGGTTTGCCGGACTCAAATGTTAGTCCAGGAAGATTGCAAATACGATAAAATAGAATTGAGCCGCCAGACTCTAAACTCATTGCCACCTGGCCGGTGCCGACACTTAGTTTGATGGTTACCGTCTTACGCTCCAGGGTCATAGTCTTGTCTTTAATGCTGTAAGACGATGCTAAAACTTTTGGGTATGGTTCAACCGCCATATCACCCTCACTTGGGTTCCAAAAGGCATACAAACCCTTGTTTCGATTATCAGCGCCAGGAGCAGCCATTAATCCGAAATCGATAGTTCCCTGATCGGACTGGGCGTTGAGAAATATGTACATATTGGAATCCTGGGTTCCACAGCCCAGAGTCGTGTTATCAAAGGTTACCGTTGTATCACACTGGTAAAAACCTTGCCAGGAATAAGAATATTTGTAAAAATATGAACCAAAATTTGGTTCATATGCCCTGTTCAGTGCAGTTGGGTCAGGCTTGCTGTTCGAGTAATAGTATTCATAAAAATCCGTTTTTTCCATTGCGGTTGGGGTAATAAAAAAATCATTGTTCAATACACGCTCTTCCCGGTCCAGATAAATCACCATGTTAGGCGCGTCCGGCTCCGTGTCCGAGACCCCCAACACCTTAAAGCCCAGGAACTCCCCCTCAGAGAGAGATTCAAACAGGCTCTTACCGACCTCGGGGTCGGGGTTGGACAGGCTGTCCAGGGTGGCCTGGTCATAGCCCATTGCCCTGGCTTCGGCAACCTTAAACCCCTCAATGACAGTTTCCTCCCCATACTTCTCCAAGTACTGGTCAAAGGTAATGTACTCCTGGGGACTGCTGGCAGAGAGCGAGGCCGATTCAACTGATAATGCGCTGTCAGAGAGTGGGGCCGGTTCAACTGACAATGCGCTGATAGAACACAGCATCGCAATGCTCAAAATACCGGCTAACAGCGCGGCAAACGGTCTTTTCATCATGGTCCTCCTTTCTGCGTCACAGGTTAATACTTCACGGTTCCCGTCACGGGGTTGAAATAGGGGCACCAGCAAACGGGCAGCCGGGACACGCTCTAATTTCCCTCAAATTGCACCGCATCAATCGAAATATCCATCATTCTCGAAACATGATTACCGCTGTCGATGGTCAAATTTATCGGCGTATCTTTCAGGTTGTCAAACGAAATGCAGCGCAGCGTGCGGGTCACCGTTTCTTTGGCCGGCACTTGGGTCGGTGTTGAAAGGGTCATACCTTCCGAAGTGAATCCAAGCCCAAACGAGACTGGATAATCCCCACGATTTGTGATGGTAATGCTCACATAGTCTCCGTCACTGGATTTCAGCGGATCCAATTCTTTCACAAAGTCCTCTTTGGATTTCCATTCTTCGTCCAAAAGGACCTTGCCCCCCGCAGCAGCAACCGGCTCTACTTCCTCCGCCAAATCGGTCCACACTTGTCCAATTTGATCGTGCGGCAAAAAATAAAGGGCCTGTTCCCCGGTTACGCTGACATTAAGGAAGGAAGAGTCTCCATCCCAAAACGTCGGCATATGCAGAGTCTGCGCGAGGACGCGGAGCGGAACATAGGTGGTTCCTCCCCCTTGTTCATCCACATAGAGGATGCTGGAAGGAATGGTCCCGCCAGTTTCGGTCTTTAAATATTCGTCCTTTGGAAACACGCGTACATGATTGAAGCAAATATTTGCGGTATTAAATTTTATCTGGCCGGACATCGCCATTGCAGTTGTTTTGAGAATGACGACAGCAAGAGCAGAAACCATACCGCTCAAAAAAGCGCCGGTGTGAGAAAATTTTTTTAATTTCTTCATAAAAACCTCCTTAACGGTGCGTCACAGGCAGCGGTTCAAGAAAAGGTGAACTGGTCCACCACATTGCCCTCCATATCGCACAGGTCCACCGTATCACCGCACCCGGAATAGGTAAAATCGAAGAAGCTCATATAGCCAGGCACGCCGTTGTCGCCCACATAGGCAATCCAATCCGGGTTATACCCGGCGACGTACCGGTTGAATGCGGTGCCGAAGGTCTCGCCCTTGGCGTTCCGGAGAAAGTCGCCGTCCACAAGCCCCACACTGTATGCTTCGACCGAGGCGTCGTCCTGGGTGTGCGCCCAGTCAACCGCCGGGAGGTTGCGGGCAGCTCGCTCGTCGATGCGGGCCTGGGTGGCGGGGTCGGGGCCCTCCTCCCGCGTCAGCGTGTCCAGAGCATACCAGCCGATCTGGTTCAGTTCCACATCATAGAGAGGAATCAGATTGTTTTCCTTCAGCCGTTCGTTATAGCGCATCTGGGCCTCAGTGGTATAGAAGGTGGGGTCGAAGTCGTGGTGAAGTACATAGCCGGTGGTTCCGTCCACACCCACAGCAGCAATCAAATCGGGTGTCTTTTCGTCCAGGAGTGTACCATAGGTCATGCCGAGGCTGTTGACAGAGGGAGCGGCGCTCCGGGGTGTGACAGGAGAAACGCTGGAGCAGCGTCCGCCGTCATATTTTACCGCGTTGACGCTGGGGCAGACCGGCTCGCTGTAGCCGGGCAGATAGAGCTTGACCTGGCCGCCAAAGAAGGTTGCCTCGCTGGAGCTGAGGGTGGTGTCGGCTGTCTGGACCCATGTAAAATTGGCGTCATAGGGCTCAAGGATGAACCCCTTGTCCTTCAACAGACTCTTATCTGCGCTCAATACAAAAGCCCGGGCGGACATGGTGCCGCCAGGCACGGTGGCGCTGGCATCGACCCAGACGACAGCGTTCCCCTTAATGCTGCCGCTGGTGGTATAGTTGGCGTCGACATAAGTGGAAAACGTCACCCCGGCCGGCGTCACTGAGTTGGTTTGAGAGGAGAATGAACTGTAAATTGCCCGGGCATCCTCTTCGGCGGCAAGGACGGTAACCGAACACAGCATCGCAATGCTCAAAACACCGGCTAACAGCGTGGTAAAAGGTCTTTTCATCATGGTTCTCCTTTCTGATTCACAGGTTAATACTTCACGGTTCCCGTCACGGTGACGGCATAGGATTCGTTATTGCGGATGGCTAACGTATACTGTCCATCTTCACCAGCTGAAAGAGATTTGTTAAAACTGCCGCTGGTGCAGTTAAGATAATAGAACACACCATCCGAATCAATGTAGCCAAAATCAAGGCTAGCGGACTTAGGTAAGTAGGTACAATTATAGGTAACGCTTTCGTTCTTGCCTAAAGAAACCGGCTGAGTGATAGGAGTAATACCATTAGCGGGAAGTCTATGATTCAGTTGCCCAGATACTCGGGCAATAACAAAAGAATCATCAGGGAGTTCAGCTGCACTAACTGGAAAGGCGGCACAACCAAGGGCGAGGACACAAGCCAGCAAAACACCCAAAAAACGTCTCATAGGGACACACCTCCTTTTTGTCAATCTAGTTGGGATTGGAAGAAACAGAAGCTGGGGGCAGAAGTTCTGTGTAGATTACAGGCATGGAGGAGTCTGCTTCTGAGACATCCAATTCCGATTCTGGACTCAGGGGAAGCATAGGCATATATTCCAATATTTCTGAAGAACTTATCACCTCACTTTCCAAGTCGGAACGCGGAACTTCTTCTGCGTTCCGTTTCTGGAAGAACAGAGCCCCGATCATAATTCCCACCGCCAGAATCAGCGCGGCCAGCAGGGCACACAGGCGGTAGTTGATTGGTCTGGAAACCGGAACCTCTACCACATGAACTTCCGGGGGCTTCTCTTCCGGCGGCTCCCAGTCATCGTCCAGGATGCCCTCGATTGGGATGCTCCACAGCTGGCTCAGAAGGCGCAGATTTTCCAACGATGGGCTGGACTTGCCGGTCTCCCATTTGGAGATGGTCTGGCGGGAGACATTCAGCTGATCCGCCAGCTCCTCCTGAAGCATACCATGCTCTTCCCGGAGCCTGCGAAGCCGTTCTTCTTGTTTCAGCATAGCAATTCCTCCTTGCAAAGTCCACCAACTTCGGTTTATATAGGAAAATTTATTTTAAAACGAATGTAACCTCCGCATTACACGGGCATATCCGCTGAAATCATCGGAAAACGCCGCCGCCCCGACCGAATGGAAACAAAAGGAAAAATTTGCTTTTCGGCCAAAAAGAGCGCAAAAATTACACATTTTATTAAGGATACCACAGTTCCATTTCCCTGTCAACGAAACCGGCAGGAGCGCCCCCGTAGGAGCGCTCCTGCCGAATTGCGTTTGTCTGTTACAGACACAGGGTATCGAGAATGTTCCGGGCAAAGCCCTCCAGCCGCTCGTCAATCCCCGGAAGGGCCAGGGCCTGGCCGGGGGTATTGGCCGTCTCAATGAGGGCAAAGTTGGGTGGAAGATAGAAGGATTTATTCATATTCATTGCGGCCACCGCCTGCCGGGCCACCATGTCCCCCCCGGAGTAGCCCGACACCACAACGGCAAAGACCGCCTTATCATAGAACCGGGTCTGGCGGAAGAGGGCGGTCAGGCGGTTGATAAAGGCGGTGAGATTGGCGGACAGGGCGTCGTTGTAGTTCGGGCACAACAGCACCAGGGCATCCGCTGCCCGGACGGCGGGGTATACCTCGTCCTGCATCACACCACCGTAGAAGCATCCCCCTTGTTCTCCGAAGTGGAGACACATGGTGTAGGGACAACCGGAGCAGTCGGACAAGGTGCCGTTGCGCAGCCCAATCTCCCGGATGGAACACCGCCCCTCCAACCGTTCCCGTACCCGGGCCCACAGGTCCATGGTATTGGAGGTGTGGTGGCTGGAGGCGTGGAGTACTAAAATCTCCGGTTTCTCCCGCTTGGGAA
This sequence comes from uncultured Bacillota bacterium, assembly GCA_947172355.1. Classification (GTDB taxonomy): domain Bacteria; phylum Bacillota; class Clostridia; order Oscillospirales; family Oscillospiraceae; genus Lawsonibacter. The sequence goes on from CAMWBA010000011.1 coordinate 8,104, forward strand.
AGACAAATTCCTCCACCTGACCGGCCAGCTCGGCGGCGGCATGGCGGTAAGTCTCCAGCAGGCCGCTCCCCAGGTTCTGTGCCTGGACGGTGAAGTTGACCAGAGAACCGGTGCCCTCCACCAAGGGCCGGCCCACCAGGGCGCAGCCCGCCCAATTCAGAGCCAGGGCGGCCTCGGCGGCGGCGGACTTGGTATACAGTTCCCCAGCCCCGTCCACAATCAGCCCGCCGGTGCAGCCGGCCAGCAGTCCCGGCTCCTTTCGCAGCCGGGCCAGCATCCGCATATACTCCAGGTTCACCCCGGTATCCCCCAGAGGAAGCGCAAGCAGGATGCGCTGGTTTTGCAGGCCGGACAGCTCCGCCGCGGTCCGTACCCTGCGCACCTGCCGTCCGGCCAGGGCGCGGCTCAGCACACCGTCCAGTCGCTGACCCGCCCATCCGGAGTCTGCGGGGGGGGAAATCAGTACCAAAGCCATAGGGACACCTTCTTACTTATAGAATGGTCTTTAAATGCTCCGCCGCCTCCCGGATGTGGCCGAAGAGCTGGTCGGGGATGGAGGGCAGCAGTTCGGTCTCCACCCCAGCGGGGGTATAGCGGTTCTTCACGCCCATATAGATGCCGTCTAAAAAGACCGACCCACAGTGCCACTCCCCCCGGAGGGTGAGCAGCAGCGACAGCGCTCCGGAGGACAGCGCGGGAGCCACATAGGGCTTGAACCCAATCTCCCGCATTTTTAGATTGGCGGTAACGGTCAGATGAGTCAGCTCTTGGGACAGCGCCTCGTCGTAATGTTCGACGGAATTGGCAATCCACAGCCCGGTCCCGTGGGGACCAAAGGAGCGGCCCTCGGTGAGAAAGGAGGCCAGCGCCTTGTCCCGCTTGGCAAAGTAGGCCGCCCGGGCGTTCATCACCCCCAGCCCAAAGCCTTGAATCTGCTCCGGCCGCAAGCCCCTGCCATCAAAGCTGCCGTTCGCGTCCCGGTTGCTCTCCAGATAGGCGGTCTTAGCCAGCGGGTCCACCGGGTCGGACACGGCGCACCACAGCCCTTGAAACCGCTTTTCCCGGGCCATCTGGGCGTAGTGCTTCACAATCTGGGCATTCTTCTCAAACTGATACATCCGCACGTCCTTCACCTGGGAGCCAACCGGCGGAATCCCCTTCGAGGCCACAAAGACAAACAGGTCGCAGTCAAAGAGCTGATCCGGACCGATCACCTCCACCTCAGGGAAGGCGCTGTACTCCCAGGGCAGGCTGATCTGGCCCATCTCAAATTCCCACCGGGCGGTGATTTGGTCGCTGAGGTCACAGATGCCGATGGAGGAAATCACATCGCCCCCCAACAGCTTCAGCCCGGTGAGCAGGGTGGAGCCCACATCGCCGATGGCCAGGATGTTCACCCGTTTCTTGCCCGTCTTGGGGGACCAGTTCAAAACCTCCTCCCAGCCGGGCCGGCTGGTGTTGACGGCGGTAAGCCGGCCGTCCGCAATGGCCTGCCTCACCTTTTCGTCCAGCTCCAGCGGGACGGCAGTTCCGTCGCTGAGCATGGCACTGGTGGGGCCGTCGTCAAAATCGGGCAGCCGGGAGGCGTCCAGCGTCTCCAGCCCGTGGCCTCCCAGCAGCTGGCCGGGGTGGGTCACCTTGAAGGACCCCCGGCCCAGCACCGGATCTCCCGGGACTGCAGCGAACAGACGCCAGCTGCCGGAAGGCTCCACCTCCGGGCCAAGGCCCTCTTGCGCAGTGAGCGAGACAAACGCCGCACCGTTAACATTATAATAGTGCATGAACAGATCACATCCAGTCACTGTAAAATAGAAGCAAACCGCAGGTTTGCGCAGCCTTTTCTCGGTTCTTTTCCTTCCGGAAAGGAACATCCGGCCAGCGAGGCCATCACGGATTCTGTCTTAGCAACTGCTCCAAATCGTTCTCCAGGTAGACCGAAGCGGACAGGTTGGGATCGTAATGCAGGCAGGTGCCCTTGTCGGGGCACAGAGGGAGGATGACCGCTTCCGGCAGACGGGAGAGCGTGAGATTCCGGCCGTAGAGAATGCGGTATTCCTGTTCCAGCACCCGCATCAGATCCAGGGCGGACTCCAGACAGGACCGGGACAGCTGGACCACCGCCTCCCGGCCGCACTCCGCCTGATAGGCAGGGGCGGCATAGGGCAGGATGTGGTTGATGCCGGGCAGCAGGCCGGGCACCGGGGAACTGTACCGCCGGACGGTATTGCCGCCGATGAAGGGATACATGGTGGATTCCACAAACCACTGGCGCAGCCGGGGCAGGAAGTATACCGCGTCCACCGGCTGGTCCAGGGTATTCATCAGGTCCTTGCCATAGCCGGACAGCACCCCCACCAGTACCACCTGGATGGGCACCTCCTCCCGTTTGAGGATAGGGCCCAGCACCTTGAAGCGGAAGCCAGGGTGCATCAGGTCGTCCACCAGAATCACCGGACGGTTGAAGGACTTCAGCGTGCGCACCTGGCTGGGGATGGGCGCGTAATAGGGAAATGCCTCCAGAGTGCTCTCCTTGAGGTCGGGGCTGAATACCTTGTCGGTGTGGAGGGTCTTGGTCACGGTGTTGGGGACAATTCGTCCCCGAAGCATCTTGCCGAAGGGGACACACATGCTCTTGCCCAGCACCCGGGGATGGGTGGGCTCGGCGGGGACGTGGTTATAGTCGGTAATCTTATTCAGCAGGCGGTGATGGATAATTTCAGAGGACAAGGTGAGCACCAGCGACCCGGGATACAGTCCGGCCAGCGCCAGCTGAAGGCGCTCGTGGCCCCGTCGGACGGCGGCCAGCACCCGGGGGTTGCGGTTGAGGGGCTCCTGAATGGCGGTGGACAGATTTTGGATGAGGACGGTGGGGGCCCGCATGTCCACCTCCCGGATGGGGGCATCCCCCTCCCGGGCCACGAAGCCCATGCGGGAGAGCAGAGCATCCATGGAGGGCTCCAGCTGTCCGCTCCAGGTACGGCACACACAGTAGACACACTCCTGTTCCAGCGCCCAGGCAATCAGCTCGCACAGCAGCAGATGTCCCAGGTCTTTACGCTGGGCGGTGGAGTAATCCGTCCCCAAAGCGGTAATCAGCAGCACATTTCCCGCAGAGCGCAGACGGATCCGGTCGGCCAGTTCATTGTCCTCCAGGGCATCGAAGAGCTGGGAGGTAGTAAGCCGGCGGTAACACACAAATCCCAGAGGGGCGGCATCCGCCCTGCCCCGGAGGATCAACAGCTGGTCTCCTTTGTTCCGGGCAATGGTCAGCCCGTTGACCCGCTCCGGCCATATGGCGGTCAGCGTGGCAAACAGCTGGTCGTCCATCCCCTCCGTCCACTGGAAGTCCAGCTCGCCGACCCCCAGCATAGGCTTGTCTTGGCCGTCCCGGAGATAGAGCCCGTTTTGATAGATAAAGTCCTGAATCACCGGGTCAATAAAGTTGGAGATATCCCGGTTTAGGTCCACATTCTCCCGGATACGGGTGGAACTGATGTCCTCCAGATGGGGGGGGAGCTGAAGCTGAATCACCTCTCCGGTGATGGGCAGCTGCTGCGGCAGTTCCTTTTCTCCCGCCCGATGGAAAATGACGTGGTTCATCTGATGGATGGAGTAGGGCTCCGGTTCCGCCTGATAGGAGGAGGCGTTGGCCACCACGTCGCTCCCCGCTACAATATACACCTTTTGATTGGGGAACAGCTCGGTCAGCCGCTTCAAGTCGGCGGGGTTGGCAATATTCACCGGGATATCATCGGGGAACAGGTGGACATGGAAGTCCCCAGCGATGGACAGGTTGACAATCTGCCGGCGGATCAAATGGGGCTGGGCCTTCTTGGACCAGGAGAACTCGTCCACCGCCAGATAGACCTCAAAACCCAGGTCCCGGATGGCGTGGACAATCCCCTTGTGGGATAGGGTGAAGGGGTCGAAGGTGCCGGGGAAGAACGCGATTTTCCGGGGCTTTTCAAAGGCGAAGGGGCCGTGGTCCAGCCGGCGCAGAGCGATAAAGCGATTGATATGGGCCAGGGCGGAGGCCCGGTAAAACAAGGTCAGGCCACTCTGCCGGGGAGACTCCCGGGTGAGGAAGAGCAGCTTGCGGTAGCACAAGGAAAACAGCCGGGCTTTCTCCTCCATGTCCAAAATGGGGCTATCAAAGAGGAGTTTGCCGGTGACCAGCAATGCCTCCTGCCGCACCGCCTCCCGGTAATGGGCCAGACCTTGCAGAAGCAGCCCCAGCAGCTCCCGCCGCCGGTGTTCATAGGTCTCCCGTTTCTCGGAGAAGCGCTCCTTATAGGCGGGGTAGTGCTGGAGAAGAACGGCGATGGTGTTCAGCGCTCCAGCCACGGCGGAATCATTGGGGGAACCCAGCAATCCTTTGAGCCACAACACCTGTTCGTCCAGTTCGCTGGGGTGGAGATAGAGGGCGGCTTCTCCCAGATACTGGGGAATGTATTTGGAGATCTCATACTGGCCCATCTCCAGCCCCTTCCCCAACTCCACCACCACCTCGTTGCGCTGGTCCCGGCGCAGCAGAGACAGGGTGTGTACCAGGGCGGAACCAGCGGTGTGCCGCACCACCACCCGCTCCGACACCTTGACCAGATTGGAGAAGTGGGTGGCAATGTGAAGGATATGTCCCTTGAGGCCGTGCTCCACCTGGTCCCGAAGCAGCTCCACACCCGCCACCTTGACAATCCAGGGGGTGGCAATTTTTAGGTTATCCAAGAACACCTCGCTGGTGATGTCGATGTGATAGAGCGTCTCCTCCAAATCGGCCACATCCCTCCCCGCCCGGCGGAGAATACGGCACTTTAAAAAGACAGTGGTCAGCTGGCGGGAAGGGGTGTCCTCCACAATCTGGGCAATGCGGGCCATTTGGGGGTGGCTGCGGGGAATGTTGCGCACCGACTCCCGAAGGAACTGGAGGGCGGCGGTGACCAGCTTGGGATCGTCCGCTGTGGTAAAGTGGGCGGAAAAGTCCACCAGCTTCTCCCGGATCTCCTCCCCATAGTATTTGGGGGGCAGGTAGCGGGCGGCATCCAGCAGAGTAAAGGCGGTGTCTGCATCGGTGTGCTCCGGATCTCCGTAGTAGCTGAGCAACGCATCCAGGAAGCGTGGAATGTCTCCAGGACGTGCGTGGTAGAGCATGGATTCCACCACCAGCTTTAGGGTGTAGCTGATGTGGGAGCGCTGCTGGGGGGTGGTCTTATGGTCGGGAAAGATAATCATGTCCAGGTACTGGCTCCACAGGGTAAAGGGGACTTCCTCCGCTGGATCGTTCTGGGCATCGGCCGGGATTTCCTTGCGATAGACCAGGTGGAACCGGGCAATGATCTGTCCAATGAGGGCGCCGGCCTGACGGCGGATGTCGCCCTCGCGGTGCATCAGCAGCTCATAGAGGAAGGACAGGGCCTGGGTCTTTTGGCGGACCGAGAGGTAGGTGAAATACTCCTCAAAAACGTTGAGGTAGGCCCGCAGCTGCTGCCAGCTTTTGGCGGAGCGGGCAGACTCGATGATGTTGCCGAACTTCTGCTCGTTGGACAGCATGTGCATCAGCTTCAGGTTGTGCTCCACCGACAGGAGGATCAGGCTGTCCAATGTCTCGTCCGGTCCCATAAGGGCGGGGTCCTTGGCGGGAGCTGGGGAGCGCTGTTTGCCGGTGAGGTCCACATCCACCCCCAGACGGCGCATATAATCTTCAAAGTCATGGAGCTTTCCATAGACAAACTCATACCGGCGGCGCTTTTTCCGGTCCACATTGTCCAGCTTGGACAGGATCACCTGGAAGGACTCGTCCAGAGGATAGAGGACCACAATCTCATTGCCCGCTTTATCCCGCTCGGACTTGGAGCGGAAATCGGCATAGATGAGCAGCAGAGACTCCGCCGACAGAGATTCCAGCTCCAGGTCCCAGGTGGAGTGGTTGGAGGCGATGTGGCTGATGTCCCCCATGTTCCGTTCCAGCAGCCACTGGTCGGTGTAGTAGTAGTGGAGATAGGGCACCCGCTCCCCCGGCCGGCAGCCGAATTTGCCCACATCGTGGGCGGCGGCGGCGCCGGAGATGAGGGCCAGATCCACCTCCACCCCCGCTTGAACCAGTCCGCGGGCAGCGGTCATGGCGATGTAGTGGACGCCGGCGATGTGGCTCAGGGTCTTGAAGGGGGTGACCTCCATCCCCAGGCGCATCAGCTCGTAGAGGAACTCCTCCCGCCAGGCGGACAAAAAACGGCGGTACTCCTTGGCCTTGTCGCAGGCGGCATACTCCTCTTCGGTGAGGAATGCAAAGTCCAGCATGGGGTCGAAGGGCAGCGCAGCCCGTTCCCGGTCCAGCAAAACCTGCAGAACGGTCAGATAAAACAGAGCCCCGCCGCCGCACCGCCCGGCCTCCGGAGCAAAGCCGCCCTCCGGAAACATGATGCGGCAGATGTACTGGTAGCAGAAGGGTCCCCACCCCTTCTCCGGCGGCTGAGGACATATTTTGTCCAGAATGGGGGCGCACAGTTCCAGCACCTGGGTACAGCTCAGCCGTTCCCGGATGGGGAACAGGGCGGACAGCCCCTCCTCCCAGCCCGGTGTCTTCATCAGCTCCTGCACTGCCCGGCGGCTGGTCACCGACCCCAGCAGCTTGCGTGCACTCAGCGCATTGATGATGTCGTGGTTCAGTTGGCGGATCGCTTTGTTCATTCAGAACACCCCATGTTCTTTCCCGCTCCGCTCTCCGCAGCGCGGCGAAATTTTCTCATAATAATTTTACCACAATTTCCTCCGCTTGGAAAGAGGAAACGCGGCCCAAGTTCGGGCCGCGTTAAAAATAATTTCCATTTGACAAGCGTCACGCTATTCGTTTCTGCTCCTATATTGTTTGATTGCTAGGCCGATAAACACACCAACCAACAAGGTCGTCAGAGCGAGCAGCAGTGCCAAAGAAAGTCCATGCAGCCGATAAGCGGTAATCACCCGAAAGCTCAGTATAATAATCAGCGCACAAAAGAATACGCATCGGACAAAAATCGGGCCGCCTGAATTTTTTTTCATGGTATAACACTCCTTCTAGACGCCGTTTGAAACATGGAACTATGCACAACGGCGAGGGATTTTTTCGCCAGATAAACACAATTTTTCGCAGGAATCCTGGATGGATTTCAAGAAAAATTGGGGAAGTATGGTGGAAAAAGAACCGTCATTTGGGCGTATTGACATTTTTCAAACAAGCCCTAATGTTTTGTTTTGTTTCTTTGCACGATGGTCCTCCGCTTCCTCCGATTCTCCATCACCCGGCCCACCACCGCCCCCAACAGCAGGATGTTGCCGCACAGGTAGAGCCACACCAGCAGGATAATCAAGGAGGCCAGCGAGCCATAGACCAAAGCATAGCGGGAGGACATACCGATAAACCAGGAGAACACCACCGACGCCGCCGCAATGGCCAGCGCGGACAGCAGGGAGGACAGCAGCAGCACCGGCAGTCCCATGGCTCCACGGGGCGTCCCCAGCCGGTAGACAAGCAGTACCAGCACCAAGACAAAGCAGAACAGCAGCAGATAGCGCATCCACCACCATAGTCCAGACAGGGCGGCCAGAGGCAGGAGGTCGGCAACCCTTGGGGGCAGGTGTTCTTCCAGCAGCCAGAAGAACCACTCGCCGGTAAAAATCACAATCACCGACAGATAGACGGTGAGCAGAAACAAAAGAGAGAGCATCACGCTGAACAACACCCGCCGCATCGGGTGGGCGCCGGCCGTCCCATGGAGGCTGTCCATAGCGGCCAACAGGGTGCGCAGACCTGCCGAAGCGGACAGAAGAATGGTAAACAGGCTGGCCAACAGCAAGGCGGGGGATTGGCTGCGGGTCACATAAAGGAGGTAGTCCCCCATCACCGCCAGCACGCCGGCAGGCAGAATCTGATCCAGGGACTGAAGCAGATGTTCCAAATTCAAGTGAAACAGGCCGATGAAGTAGTTGACGCATACCAACAGGGGAAACAGGGTCAAGATCAGAAAGTAGGACAGGGCCGCCGCCGACCGGGATGCCCCCACCCGCAGATAGAGCTCCACCGTCTCCACCACAAAGGAGACCGGAGGGAGGGAAAAAAACTTTTTCATCGCGGCGCCTCCTTTTCCAATAAAACCCGCTGGACGTTAAATCGGTGAACCCCAGTGGACGACCTTATGGTATCATACCACAATCTTTTGGAAAAGAGATACGAAAAAAGCCGTCTGTGGCCCAGACGGCTTTCCCTCCCCTTGTGCTCAGGCCAGCTTGCTCAGCTTAAGGGTCATCTTGCTCTTCTTATTGGCAGCGTTGTTGCGGTGCAGCAGACCTTTGGCGACGGCCTTATCCACCGCCTTGACGGCCACCTTGTAAGCGACATCGGCCTCGCTGCGGTTGCCTTCCGCCACCGCGGCCTCAAACTTCTTGATGTCGGTCTTCAGCGCGGATCTCGCGGCCTTGTTCTGCGCGGCCTTGGCCTGGGACACCAGAACGCGCTTCTTGGCAGACTTAATATTCGGCAAACCAAACACCTCCTCCGAATTACATCCTAAATTTAGGTGTTAACACACCCACGCAGATTTGTATTGTACCACCCTCCCGCAAAAAAATCAACCATTTTTTTCGATTTTTTTCCGAACTCGGGATAGTTTTTTCAAAGCCGCAAAAACTAGGGCGGACAGGAAAATGATTCCGCAACAGATTGCATAGATTTGGCGCTGTTTGCACGCCGGGCCGGCTCCTGCTCAGCCTGCGGGCGGCAGACCACTGCGCCGAACCTGCTGGAAGAAGCACAAGGAGGGATTGCCATGCGGATGCGCCGGACAGACTTGGCGCTGGAGGCCAGAGAGCTGTGGCAGGAACAGGCGGGAGAACTGACCGCCCTGCCAGGGGTGGAGGCGCAGGATACCCTGCGGGACGGCCTGCCGGTGAACACCGTCAAGGTGCTGAACGAGGAGGGAGCGCGTGCCCTCGGCAAACCAAAGGGGCGCTATGTCACCCTCACGCTGGAGGGGCTGGCCGGACGAGCGGAGGGCATTTTCTCCCGCGCCGTCCAAGCGCTGGCCGCGGAGCTGTCCGGACTGATGGAGCCGGCCTCCGGCCTGGTGCTGGTGGCCGGTCTGGGCAACCGCGCCATCACCCCTGACGCCATCGGACCCAACGTCCATCAGCATGTTTTGGTCACCCGCCACCTGGTGCGCCAAATGCCGGAGCATTTTGGCGCCCTGCGGCCGGTGGCCTCTCTGGCTGCGGAGGTAATGGGCACCACCGGAGTGGAGAGCGGCGAACTGGTACGGGCGGTATGCGACAAGCTGAAACCCGCCTGCGTCATTGCAGTGGACGCCCTGGCCTCCCGGTCTCTGAAACGGCTGTGCCGGACGGTCCAGATTTCCAACACCGGGATCGTTCCGGGTTCCGGAGTGGGCAACCACCGCATGGGACTCACCCGCGACTCCCTGGGTGTGCCGGTGATCGCCGTAGGCGTGCCCACCGTGGTGGATGGAGCCACCCTGGCCGCCGACCTGCTGGGCACAAAGGAACTGCCCGACTTGGGGGAGGGGCGGGACCTGTTGGTCACCCCCAAGGACATCGACAGCCAGGTGGCCGACCTGTCTAAAGTGATCGGCTATGGTATCAGCATGGCCCTCCAGCCGGGCATTTCCCTGGAAGAGCTGGAGCTTCTGCTGAGCTGAATATTTCCGGTAAAATCCGGAAAGACTACAGGAAAACACAGGAAAAGGATGTGGTTACCATGGTGAAGGGTATCACCCGGCAGGTGATTTTAGTCAAATCCCCCGACCCTCGGCTTTTTGAAGAGGCCATTTTCATTGTCAAGGAGGAGGCCCTGGCCCGGGAAGGGGTAAGCGCGGACAAGGTGTTGCGGGAGGCTCGCCAGGCCGCCGATGGCTATCTCAAGCAGGGCAGATTGTGGAACCGCCGGCTGGAGCGTATCCCCGCTCCCGCCTGGGGGGCTCTGGGCGCGGCGCTGGCCTCCGCCGGCTGGGCCCTTTGGCTCTTTTTGCTGTGACCTTTTCCGCTCAGATGCATAGTATGAGGTGAGGAGGTTGGCGGCAAACCTCCTTACCCCGCGCCCTGGCGGCGTTTTTACCAAGGACAGAGGTTTTCTTCTTTTCCTCCTATAACGGCTGGCGGCCTGGCGGACTATCCACCGGGCCGCTTTTGTTGTGGAAAAATATACAACCATCCCGAAAAAAGCCTATATAATAGAATACCAAATGGAGGGCTATATGATGCAGGGAATGATTTACGGCTATATTCGGGTATCCAGCATTGACCAGAACGAGGACCGGCAGCTGCAGGCGCTGCGGGCCAGGTCTGTACCGGCAGAAAACATCTATTTGGACAAGCAGTCAGGCAAGGATTTTGACCGGCCGCAATATAAAAAACTGGTAAAGCGCCTCCGGGCGGGGGATCTGCTCTACATACCAAGCATCGACCGGCTGGGACGCAACTACAAGGAAATCCAGGACCAGTGGCGGGTACTGACCAAAGAGATCGGCGCAGATATCTGCGTCATCGACATGCCCCTGCTGGACACCCGGAACGGCAAGGACCTAATGGGTGCCTTCATCGCCGACCTGGTACTGCAAATCTTGTCCTTTGTGGCCCAGAATGAGCGGGAGAACATCCGCAAGCGCCAGGAACAGGGCATTGCCGCCGCCAAGGCCCGGGGCGTCCGGTTCGGACGTCCCCCCAGCCCTCTTCCGCCCAACTACCACAGCGCCTACCAGCGGTGGAAGGCCGGCGTCATTACTGGCACACAGGCAGCAAAGGAATGCGGAATGCCTCTGTCCACCTTCCGCTATCGTGCCGAAATTTACGAAAAGGCCGAGTTGTTGTAAACAGGCATATTGGCAGAAATGTGTACTTTCTTGTAAATATGCCTGTCATCAAACTAATAGTATCTTATCATAAAAACATTTGTATTTCAATGCCAAGTCATATTATTTCTGGAACAAATTCCTTTTACAAGAAAGTACACCATTCTGTATATCCATGTACGGAGCGGGGAATAACCTGTGGAGAGACATTCCAGAAAGAAACTAAATTTAATTGGGCAAACGTATGGCCACCTTCTTGTAACAGGACCTGCCCCCAATATCGGAAATCGGACCGCTTGGCATTGCCAGTGTGACTGCGGGCGTAAGACGGTGGTCAAAACCTGCCATCTGCGCAGCGGCCACACCACCAGCTGCGGACAGTGTTTGAATGGGGGCGTTTCCAGTTTGACCTATATAGACGGCACTTGTGTTGAAATGCTCCGGGCTAAAACGGTGCGGCGGAACAACACCAGCGGTGTCCCTGGGGTGGACTGGCGGGCCTCAAAAGGGGTATGGCGCGCTTCCATCTGCTTCAAGGGCAAACGGCAATATCTGGGTAGCTTTTCCAAATTTGAGGATGCGGTGAAAGCCCGGAAGCAGGCGGAAGAGCGCCTGCACGACCAGTTCTTGGCCGAGTTCGATCGGACGGCTCCCCACTAAACACTGGGCTCCACGATCCCGTGGAGCCCAGTGTTATTCTTCATCCAGTTTGAGTACCGCCATAAATGCCTCTGTGGGCAGCTGAACCGTACCCAGGGTGCGCATTTTCTTCTTACCCTCTTTCTGCTTCTCCAGCAGCTTTTTCTTGCGGGTGATGTCGCCGCCGTAGCACTTGGCCAGCACGTCCTTGCGCATGGCTTTCACCGTTTCCCGGGCGATAATCTTGCCGCCGATAGCCGCCTGGACCGGCACTTCAAAGAGCTGGCGGGGGATGTTCTCCTTCAGCTTTTCGCAAATGCGCCTCGCCCGGCCGTAAGCCTTCTCCCGGTGGACGATAAAGCTGAGGGCGTCCACCTGGTCGCCGTTGAGCAGCAGATCCACCTTCACCAGATCGCTCTTCTCATAGCCCTCCAGCTCGTAATCCAACGAGGCATAGCCCTTGGTCCGGGCCTTGAGGGCATCGAAAAAGTCGTAGATAATCTCCCCAATGGGCATGGAGTAGTGCAGCTCCACCAGATTGGTGTCCAGATACTGCATGTCCTGAAAGATGCCCCGGCGGTCCTGGCACATGGGCATGATGTTCCCCACATAGTCCGGCGGCGAGATGATGGACACCTTGGCATAGGGTTCCCGAGCTTCGGCGATGGAGCCGGGGTCGGGGTAGTTGTGGGGGTTGTCCACCCGGACCACAGTCCCGTCTGTTTTTGTGACCTCGTATATAACAGAGGGCAGTGTGGTCACCAGATCCAAGTCAAACTCCCGTTCCAGCCGCTCCTGGATAATCTCCATGTGAAGCATCCCCAAAAAGCCGCAACGGAAGCCGAAGCCCAGGGCCACGGAGGACTCCGGCTCGAAGGAGAGGGAGGCGTCGTTGAGCTGGAGCTTCTCCAGGGCGTCCCGCAGGTCGGGGTACTTGGAGCCGTCCTCGGTATAGATGCCGCAGTAGACCATGGCCTGGGCGGGGCGGTAGCCGGGCAGAGCCTCGGCGGCGGGGGCATCCGCACCGGTGATGGTGTCGCCCACGCTGGTGTCCTTCACGTTCTTGATGGAGGCGGTGAACCAGCCCACCTCTCCTGCGGTGAGCTCGGGGGCGGACTCCATCCCCAGAGGCTTCAAATAGCCGCAATCCAGCACGGTATACCGGGCCCCGGAGGCCATCATCTTCACATCCATCCCCTTTTTCAAGGCGCCCTCCATAATGCGGAAGTAGACGATCACCCCCACGTAGGGGTCGTACTGGCTGTCGAAAATCAGGGCTTTCAAGGGCGCGCCGGGGTCCCCCTCCGGGGCGGGGATGTTCTGTACGATGTCCTCCAGCACAGCGGGGATGTTGACCCCCTGCTTGGCGGAGATCTCCGGGGCATCCAGGGCGGGGAGGGCCAGGACGTTTTCGATCTCCTCCTTCACTCGCGCCGGGTCGGCGGCGGGCAGGTCGATCTTGTTCACCACCGGGAGAATCTCTAAATCGTGCTCCATGGCCAGGTAGGTGTTGGCCAGAGTCTGGGCCTCGATGCCCTGGGAAGCGTCCACGATGAGCACCGCCCCCTCGCAGGCCGCCAGAGAACGGCTGACCTCATAGTTAAAGTCCACGTGCCCCGGGGTGTCGATGAGGTTCAGGTGGTAGATTTCCCCATCCTGGGCCTGGTAGTCCAGCCGCACCGCCCGGGCCTTGATGGTGATGCCTCTCTCTCGCTCTAAGTCCATGTTGTCCAGCAGCTGGCTCTCCATCTGCCGCTGCTCCACCGCCCCGCACAGCTCAATCAGCCGGTCGGACAGAGTAGACTTGCCGTGGTCGATGTGGGCGATGATGGAAAAATTTCGGATTTTACTTTGGTCGGTCATATGCAAAACCTCTCTGGTTTGAAATATAGGGGCGGACAATGTCCGCCCGCTGTTTTTACTGTCGGGGGAACGGGCGCACGGTACGCGTCCCCTGCGGGATCACCGGTAGTCGCTGATCTTGGCGCTCTCCTCGGGGGAGAACAGGTATTCGTTTTGATACCGTGCCCGCAGCTCGGCCAGAGGCGTACCCTCCAGGGCGGCGCGCATGTCCTGCTGGAGCAGGGCGATCACACGGGCAAAGGTGGGGGTGTTGTACGCCTCTTTCTCCCGGCGGTTCAGCTCGGAGGGGTAATACCCTCCGGAAGCGTTTCGATAAATTGGCTCAAAAAAGTCGATCATGGTGTCGCCGATGTCCCCAACAATCACGCCCTCCACCGCGTCCCAGGTGAAGCTTTGGGAAACCGCCTCCTCCAGCACAGTACACAGGTAGGAGAGGAACACATTGTAGGACAAGGCGTGCCAGGGGGTAAAATACTTCCGGGAAAAGGCGCCGCTCTCCGGGTCCTCGTTCAGCCCGCCATCGTCCCCGGTGAGGATGTCCAGCGCGGAGTCGGAAAAGCTCTGCTGAAACCGGACAAACTCCGCTTCGCCGCATTTCCCCTCCAGAAAGTCCCACAGCAGCTCGATGGCGATCCCTAAAATTTCCGGGGCCGACTCCTTGGGGGCCATGTGCTTATAGGAGTTCCACCAGCGGGTAAAGATCAAGGTCTGGGCCAAAATCTGGACGGGAGCAGGCTGGTCTGCGAAGCTCTCCGCCATACTGTCCCGCAGGTCATCCATAAACTCCACCTTTTCCTCCGGGTCCAGGGCGGAAAAGTCGATCTCATAGACGGGTTCCATAATACAAACCTCCTACTTTTTCTCCTGTTTCTTCCGGCCAGCACTGATGGCGTTGACCCGCTCGCCGGTGTTGTGGACCACCTGGAAGATGGACTGGTACAACACCGGGTAATCCCGGGCCAGGGCGTCGTGGGTCATCTCGGGCATGGGGCCTTTGGCCTTGACATGGGCAGCCAGAGCGTCGGCCAGCTCAGCCTCACAGCACTTCATGTCGGCCTCAGCTATACCGGCTTGAAAGTGCCGGAGAGATACCGAGAAAAAATCCGGGTTGTTGTTGGGATTGGCATCGTAGAGCCGCCGGTACATGGTATACACAGCAGTAGACAGATAGCCGGCGGCAGCCTGAACGGCTTCCCGGCTGCCCGTTTTGCCCAACAGTCCAAAGAGGACCCCGATGGAGTTGACCAGCAGCTTTTTGCTTAGCAGGGCCAGCACGCCCCCTTTGATGGAGTTGTTTTTCTCGTCGCTGATGTCGTAGAGCTCTTCCGGGCCGATGGTGGTACCGTCTCGGGTCAGAGTCCGGCCCAGAAGAAAGTCGGCAGACACACCGTAGTAGTCGCAGGCTTTGACCACAAAGGACAGCCCTGGCTCCCGGACGCCGTTTTCATAGTGGCTGAGCAGGGCTTGCGAGATTCCTAAATCGCCGGCAGCGGTACGCTGGCTCACCCCTTTCTCCTGCCGCAGCAGGGACAGTGTACGTGGAAATTCCGCGTTTCCTTCCTTCACAATGTTTCACCTCAAATCAAACGATCCGGACCAGCGGCCGCAAGCTGTGCCCGTCTGAGAATTTTGCAATACACTTGGTATAGTATACTTGAAAGCATTACGCCGCGTAAAGAGGAAAATGAAAAAATTTTTCCGAAATTTTCATCAATACAAGAAAGAAAACTATCAGACAAGCCTTGCATTTTCTCCTTGGAAATGCTACCATACTGAGTAGAAGCGGGTACTGGTGTACCTATCTTAACGATTTGGAGGAATGGCTTATGTTTAAAAAACTCATCGAAATCCTAAAGGCTCACCCACGTAAGATTGTCTTTACAGAGGGGACTGACCCCCGCATTTTGGAGGCTTCTGCCCGCCTGCTGTCCGGAACTTTCCTGACCCCCATCCTCATCGGCAACGAAAAGGAGATTTTGGAGGCCGCCGAGGAGGCCGGTTTCAACATCCGGGGCGCTGTCATTTATGATCCCGAAACCTATGCGGACATGGACGCCATGGTAAACCGCATGGTAGAGCTGCGCAAGGGCAAGATGACCGCAGATGAGTGCCGGGCTATGTTGAAGAAGGGGAACTACTTCGGCACAATGCTGGTGGCCATGGGCATCGCGGACGCCCTGCTGGGCGGCGCCACCTACTCCACCGCCGACACCGTTCGTCCCGCTCTCCAGCTGGTTAAAACCAAGCCGGGCAACTCCATCGTCTCCTCCTGCTTCATCCTGGTCCGCCCCTATGCCACTGGCGGCAATATGGTGCTGGCTATGGCTGACTGCGCCATCAACATCAACCCCAACGAGGACGAGCTGGTAGAGATTGCCTCCGAGACCGTTCAGTGTGCCAAGATCTTCGGCGTGGACCCCAAGGTGGCTTTCCTCAGCTACTCCACCTTTGGCTCCGGCAAGGGCGAGTCGGTGGATAAAATGCGCAACGCCGCTGAAAAGGCCAAGCTGGCCATGCCCAATGTGCCCATCGAGGGCGAGCTTCAGTTCGATGCCGCTGTGGCTCCTCGGGTGGCCGAGACCAAGTGTCCCAACTCCAAGGTGGCCGGCTATGCCAACACCTTCATTTTCCCCGACATCAATGCTGGCAATATCGGCTATAAGATCGCCCAGCGTCTGGGCTCCTTCGACGCCTACGGCCCCATCCTCCTGGGACTGAACGCCCCCATCAACGACCTCAGTCGGGGCTGCAACGCCCAAGAGGTCTACTCCATGGCTATTATCACTGCCGCTCTGGCCTGATTTTATCTGCGGCAAAAGGAGCGCTCTTCGGAGCGTTCCTTTTTTCTCGTGAGAAAAAAGGAACCGAAAAAAGAGCTTTCCTATGTGCCAATGACATTTAGTGAAACAATCCCCTCCTTGGGAGGCAAGAAAAGGGGAGCCGTCCAGACGGACGGCTCCCACTTTTGTCTTTGAGGAAGATTACTGGATCAACAGACCAGCCAGCTCGGCGGGCAGCTCGGTGCCCACGCCAGGACCGATGGGGAGTCCCAAGAACATGTACACACCCAGGAAGATGATCCACACCACCTGGAGTACCATAGCGATGGGGAACAGGCCGGCGGCCAGGGTGCCAATCTGGGCATCCTTGTCGTATTTGGCCTGAGCCACACCCAGTGTAACCCAGATGTAGGGGGACATGGGGCTGAACGCGTTCGTGGGGGAGTCGCCCAGACGGTAGATCAGCTGGATGAAACCGGGGTGGTAGCCCAGCATCATCAGCATGGGGACGAACACAGGCGCCAGGATGGCCCACTTGGCGGAGCCGGAGGTAACCAGCAGGTTAATGAAGCCGGTGAGCAGGATGACACAGACCACCAGGGGGAAACCGGTGAAACCAGCGCCGTTCAGGAAGTTCGCGCCGCTGATGGCAAACACGGTGCCCAGCTTGGTCCAGTTGAACAGGGCGTTAAACTGACCGCAGAAGAAGCAGAAGGACACATAGCTGCCCATCAGCTCCATCTGGTGGGTCATGGCCTTGTTCACATCCCGGGAGCTCTTAAACTTCTTGGTGGAGAAGCCGTAGACCAGACCGGGGATGGCAAAGAAGAAGAACAGGATGGGGATCAGGTTGGAAATCAGAGGAGAGCCAACCAGAACGCGCTTGCCCTCATCATTGATCTTGGCCAGAGGACCGGCAAAGAAGCCCACAACCAGAAGAATGAGATAGATCAGCAGGGCGATACCTGCCTTGCCCAAGGCTTTCCGCTCGGCATCGCTGACCTCTTCCAGCTTGACCTCCATGGAGGGATCGGCGGGCTCATACTTGCCGAAGCGCTTGTCGATCAGCAGGTTGCACACCAGACCGATGACGACGGAGCACATAAAGGTGGAGGCGATCATGAAGTACCAGTTACAGGTGACCTCTACATTGTAGACACCCTCGCCCAAGAAGCCGTCCAGCACGGTATTGGTAATACCTTGGAGCAGGCCGTCTGTGCCGGCGATCATCAGGTTGGCGGAGAAGCCCGCCTGAGCGCCGGCGTAGCCGCAGATCATACCGGCCAGGGGATGTTTGCCGGCACCAATGTACAAAACAGCAGCCACAGGGGGAATCACTACCATGGCGGTATCGGAGGCCAGGTTGCCCACCGTACCGACAAAAGCGACCACGAAGGGAAGGACTGCAGGGGGAATGTTGCGCAGCTTATCTTGAAGCAGCGCCATAATCAGGCCGGACTCCTCGCACATGCCGATCGCCAGAGTCATGGTGATAACCAGACCCAGAGGGGCAAAGCCGGTGAAGTTCTTGACCATGTTCTCCAGGAACCACATCAGACCGGCTGTGGAAATAGGATTCTCGACTTTTACAACCTCTTGCGTTGCGGGATTCAAAGCGGATACGCCCATCAAACTAAGAATTGCGCTGAGAACCGCGACGATCACAAATAAATAGATGAACATGATCGCCGGAGGCGGCAGCTTGTTGCAGATCCGTTCCAGACCGTCCAGGAACTTATCCAGCCATGTCTTTTTGGTCAAGGTTTTGTCTGGCATAGAATTTCCTCCTTAAAAAAAGAAAAATTTCGTATACCTTCGTGTTTCCCCTCTCCCCCTAGAAAAGATTCAGCAAAGTATATACGTGCATGACTTATGATACCATCTTTTTTGTGCAAAATCAAGACCTGTTCACAAAAAAACAAAACCTCGTTCAAAAATTGTTCATAGTCAACAAATCGACGTCCCCAAAAATCTCTTAATTGTACAAAGTCGGTTTCTTCTCTTTTCTTTTTTGCCAAACTGTGGTATTCTATTTTTATTCCATCTATAATTCGTTTAACAGGAGCAATGTATGAAAGGTATTCAGAGTTTCTTTCAGGATTGGTTTTCTCTTGATGGCTTCAACGTCTGGAAGCTGCAAACTCCTATGGATTATGTTTATTTTACCTTGATTCTGGCAGGGGGATTTTTCCTAATCTGGCTGGCAATTCGCGTCCTCTCCTCCATGCGCACCCCAGAGGGCACCACCGCCCGGATGGCGAAAAAACTGCGGAGGATTGGCGGAACCGGAGCCCAGGTGTGGCAGAACGTGACGGTGGTCTCTCAGCGGGGCCGGTGCGTCTGCCCCATGCTCTATGCCGCCCGGGAGGGGGTCTATGTCGTCCAGCTGTACCACTTTGGGCTGGAAGTTTCGGGCAGCGCCTCTTCCAAATCCTGGACTCTGGCCTTTCATAAGGATGTGCGCCAGGAGCCCAACCCCCTGGACCGCATGGACGAGCAGATTGTGGTCATCAATCGGGTGCTCAGCCGGGCTGGACTGGGCTATGTGCCGGTGGAAAAGCTGGTCCTCTTTGCCGACGTCTACGGCCGGCCCCAGCTGAACCTGCGCGGGGTGGACTGTGCGCTGGTCCGGCAGGATCTCAAACAATGGCGCAGGCAAAAAAAGAAACGGCCGGCTGTTGACCTGCCGGCCGTGAAGCAGGCTCTGGAGGGGTCCTTCCAAGGCTGAGTATTCTCTTGTGAGCCAACGCGGCGGATGCCGCGATATTGAAAAATTTAAAATTTGGAAAGGAGCTTTTTCCCAATGATTCAAATCAACGAAGAGAGACTGCTAAAGGAGTTTTTGGAGTTTATTCAGATTGATAGCGAGAGCTGCAACGAGAAGGCTATGGGCGAGCGGCTGTGCGAGGTACTGAAAGAGCTGGGACTGGAGCCTATCACGGATGAGGCCGGCAAGACCTATAACTCTAACGGCTTTAACGTCTTTGCCCGCCTGCCCGGCGAGGGAGAGCCCGTCGGCCTCAGCGCCCATATGGACACCGTGGTCCCCGGGGTGGGCATCAAGCCCCAGATCCGGGACGGCGTAATCTACTCCGACGGCACTACCATTCTGGGCGGCGACGACAAGAGCGGCATCTGCGCCATCCTGGAGGCTGTGCGGGTCATTCTGGAGAACAACCTGCCCCACCGCCCGGCGGAAATCATCTTCTCCATCGGGGAAGAGGGCGGCATGCGGGGCGCCAAGGCGTTCGACTGCTCCCAGCTCAAGTGCAAGCGGGCCTATGTGTTCGATTCCAGCGGCGACGTGGGCAAGATCGTTGTGGGCGGCCCTGGCCAGACCAAGATTTTCGCCGACGTGGTGGGCCGCCGGTCCCATGCGGGCCTGGCCCCCGAGGACGGCATCAGCGCCATTCAAGTCATGTCCAAGGCCATCGCCAAAATGAACCTGCTGCGCATTGACGAGGAGACCACCTGCAACATCGGCACCATCAAGGCCGAGTACGCCACCAATATTGTTCCGGAACGCTGCTCCATCATCACCGAAGTCCGCAGCCGCAACGCCGACAAGCTCAATGCGCAGGCCGAGCATATCCATCAGTGCCTCCAAGAAGCCTGCGACGAGGCGGGCGCCACCCTGGAGTACAACCCCATGACCAACTATGTGGCTTACAATGTCTCTGAGGACAGCGAGACCGTCAAGCTCATTGCGGAAGCCATCCAAAAGGCCGGCCACACCCCCCACACCGCTCTGGGCGGCGGCGGCAGCGATGCCAACGTCTACAATCTGAAAGGGATTGAGACCGTGGTGCTGGGCACCGGCATGACCAAGGTACATACCACCAATGAATCCCTGAAAATCGAGGACCTGAACGACACTGCACGTGTTATTCTGGCCCTGCTGACCCTGTGAGGCGAGCGGCTATGACATTTGACCATGCAGATTTTGAGCAGCTGGGCCAGGAGATGATTCAGCTGCGCCGTGACTTCCACAAGCACCCCGAGTCGGGCTGGACGGAGTTCCGCACCACCGCCCGCATCATTGACGAGCTGGAAAAGCTGGGCCTCACCGTCCAATACGGCCCCTCCATCCACGTCAAGGAAAAGATGTTCGGCCTGCCCCAGCCCCAGATTCTGGAGGAGTGCTGGCAGCGGGCTATGCAGGAGACCAACCGCCCCGACTTGGTAGAGGCTATGAAGGGGGGCTACACCGGCTGTCTCACCGTCATCGAAGGGGCCCTCCCCGGCCCCACAGTGGGTATCCGGGTGGATATCGACTGCAATGACGTGGAGGAGGCCAACGACCCCAAGCACCCCCCTTGTGCTCTGGGCTTCCGTTCCACCCATGCCAACTGTATGCACGCCTGCGGCCACGACGCCCACGGCGCCATTGGCGTGGGTGTGGCCAAGCTGCTGTGCGCCTGTAAAGACCAGCTGCGGGGCAAGGTCCTGTTGGTTTTCCAGCCCGGAGAAGAGGGGCTGCGCGGGGCGGCCAGCCTTACTGCCGCAGGGCACTTCTCCCAGTGTGACTACTTCTTTGGCGGGCATGTAGGCCTGCTGGACGGGCTAAAGGTGGGGGCTGTGGCTGCCGGCGGACACGGCTTTTTGGCCAGCACCAAATTTGATGTCACCTTCCACGGCTACCCCTCCCACGCCGCCGCGCCGGAGCGAGGCCGCAACGCCATCGCCGCCGCCGCAATGGCAACCCTGGGCATGCTCTCCATCCCCCGCCATGGCGACGGCGCCAGCCGTATCAATGTGGGCACCTTCCACGGCGGAACCGGCCGCAACGTGATCCCCGCCCGAGCCGATCTGTGCGTGGAGACCCGGGGCGGAACCACCGAAATCAACGCTTTCATGGAGGCCGAGGCCCGGCGGATCTGCCAGGGTGCGGCGGATATGTACGGCTGCACTCTGGAGACCCGGTTCATGGGGTCGGCTGGCTGCATCGTCTGCGACGAGCCTCTGGTCGAACAGACCATCCAGGTTTTGTCCCAGATGGAGGGCGTGGACCAGATTCTGCGGGACATCAACTTCAACGGCGGCGAGGATGTCACCACCATGATGCGGGACGTCCAGGAGCACGGCGGGCAGGTCATTGAGCTGGTCTTTGGTATGCCCCTCCCCGCCCCCCACCACAACGACTACTTCGATGTGGACGAACGGGTCATCCCCCTGGCCATCCGGATTTTTGCTCAGCTGGCCCTGACTGCCGGAGATTGGAAGGCCCCATAAAACAACCAGGTTCCCACCCCTTAACCGGGTGGGAACAATAAAATTTTTCGAGGAGGCATATGATATGTCTGAACTGCGTCAACTGATTGACAAATATTGGGACAAAGTGATGGAACACCGCTTCTGGCTGCACCAGCACCCGGAGCCCAGCGGCCAGGAGAAGGAGACTTCCGCCTATGTAGCCCAGGTCCTGCGGGACATGGGCCTGGAGCCCACCGAGCATGTGGGCGGCTACGGCGTCACCGCCCTGATTCAAGGTGCTGGTCCGGGCAAGTGCGTGGGCCTGCGGGCCGATATGGATGCCCTCCAGCTCACCGAAAACACTGGGCTGGCCTGCACCTCTCTGAACCCTGGCATGGCCCACTCCTGCGGCCACGACACCCACACCGCCATGCTGCTGGGGGCCGCCTATGTGCTCAAGGAGCTGAAAGACACCTTTAACGGCTCCGTCAAGCTGATCTTCCAGCCCTCCGAGGAGAACGCCGCCGATAGCGGCGCCAAGAAAATGATTGCCGACGGCGTGCTGGAAAATCCCAAAGTGGACGCGGTGCTGGGCCAGCATGTCTGGCCTCCCTTCCCTGTGGGCAAAGTGGGTACGCGCATCGGCCCCATGATGGCCGCCTCCGACCGGCTGTTCATCACCATCCGGGGCAAAAGCAGCCATGGCGGCAGCGCCCCGGACGAGGGCATTGACGCCATTATGATTGCCTCCTATGTGGTGGCCGCTCTCCAGTCCATTGTGGCCCGGAACGTCCCCCCCTTAAAGAGCACCGTCATCTCCATTGGCAAAATCCAGGGCGGCAGCCGGTACAACGTCATCGCCGACGAGGTGAAGCTGGAAGGCACCTGCCGCAATCTGGACCTAGCGGTCCGTGACACGATGCCCGCCCGTATTGAAAATATCATCAAGGGCGTCACCGAGGGTATGGGCGGCACCTATGAATTTCAATATGTGCCCGGCTACTCCCCCACGGTCAACGACCCAGGGATGTTTGAAATTGTCCGCAGCGCCATTGTGGAAACGGTGGGCGAGGACGGTCTGATTGTCCCCGAGTACTCCTCTTTGGGCGGCGAGGACTTCTCCTTCTACTGCAAAGAGGTGCCGTCCGCTTTCTATTGGCTGGGCTGTCAGGACCCGACCAAGCCCGTCTACCCCATCCACCACGGCTCCTTCGCCCCCGCCGAGGAGTCCCTGCCCATTGGCATGGAGGTTATGGTGTCCTCCGCCCTTAAATTCCTGGCCCAATAACGGAGCGGAGCCTGCCCCTGACTCCCCCGCAGGCCCCCATATACCGGCCATCAAAACAGCCGGAGCGGCATTTTACCGCTCCGGCTGTTGTTATTTGGATCCATTTCAGCCGCCCTCAGCGCACCTTTCTCCCGGCGGCGCTGGGGACCCCCAGTTCTCCCCGGTATTTGGCCACGGTCCGGCGGGATATGGCACAGCCCTCCCGGACCATATGCTCACAGAGCTGCTGGTCCGACAGAGGCTTTGTCTTATCCTCCCCCTCTATCAGTCGAAGCAGCAGCTTCCGCGCCGCCGCCACGCTGGGGCTGTCCTCCTCGCCCGCTCCTACCGAACGGGAGAAGAAATATCCCAACGGGAACAGTCCTCTGGAGCACTGAACATATTTCTCCCGCACCGCCCGGCTGACGGTAGACTCGTGCAGTCCCAGTTCCTGGGCCACCGTCCCCATGCGCAGAGGGAGCAGTTTTTCCGGTCCAAACTTGAAAAAATCCGCCTGCCGCTCCACAATCACCTGGGCACACCGAACCAGGGTGCTCTCACGCTGCTGGGCCGCCCATAAAACATTCTCCGCCTGGCGGAGCTTTTCATTGAGGTAATCCCGCACCTCCTTATCCTCCGACTGGGCCAGTAAATTCCGATAGTAGCGGCTCACCCGGAAGGGCGGGCACTTCTCGCGCAGGGAGCGGACCGCCAGCCGTCCCCCCTGCTCCTCCACCACCAAGTCAGGCTGGGGATAATGAATCTGCTCCATCCGCTGAAACACCGCGCCGGGGCGGGGATCCAGCTCCCGGATGGTCCGCAGGGCTTCCTCCACCTGGTCCACCGTGATACCCAGGCGGCTGGCAATCGCCCGGTAGTGCCGCCGGGCCAACAGGCCGATGTGCTCTTTGACAATGGCCAAAGCGGGTCCTGTCTCGCCAATGCGCTCCAGCTGAAGCTCCAGGCACTGGGACAGGTCCGCCGCCCCCACCCCCGCTGGCTCCAGGGTTTTCAGCAGGTCCAGCGCCTGCTCTAATCTGCCGAGCGGAATCTCTCCCTGCCGCGACAGCTCCGCCAGGGGAATCCGCAGATATCCGTCATCGTCCAGACAGCGGATAAGATATGCCACCAGCCGCCGGAGCTCCTCCTCCGGCTTCAGCCGGTCTAACTGCCGGGAGAGAAAGCTGACCAACGTCTCCTCCAGGCCGCCGCCGGTGCCGATTCTGGCCAGAGGGTCCAGCTCGTCATCGCTGAGGCGCTGATAAAACCAATTTTGACTGTCGTTGTCTTCCAGCCAGCGCAGGCGTCCCAATAAGTCGTCCGGCCCCTCCGTCTGGGGGGCGGGAGCGGGGTCCTCCACCTCAATCACCGGGTTCTCCTGAGCCAGCTCCCGCACATAGGCGTCCAGCTCCAATGTGCTCAGCCGCAGCAGCTCCACGCTGTACAGCTGGCGCTGGCTCAAGGATTGGGTCTGTGCCTGTTGAAGTTCCATTGCCTGCACCCTCTCTTTTCTCCCAGTTCAACGTTGGCCCTCTTCACCGCAGACTTCAAAAGAGTCCGTCTAATTCCTTTGATATCTTACCACTCTAGTTTATGGCCCAGCGATAAAAAAGTCAAGAAAAACCCTGCTTCGAGCTGGCTGTACCGGGATGGAGGAATAAACCAGCCCCCGAAGAGACGGCATCCCGGCATCTTCGAGGGCATCATGGTTGGATGTTATTCTTTTAATTCCACCTCTGGCATCAGTTCCCGGCCCACGATTTCCAGCACTCGGTCCATCTGGGCCACCTCCTCTGAGGTGAAGCGCTCCCGCACCCGGTCCATAACCTCCCGGACATAGGCGCTGCTCAAACCATAGTAATCGTGGAATTTCTGGGTGGGACGCAGATGATACTCCCGCCGGTCGTTGGAGGACTGAACCTTTTCCACATACCCTTTCCGGATGAGGCTGTTCACCTTATAGGCGGCGTTCGGCGAAGAGATGTTGGCAAAGGAGGCAAATTCGTTGATGGTGGGTTCGTTGAGGGCCCGAATAATCTCCATGCAGAAGGTCTCCACCGCCGTCAGGCTGGCCTCCCGAGTCTGAAACCGGTTAAACACAGCCTGATAAAAATGAAGTTTAAACTTGGTGTAAATGCGGTCAAAACTCTCCTCCAGCACCTTCTTCCTCCCCCTCCGCTTCCAGATCAAGGACATTATATCAAAGAATCCTCCACTCCGCAAGTGGAAGCGGAAGGGCCGGTGAGAGCGAAGGTGAGCTCCGCTTTGCAGGCCAGCTTTCCGTCCACCCGGGCCTCCGCCGCGCCAAAGCCCACCGGGCCCTTCCGGGCGGTGAGCTGACAGGACAGCTCCAATACATCGCCGGGACGGACCTGCTGCTTAAACCGGGCGTTCTTAATGCCGCCGAACAGGGCCAGCTTACCCCGGTTTCCCTCCTCGGTCAGAATGGCCGCCGCCCCCACCTGGGCCATGGCCTCGATGATGAGCACCCCGGGCATCACCTTGAAGCCGGGAAAATGGCCCTGGAAGAAGGGTTCATTGGCGGTGACGCACTTAATTCCTCTGGCTCTCTGGCCGGGAATGCACTCGGTAATCTTGTCCACCAGCAGGAAGGGATAACGGTGGGGCAGCAGCGCCTCAATTTGATCTATGTTCAGTTCCATCCAATCACTCCTCCCACTTTTTCAGCACAATGGCCGCATTATGTCCGCCAAAGCCCAGCGAATTGGACAGGGCGGTTCTGATGTCCGCCGTTCTTCCTACATTGGGCACAATGTCCAGGTCACAGGCCGGGTCTGGAACCTGATAGCCGATGGTGGCGGGGGCATAGCCCTCTTTCAAGGCCAGAGCGGTGAAGATGGCCTCCACCGCCCCCGCTGCTCCCAGCAGGTGGCCCGTCATGGACTTGGTGGAACTGACCATCAGTGCGCCGGTATGGTCTCCAAAGACGGCATGTATAGCCGCCGTCTCGCTGGCATCGTTGAGGGGGGTAGAGGTGCCGTGGGCGTTGATGTAGTCCACCGCCTCCGGAGCCACGCCGGCGTCGGCCAGGGCCTGTGCCATGCAGGCTGCCCCCCCTGCTCCGCCGGGGGCGGGAGCGGTGATGTGGTGGGCATCGCAGTTGGCGCCGTAGCCAATCACTTCCGCATAGATCTTGGCCCCCCGGGCCATGGCGTGCGCATACTCCTCCAGCAGAAGGGCGCCCGCCCCTTCCCCCATTACAAAGCCGGAGCGCTCTGCGTCGAAGGGGATGGAGGCGCGCAGGGGGTCGGCGCCTTCGCACAGGGCTTTCATGGCGGTAAAGCCGCCCATGGCCAGAGGGGTGACGGCCGCCTCAGCTCCGCCGCACAGCACCACCTCGGCGTAGCCGTCCCGGATGTGCCGGAAGGCGTCGCCCACGGCGTTGGTCCCGCCGGCACAGGCGGTAACCACACAGGAGCACATACCCTTGAATCCATACCGGATGGCCATATGGCCCGCTGCCATGTTGGAGATAATCATGGGGATGACAAAGGGGGACACTGTATCATAGCCCCGTTCACTCCCCCGCCGGTGGGCCTCCCCCACCGTCTCAAACCCGCCAATGCCGCTGGAGAAGATAACCCCGCAGCGGTCCAAAGCCGTCCGCTCCCGGTCCAGCCCGGAGTCGGCCATACACTCGTCCGCCGCCACCAAAGCCAGCTGGGTAAACCGGTCCATCTTCTTGGTCTCCCGTCTGCCCAGCAGACCGTCTATGTCCAGGTCCCGGACCTCGCCGGCCAGCTTCACTTTCATATTGGAGGTATCATACCGGGTAATGGGGCCAATGCCGCACCGCCCTTCCTTCACCGCCGTCCAGCTGTCGGCCACAGTACCACCCACCGGATTGACGGTACCCATGCCGGTGATTACCACTCTGCGCTTTTCCATCTCTCTCACCTCATTAAACGGCCATACCGCCATCCACACACAGCACCTGGCCGGTGATGTAAGCGGACTCAGGGGCGGCAAAGAAGACAGCGGCTCGGGCTACCTCCTCGGGCGAGCCGGGCCTGCCTTTGGGAATGGTGGTCCGCATCGCCTCTTTGGCCTTGTCGGGCAGAACGGCAGTCATATCGGTCTCAATATAGCCGGGAGCCACCGCGTTGACGGTGATGTCCCGCCCGGCCAGCTCCTTTGCCGCCGCTTTGACCAGCCCCAAAATTCCGGCCTTGCTGGCGGCGTAGGCGGTCTGACCTGGGTTGCCCCGCAGACCCACCACGCTGGACAGACAGATGATCCGCCCATACTTCTGCCGCACCATCACCTTTGCCGCCGCCTTGGTGCAGAAATAGGCCCCCTTCAGGTTGGTATCCAGGGTTTGGGTGAAATCCTCCTCCTTGGCGGTCATCAGCAGACCGTCCCGGGAAATACCGGCGTTGTTCACCAAAATGTCCAGCCGGCCAAACCGCTCCTTCACCGCCGCCACCAGGGCGCTGCAGGCAGCGGGGTCAGACACGTCGGCCTGGAAGACCTCCGCCTCCACCCCCAGGGCCCGGCATTGTTCCGCCGTCTCCTCCGCCGCCTGGCTGCTGCCCGCATAGTTGACAGCCACTGCCGCCCCCTGCCGGGCCAGTTCCAGACAGATGGCCCGTCCAATCCCCCGGCTTCCGCCGGTGACCAGGGCCACGTTTCCCTCCATACTCATGCATGTTCTCCTTTCAGAGCGGCAACCACGCGGTGGAAGCCGGCCGCTGTGTCAATCGAATAGGTCTGGATCGCCGGGGCGGTCTTCTTAAAAAAGCCGCTCAGCGCTTTCCCCGGTCCGATCTCCACCACTGTATCAATGCCGTCCGCCTCCATACGGCGGATGGTGTCCTCCCAATACACCGGGGACTGAACCTGCCGCTCCAGCAGGGCAGGAATGCTCTCCCCCTCCTCCAGAGGGCCGCCCTTGCAGTTGAAGCAGACCGGAAATTCCATGGGTCCAAAGGAAATTGTCTTGAAATACATCGCCAGCGCGTCCCCGGCTGGCTTCATCAGACGGGTGTGGAAGGGCCCGCTGACCTTTAAGGGCATGCACCGTTTGGCACCCAGTTCCTTGGCCAGCGCTCCGGCTTTCTCCACCGCCGCCTGCTCTCCGCCGATCACCAGCTGGCCGGGACAGTTGTAGTTGCAGATCTGGACCGTACCCAGTTCAGACGCCTGGGCGCAGACCGCCTGGAGCGTTTCCCGGTCCAGGCCCAGAACGGCGGTCATGCCGCACGCCAACCCGGCGGCGGCCTCCTCCATAGCCCGGCCCCGAAAGGCCGCCGTTGCAATGGCGGTCCCCCGGCTGAACACCCCAGCGGCGTACAGGGCGGAATACTCCCCCAAGGACAGTCCCGCCGCCGCCTGAGGGCGAATCCCCTTTTGATACAGCAGGTCGGTCACCCCGACTGCGAACGCCACCATGCAAGGCTGGGTGTATCGGGTCTGTGACAGCTGCTCCTCCGGGCCGTCAAAACAGAGCTTTTTTAGGTCAAACTCCACCGGGGCGCGGTCGAAAATGTTGGCAAACTCGTGAAATTCCTCATAAAAATCCTTCCCCATGCCTGCCTTCTGGCTGCCCTGTCCGGCATATACAAAGGCTAATTTCATGGCTTACACCTCCCGCGCCAGCCGGCAGACCGTCTCATCACAGTCGGAGCACAGTGCCTCAAAGATGGCCCGCAGAGGACGTATCTCATGGAGCAGTCCTGCCGCCTGGCCGCACATGAGAGAACCGGTTTTGGTGTCGCCGTCGAAGACCGCCCGGCGCAGGGAACCCAGGGTGAATTTTTCCAGCTCCATCCGCTCCGCCCCGGCCCGCTCCATTTTTAGGTACTCCCGGGACATCTGGTTCTTCAAAATCCGCACCGGTGCGTTGACCGACCGGCCGGTAACGGTGGTGTCACTGTCCTTGGCCTTCAAAACGGCCTGTTTATAGTTGTCGTGAATGGGGCATTCCTCACTCACCAGCAGGCAGGTGCCCACCTGAGCGCCGCAGGCCCCCAGGGCAAAGGCTGCGGCCAGCTGCCGGCCGGAGGCAATACCGCCGGCGGCTATCACAGGCAGACCGGTGACCTCACACACCTGGGGCACCAGGGCCATAGTGGTCAACTCGCCCACATGGCCGCCGGACTCAGTGCCCTCGGCAATAAAGCCGTCCACTCCCAAAGGCTCCAGCCGCTTCACCAGGGCGGTGGCGGCCACCACAGGGAATACCTTGATGCCCGCCTCCTTCCAGGCAGGAACAAATTGGCTGGGCACCCCTGCTCCAGTGGTGACCACCTTCACCCCCTCCTGGATGACCACTTGGGCCATCTCCGGGGCAGCGGGATTCATCAGCATGATGTTCACGCCAAAGGGCTTCTCGGTCAATTCTTTGCAGCGGCGGATGTGTTCCCGGAGCATATCTGCGTTCATACCCCCTGCCCCGA
>CAMWBA010000012.1 GCA_947172355.1 uncultured Bacillota bacterium
TATGGCTCAGTCCGAGCTCCTCCATGGCAATGGAGGAGAGAATTTGATTGACCGCCGCCTCCCGATCAATGGGTGGGTCAACCGTGGGAAAGCTGGGCAGAGACATAATTGAGAATCTCCTTTCAATATGAGAAAGTGCACAGTAATCCATGCGATGGCGCAGCGGCGGAAGAACGGCTCTCTGCGGCGCTGCACCGGGGTATTCTATGCACATGGCGGACAGCAGGTTCTCGTCAGCACCTAACTGCCCCGGTTGTCATAGAGTAGAGCGGCGGCGTGGATATCCTGCCGCAAATATCACTCCCAGCCAAAGCCGGGACACACTATGGAGTTTTGAATATGTCGATGCCTTCCTTTCCGCCCAACGGAGCAGATATGACCCAGGAAGAAGCTCTGACCATGATTATTGCGTCCATCGCCATGGAAGAGCTTGCCTTGAGCCATATCCTCAACGCCGAGGGCGAGAAACTGCAATATATCCTGGGAACGCTGCCGGGGGGAAGTCCATGCACCTGCCCCCAAGACGTGCTGGCGGTCAACAAAAGCGTCACTGCCCTTGTGGAAGCAGTGACCCAGAATCAAATCCTGCTGAAAAACAAACTGGACCATGTACTGGAGTTCTGTCCGCTGCCTCCGCTCCCGCCTCCGCCGCCAGCCTGCCGGCCGGAGCCCCGTCCCATCCCCTGTCCTCCGCCATGCCAGTCGGGACCCTGCACTTTCCCCTGTCCCGCAATGGGTCCGCAGCCCTGCCCAACACCTCGCTTATCGCCGTATAAAATGCTGCCCCGCGAAAAAAGCGCCGCACAGCTTACCATCCAGCAGAAACGAACGTGGTGGAACTCGGATTGCCCCCTCGCCTGGAGACTGCGAAGCTGTACAGGCAAGGATATCTGCTGGAGTGAACACGCACCGGCTCAGATTCAACTGAAACCCGGAAACACGTATGCGCTCCAATACACATTGAATGTCTGTGCCATGCCTTCGGCAGAAGAAACAGGAAGCATTCTTCTTGTACAGTCGCCCTGTGGGATGTTTACGGACGCACCGCCCCTGCACATTTCCCGTTTGGCGCATAGCTCTCAGTGCCTTCATAACGTATCCATACTGCATCCGCGCCAGGACGGATGCAATGTGGCGCTGTCCCTGGTGCTAAAGTCGAAAACACCTCTGTGCGTAGAACAAGCCATAATTGATGTAGTAGAACTATGTTAACAGAATCCAATTAAATGCAAGGTGGCCCACGCCCGGAATGGTAACCTGGCGTGGGCTACTTTGCTGCTGCGGTTATTCCTCCCGGCTGTTGGGGAGACCCTCCATGGTCTCGTTCAGTATCAATCACATCAATCTACAAAATTCTGTCACGGAATACATTGATTTTTTCAACAGCCCTAGGCCTCACCAAAATTTGGCCACCGCACCCAAATCAAACAGAGGCCGGTTACTATGACGCTTGAAAGCAACGAGGGCATCTTTGACTCTCCAAAGGATAGACGGCAGTCGAAAAAGAGGGCGCAAAAACAGGTGCGGCAGAAAACCGCTTACTGTCCCACTTTGATGTCCTACCACAAGGGACAGGCCGGTTCCAGGGATTACAAGCCGGGGGATATCATCTTTTTTAACTTCTCCGGCAAGACAAACGCTTGCCCACGTGGGCAGCTGTGAGCGCTGGTATGGAACTTACATCACCACCATATTCCACCACACAATTAACCTTAAATGACCATTTTTGAACGGCCAAGTTGGTGGAGCGGAAAATAAGAAACCCGCCGAAAGCCTTTGAAACACAAGGCTTTCGGCGGGTTTTAAACTGGCACGCCCGAAGGGACTCGAACCCCCAACATTCAGAACCGGAATCTGACGCTCTATCCAATTGAACTACGGACGCATATCCCGAAGGACCAGGTTATTATAGCAGATTTGCGTTCCGTTGTAAAGGGGTAAAATGGGGATTCCGGCAAAATTTTTTCAATTAGAACTTGCGGTAGGGTGCTAACTCCTCAGCCTGTGGCTCATCGAACACTTTAGCAAAAATTTCTCCATCCATAGTCTCATGATCCAGCAGGTATCGGGCAGTAATTTCCAGTTCCCGGCGGCAGCGGGTCAAAATAGCCTCACATTGAGCATATGCCTGGTCAATCAGCAGGCGCACCTCCTCGTCAATCACGGCGGCGACCTCCTCCGAGTAGGTTTTGGCCTGCGCCATAGACCGGCCAATAAACACCTCATCATGTCCGTTTTCAAAGACGACGCTGCCCAATTTATCACTCATTCCATAGCGCATAACCATATTCCGGGCAATAGCAGAGGCACGCTGAATGTCGCTGCCTGCACCGGTAGAGATATCCCCCAACACCAGCTGTTCTGCCACCCGGCCGCCCAGACAGCGGGCAATCTGCTCCTTCAGCTCCTTCTTTGACTGATAGGCTTTATCCTCTTCCGGCAGAGATATGGTCATACCACCCGCCTGTCCCCGAGGGATAATGGTAATCTGATGGACCGGATCGGCGGTGGACAGCTCGTGAATTACCACAGCGTGGCCCGCCTCATGGTATGCAGTAAGGGTTCTTGCATGTTCTGTCACCACCCGGCTGCGCTTTTCCGGGCCGGCAATCACCTTGAGCATAGCATCATGGAGATCAGACATGAGAATAAATCTCCGGTCTGCCCGGGCAGCCAGCAAAGCTGCCTCATTGAGCAGATTTTCCAAATCCGCTCCGGTGAACCCAGCTGTGGCCTTGGCCACCTCTTTCAGTGAGACGTCCTCCGCCAGCGGTTTTTGCCGTGCGTGTACCTTTAAAATCTCCTCCCGGCCCTTAATATCGGGCAGTCCCACATAGATCTGCCGGTCAAAGCGGCCAGGCCGCAGAAGGGCAGGGTCCAGGATGTCCTGGCGATTGGTAGCAGCCAGCACAATGACCCCCTCGTTGGAGGCAAAGCCGTCCATCTCCACCAGCAGCTGGTTCAGTGTCTGTTCCCGCTCGTCGTGGCCGCCCCCCAGTCCGGCGCCCCGCTGGCGGCCCACAGCATCAATCTCGTCAATAAACACAATCGCAGGGGCATCCTTTTTGGCCTGGTCAAAGAGGTCACGTACCCGGCCTGCGCCCACTCCCACATACAGCTCCACAAAGTCGGAGCCGGAGATAGACAAAAACTTCACCCCGGCCTCTCCAGCTACCGCCTTGGCAATGAGGGTTTTTCCGGTGCCTGGAGGCCCCACCAACAGCACACCCTTGGGAATACGTGCCCCCAGTGTGGTAAATTTCTGGGGCTCCCGAAGGAACTCCACAATCTCCTGAAGCTCCTCCTTCTCCTCATCCGCTCCGGCCACATCGTCAAAGGTGACCTTCTTCCCCTGGTCGGACAAGGTGCGGGTGCGGGCACGGCTGAACCGGGCAGCTCCAGGGGCCCCGTTTCCACCGCTGGCGCTGCCCCGCTGGCGAACCATCAGATACCAGAACAGGCACAGCACCGCCGCCGCCACCAGATAGGGAACCAGATTATACCACCAGGAGTTCTCCACACCGGGGGGATAGTCACAGCCCTTCAATATGCCGGCATCCAGCTGTTCGTTGATGATCTCACGCATATCCAGGTAAAAGACGGCGGGATTGGCCACGTGGCAGACAACCCGGAACGACTCGCCGCCGTCCTGACCCCGAAGCGTCAGTGTAAGGGTGTTGTCTTCCAGGGTAAAGTATTCCACCTGTCCCTGGAGGAAACTGGCGCGGATCTGGCTGTAGGTGGGGGCATCCTGCCGTTCCATCCCCTGCAGGGCGGTAAAGGTAAAATATACCATCAGGGTCAGCAGCAGACACAGCGTGATGTCCCGGGGGCCAAAACGTCTCATAGGCACAAAATCCTTTCCAAATCAATCAGCCGTTGTAGACCTCCGGCTTCAAGATGCCGATGTAGGGCAGATTGCGGTACTTTTCCGCATAATCCAGGCCGTAACCTACCACAAAGGCATCTGGTATGGTGAAGCCGCTGTAGTGCAGGTCCACCGGTTTGGTCCGGCGATCCGGTTTATCCAGCAGAGTACACAGCCGGACAGAGGCGGGGCGGCGGTGGTTGAGTATGTTCAGCAGATAGCTCAGAGTATTGCCGCTGTCTAAAATATCCTCTACTACAATCACATGCCGTCCGGTAATGTCCTCGGTCAAATCTTTAGTAATTTGAACCTGTCCGCTGGAGGTGGTCCCGGTTCCGTAGGAGGAGACGGACATGAAGTCCAGGGTACAGGGCAGATCAATGGCGCGGCACAGGTCGGCTACGAAGATAAACGAGCCCCGCAGTACACTGATAAGCATGATCTCCTTGCCGGTATAGTCCGCCTCAATCTGCCGGGCAATTTCATTCACCCGGTTTTTCAGCTGTTCCTCTGTAAATAATATTTCCTGAATATCATTCTCTAACATGGAAATTTTCTTCCTTTCAACAAAATAGGTGGAGCGCTATCGGTCCCTCTGTTCCAGAAGACTATCCTTCGGACGGCGCAATCACAATATGCCACGCCTCCAGCCCTTCTTCGGCGGCAAATGCCCGGTCGGGTCCCAGCCCAGCTACTGCGGCAGCCTGCCCTCCGCAGTCAAAAACAGGCAGGACATCCCGCTGAAAACGGGGGATTTTTTCCTCAATCAGCCATTTTTTCACCGTTTTTCCCAGCCGCCCCGGAGGCGTAAACCGGTCGCCGGTGCGCCGGGGGCGCACCTCCAAGGCAGGGACCGCACACAGCCAAAAATCCCAGGGGCCCTGAGTCTGACCATGGTACTCTTCACGTGTGCAGACAACATGCCAAGGGCCGCAGTCCAAAACACCAGGGAGAGGCAGCGGTCCTACCTCCCAGGGAATCGGCCCCAACCTTGGCAGCAGCAGCAATTTTTCATAGGCACGCTGCGCATTGGTGCTATGAGGAAGATATACCTGTGCAGAGGGGGCTGTCCCCTGGCACAGCCGAAGCAAAGCGTTCAGATGGACCGCGGAGCAGTTCTGGTCCCCACCCCACAACCGTCCCAACAACAACCGGAGTGTCCGGACGGCAATAGGACTAGGGGCGGCAGCAATAACTTCTGCATCTATAGCCAGTCCTCCTTCCCAGGGGGTCGCCTGCTCTGCCAGTTCCTGGGCCAACTGGGTGAGACAGACCTCATCGGCCCGAAGCCGGGCGGCGGTGTCTGCCAGCCGGACGGCAAAACCGGGGGCGATATCCTCCAGCACGGGGAGCACCTGATGCCGGATGCGGTTGCGGGTATAACCGTCATCCTGATTGGAGCTGTCCTCCATATGGGGCAGGGACTGGCGGGAAAGGTAGTCCTCCACCTGCTGCCGGGTCGTGGTAAGCAGGGGGCGTATCACCCCATCCCGTCTGGGCGGAATGCCTCCCAGTCCCCGCAGTCCGCTGCCCCGAGCCAGATGAAAGAGGATGGTCTCCACATTGTCGTTGGCAGTGTGGGCAGTGGCAATCCAATCCGCCCCTACCCTCTGGGCTGTGCTGCGCAGAAAGGCATACCGCATCTCCCGGGCGGTCTCTTCCACGCCCAGTCCCCGGAGCCTCGCCTCCGCTGCCACATCTCCGCTGCCGGTATACAGGGCAACGGCGGGGAGAACACCTCTGCTGGCCGTATGCTGTGCCCCGCAGCACAGCTCCACAAACTGCTCTACAAACCGCTGATCCCGATCGGACTCCTCCCCACGAAGCCGGTGGTTGTAGTGGGCGGAAACCAGGGTAAAGCCCAGCTTGGCGCGCAGCTGATAAAGCACATGGAGCATGGCAATGGAGTCCGCACCACCGGACACGGCGCACAGCACCTTAGACCCGGCAGGAATCAAGTCCTGCTCCCGAATAAAATCTTCAACCGTCTTCCACACTGAAAGGACCTCCGTTTTCCTGTAGGGGCGGATATCCCCCGCAAGAGATACGCCATATTCGCCCGCTGTTTATAGGGACAACTCAGGGGACCGGCAGGATTTCTGTCACAAGATGAAGCTTTGAGGTATAACGGACCCGATATCGCTGGGCATGCTCCAGGTTCCAGAGGCTGGATTGACTCTCCCGAAAGGGCCGCTCCATGTCGGGAGAAACATCCAACGCGTCCGGCACAAGGACCTCCACCCACTGGCTTCCGGGCTCCGTTTCGACAATATGATAACGGTGCGCATACGCCCGATAACCGCTCCCCCAGGCGCCGGGCAGATGGGCGGTATCCGTTTGGGGATGAATCCAGACCTCCGCCTGCTCCAGCTCGCCCTCCTCCAGCTGCTCTAACTCCGCCAGCAGGGCGGGGATGTACTTCTGCGGCGCAATCGGCGCGGACGCGGCGCCGCCCGTAAAGAGGACCGTACCATACCAGACCAGCACCATCACGGCCAGCGCGATTACCATAAACAGTCCCATAAACCTGCCGATAAGGGCGGCGCTGAGCTGGTCCAGCAGCTTTTTCAGCTCCGCCCTCCGCCGGTCCGGACCGGGGCCGCTGAGGTAGGTGAGGGATATAAACTCATCCTCCAGCCGGTCCTCCAGCGCCTTCTCCTCCGGACGGATTTGGAAAAAGCGGACCACCGTCCGGACCATCACCCGCACCTGGAGCGCGGTTCCCACGCCGTATACCAGGACCACACCCCAGTAGGAGCGCAGCTCGCCGGTGAGGAGATCGTGGGCGGGGGAGACCTCCCCCATGGCGGAGGTGCGCAGCCAATCCACAAAGGGCGGGAAGATGGCCAGCGGGACCAGGAAAAAGCCCAGCAGACCCCAGCCGATCCCGGCAAGCAGCTCCCGGATAACCCGCCAGGCATAGGCTTCTACTTCAGCTTGTTGGGTTTTCATGGTTTCTCACCACCAACGGTCATAATTTCCACCGCCAGGCAGAAGTTGGCTGCTTCCTCCATACTATGCACCTCCTTGGGACTCCACAGGGGTAATCGCCACCACATAGTGGAAATGGGACGTGTAGCTGACCCGGTAGCGCCCGGCGTGTTCCCAGTTCCAGGCGACGGTCTGGGTTTCGTCAAAAAAACGGTCCTGCGCCGGGGAAAACTCCATGGCCAGCGGGACGTAGACCGATACCCACTGGTGATTGGTGTCATCTCCCAAAATCCCATAGCGGGTGGAAACCTCCGTCTGCGGCTCGGCATAGGGACCGGGCAGCCGGGCGGGATAGGTTTTGGGGCTGATCCAGACCTCCGCCTGGACCAAAAAGCTGGACGCAATCTCGTCCAGGTCCTCCCCGGCCTGGAAAAAACGGCCGGGCAGTTCTCCGTGCCGGACTATAGCCCAGATGAACAGGCAGGGAATAATCAGGCAGACCACAACGACGGCTGGCATATGGTGGGCCCCTGCCACTCCGGTCAGCTTCCGGCAGGCGAACCGCCCAGCCAGGAAGATGATTGGAAACCCCGCCAACAGAACCACGGCCAGCACCACATACCATAGACGGCAGATTTGGAGCAGGTGCCGGGCGGCATCCCCGGCAGAGACCGCAGGGGTCAGCAGGTTGGGAAAGACCAATGCGCCCATGAGCAGCAGCAGCCACAACATAGCGGCAAACAG
This sequence comes from uncultured Bacillota bacterium, assembly GCA_947172355.1. Lineage (GTDB taxonomy): Bacteria > Bacillota > Clostridia > Oscillospirales > Oscillospiraceae > Lawsonibacter. The sequence continues at coordinate 7,544 of CAMWBA010000012.1, forward strand.
GGGCGTCAAAATCCACATCAGGTTCAAAACGTGCCGGGCGCGTTCCCAGTGGAAGCGGGTCATGTATATCCCTCCTAGTTACGGAACCGGAACGATCTGCACCACCAGGCGGAACCGGGAGGTGAAGGACACCTCATACCATTGGGCCTTGTCCCAGCTCTCCACGGCGAAGCCCTCCGGATCCAGAGCGGCTTCCAGCGCCTCCGGGAAGCGGAGGACGATTCCGCTCCGGCCGGTGTCCGGGCCAAAAGCGGTCCGCCGGACCACCTGCCAGCCCTCCGGGTGATCGGTGAAAAAGGAGTCCGGAGCGGACACCTCGTGGATAAAAACGGTCATACGCTCCGCTTCTCCCGCTTCTGCCTGCTGAATGTCCGCCGCAATTTGGTTGCAGAAGGAACAGGTTCCGTTGGGCGCAAGGGCGGCCCACATCAGTATCCCAATAACCGGCAGAAGGGCCGGCAGAAGAACCAACGGGGCCGAGCGGATCTGCTTCCGAAGCTCCAGGTCCAGCTTCCGGGCCATGAGCTGGTACAGCAGAAGGGTGAGCCCCCCAAAAAGCAGTGGGGACAGGACCGCCAGCACCGAGAAGATCATGCGCCCGGTCCAATAAGCCCGCAGCAGGGCCAGGGCGGAGCGCTCCCCGACAGAACACAGCAGCAGAATGGGCGGCAGTGTCCAGCTCAAAAGCGCCAGTCCAAGCACAGCCAGCACGGCAAAGAAGGGGGCAAAGTACAGCGGAAACTGGTTTTGAGGGACCGGCGGCATGTCCCGAAAATTCGGAACTGCGTGGATTGGAGCCATCTCAGTACTCCTCCCGCCGCCGCTCCATGTCGGTGAAGGTGGTAAACTCCGGGGTCCACTGAAGCTCTACAGTTCCTATCTCGCCGTGGCGGTTCTTGGCAATGATACACTCGGCCAGATTGGGGTTTTCCGCCTCCCGGTCGTAATAGCCGTTCCGGTACAGGAAGAGTACAATATCTGCGTCCTGCTCAATGGCCCCCGATTCCCGCAGGTCAGACAGCATAGGCCGCTTGTCCTGCCGGGACTCATTGGCCCGGGACAACTGGCTCAGGCACAGGACGGGCACATTCAGCTCTTTTGCCATAATTTTGAGGGAACGGGAGATGTCCGATACAATCTGCTGCCGGTTGTCCGAGCTGCGGGTCTTCCCCCCGGCGGACTGCATCAGCTGGAGATAATCGATCACTACCAGCCCCAAATTTTCCACCCGGCGGCACTTGGCGCTGATATCGGCCACGGTGACGCTGGAGTCGTCGTCAATCAGAATGGTGGAACGGTTGAGGGAATCGGCGGCGGCGGCGATGCTCTCCCAATCGTCGTCAGAGAGTTTTCCGGTAACCAGTTTTTTGTTGTCAATAAAGCACTCGCTGGAAATTAGCCGCAGGGCCAGCTGCTCCCGGCTCATCTCCAAAGAGAAAAAGGCCACCTTCCTGCCCGACCTTTTCCCCACCTCCAGCAGAATGTTGAGGGCCATAGAGGTCTTGCCCATGCCGGGCCGGGCGGCCAGCAGAATCAAATCCGAATTGTTCAGTCCGGAAATAGCCCGGTCCAGATCCCGCAGGCCGGTGGACAGCCCTGGAATGGAACTTTCACTGGCGGACAATTCCTCCAACCGGCTGTATACGTCAATAATAACCTCAGAGATGGGGACCAGTCCCCGACTGGCCCGGCCCTGACGGATGGCGTAGATTCGCTGTTCCGCCGCCTCCAAAATGTCCTGGCCGGTGCCAGTGCCCCGCTGAACCATAGCCAGCAGGTCGCCGGCGGTCTCAGCCACCCGGCGCAGCAGGGTAGTATCCTGAAGGATCCCGATGTAATCCCCCACATTGGCGGCGGTGGGGGTTGCGTCCATCAGCTGGAACATGTATTCCCGAGACTGGCCCTCCACATAGAAGCCGTTCTGCCGCATATGCTCCAGCACCGTCACCGGGTCGATGGTGAGAGAGTAGTTGAACATGGAGTAGATGGTCTCGTAAATTTCCCGATTCTGGCGCAAGTAAAAGTCCTCGGGGTGCAGTTTTTCGATCACTTCCGGCACGCAGCGGGGGTCGATGAGCATGGAACCCAACACCGCGTGTTCCGCGTCCATATTGTGCGGCATCTGCCGCAGCAACAGTTCGTCCGTCTCTGTGGGCAATACGGTCACCTCCTGATTAGGGATATGGTCAAATGGGCGGCAGAGGACAAGGCCGGAGCAATTACCCCTCTGTCACCAGCACGTTAACTATTCCGCTGACCTCATAGCCCAGCTTGGCCTTGATCTGATAGCTGCCACAGGACTTGATGGGCTCATCCATCACCAGCTTAGCTTTGGGGATGGTAAGGCTGTGCTGGGCGGCCAGGGCCTCTGAGACCTCCTTGCCGGTGACCGCACCGAACAGGCGCCCGCCCTCGCCGGCCTTGGCGGAAATCTTCACCATCAGGCCCTCCAGCTTCTTGGCTGTGGCCTCGGCCTCCGCCTTCTCGGCGGCCTCCTGGGCCTTGCGGGCTTTCTCCTGCTGCTTCATGGTATTCACATTCTCTGCCGTGGCGGCCACGGCCAGCTTTCGGGGCAGGAGGAAGTTGCGGGCGTAGCCGTCAGAGACCTCCACCAGCTGGCCCTTTTTCCCTTGGCCTCTCACGTCCTGCTGTAAAATAACCTTCATTGAAATCAAATCCTTTCAAAAAAATATAGATGGTCGAAACATACCCAATCGAAAAAATGCTCTCCATAGCGCTCCTTTACGGAGCGGTCCGGATCGTACCATGCTCTTTCTTCCGGTATCTCCAGGCCTTTTGCCGGGCCTCCATATCCTTCTGCCGCCGGCACGCCGAAGCAGCCAGTGCCTTCTCCTGCGTTTTATCGGCGCTCATACACTCCTTCCGTCTTTGAGGCTCCGGCGACACAGGTCACTCCTCCGCCAAATACTGGTCAATGGCCCGAGCCAGGGCCTGGGCCACTTCGTCCACCGACTGGCCGGAAATCTGACAGCCTGCGGCGGCGGCGTTCCCGCCTCCTCCCAGTTTTTCCAGCACAAGCTGAACGTTGGTATCCCCCATAGAGCGGCCCGAGATGTTCACTTGCTCCCCGTCGGGGGAGATGACAAAGGAGGCGCCGATACCGATGATATTGAGAAGCTCGTCCGCCGCCTGGGCAGCGGTAACCCGGTTCACCGGCCTGTCAGCCATAGCCACGGCAATACCGTCCCGGTAGAGTTTCGCATTTTGAATGATGGAGTATTTGGCGATGGTGCCCGCCAAATCGTTCTGGAAGAGTTTTTTCACTTCGGCGGTATCAGCGCCGGAGCGGCGCAGGAAGGCGGCGGCCTCAAAGGTACGTCCGCCGGTGCGCATGGTGAAATTCTTGGTATCCAGCACGATACCGGCCAGCAGCGCCTCGGCCTCGGCCCGGAGAAGATGGTTGGGCTCCATAATATACTGGAGCAGCTCGGTGACCAATTCAGAGGCGGAAGAGGCGTATGGCTCGTGGTAATTCAGCGCCGCCCCCTCAATATAGGTGGCCGCACGGCGGTGGTGGTCAATCACCGCCACCCGGTTGCAGGACTGAAGCACCTCCAAGGCCTGGACCTGTTCCGGGCGGTTAGTGTCCACCACCACCACCAGAGACCGGGCGTCGGCAATCAGCAGGGCCTCCTGGGCGGAGAGGAAGCAGTCGTGATACTCCGGCAGCTGAAGCAGACGGTCAATCAGTTCCTGGGAGGGGGGATTGCCCGCCTCCCGGATGATGTGGGCGGGGATTCCGTTTTTCCGGCACAGGGCACATACTCCGGCGGCCGCACCCACCGCGTCGTTGTCAGGGGCCTTGTGGCCCATAATAAATACCTGAGAGGAGTCGGAGACCAGGGAGGACAGGGCATTGGCCATCACCCGGCTCTTCACTTTGGTGCGCTTCTCCGTCTCCTTGGACCGGCCTCCGTAGAACTCAAAGGTGAACTTGTTGCGGATCACCGCCTGGTCTCCCCCCCGGGAGAGGGCCATGTCGATGGACAGGTTGGCAAAGTCCAACAGTTCCTTATAGCTGTCCCCATCCTTTCCGATGCCGATGGACAACGAAGCATTGATTCCGCCGAGGTTGACCACCTGGTGAACCAGATCCAGAATATCGAATTTGGTCTCAATAAATTTGGACAGATAGCGCTCCTCAAAGATAAACAGGTAGCGGTCACGCTGATAGCGGCGCAGCAGGCCGCCGGTGTGGGCCATCCAGTTCTCCAGCCGGGAGTCCAGCTCCGCCATGATGTTGGAACGCTCGTTTTCCGTGGGATTTTTCAAAAGGTCATCATAGTTGTCCAGCAGCAGCACCGCCGCTACCGGCCGGCTGGCCTGATACTGGTCCCGGGTGAAGGACAGCTCTGTGATGTCCACCCAATAGGTGGTGGCCAAAAAACCGCCGCCCCGCCCGCTGGAGCGCACCAAATGGCCAAAGACCAAAAACCGCCGGCCACTGTAGTCCACATCGGTGGGACACTGGTTCTTTCCCTCCATCAGCCATCGGGTGTCAAAGCCGGGGATGAGGGCGGACAGTTTAGTGTCATATAGGTGTTCCCGCTGGTCGGACAGGCGCAGGAAGCGGTCGTTGGTCCAAATAATATCGTCGCTCTCAGGCCGGAACAGCACCATCGGCAGCGGGGAATTGACCATAGTATCTTTGGTGGCGGAGTCCACATTGCCGGTGTAGCTTTCTAAGTATTGGTTGATCTCTTTGCGGCGGCGGCGGGCCGCCTCCCGGCTGTAGAGGGCCAGACAGACCACCACCGCCAGTTCCAGCGCCGCAAGCGGCGGGGAGAACACGGCGGACAGCAGGGCAAAGACAATCAGGCAGCCAAAATACAGCCGGAAACTGGGCTGAAGCAGTTTGTTGAGTTTTCGATGCAAGAAAGCGGCCCCCTCTCCATAATTCTAAGCGGGAAAAAACAGAGGTATTTCATTATAACAAATTGAAACAGGAAGTACAAGCATAAAATACTGCGCCTTGCCCCTTGACCGGAGAAAAAATACTGCTATAATAGAAAATAATTTAAGACCCTATATCCACAGCCGCACAGCAGTCCGGCACGTTTTGCCGCTGTGAATATAGGTTCTTAACCAAAGCTATACAGGAGGGATCCCAAAATGGAAATCAAAGTTACCCCTGCGGCCACTCTGAAAGAAAAGCCCGACTCCTCTACCCTGGTGTTCGGCAAGGCTATGACCGACCATATGTTTATTGCAGACTACAACGAGGGCCAGGGCTGGCACGACGCCCGCATTGTCCCCTATGCCCCTCTTCAAATCGACCCCGCCGCCAAAGTGCTCCACTATGGCGAGGAGATCTTTGAGGGCTTAAAGGCATACCGCACCGCTGACGGTTCCATTCAGCTCTTCCGACCCCGAGACAACATCGACCGGATGAACAAATCCGCCCAGCGGCTGTGCCTGCCCCAGATTCCCGAAGAGCTGGCCCTGGCCGGCATTACCAAGCTGGTAGAGGTGGAGCAGGACTGGGTGCCCCGGGAGAAGGACACTTCTCTGTACATCCGCCCCTTTATGATTGGCCTGGATGCCGCTCTGGGGGTCCACTCCTCCAAGCATGTGCAGTATATCGTGGTGGTCTGCCCGGTTGGAGCCTACTACCCCGAGGGGCTGAACCCCGTCAAAATCTTCGTGGAGGAGCAGGATGTCCGCGCCGTCAAGGGCGGTATGGGCATGGCCAAGACGGGCGGCAACTACGCCGCCTCCCTCCGGGCGGGCGACCTGGCCGAGAAGGCCGGCTACAGCCAGGTGCTGTGGCTGGACGGCGTACACCGCAAGTATATTGAGGAGGTCGGCTCCATGAACGTAATGTTCAAGATTGCCGGTAAGATCCTCACCCCCGATCTGAACGGCTCCGTGCTGGACGGCATCACCCGCCGCTCCTGCATCCAGCTGCTGAAAGATTGGGGGTACGAGGTGGAGGAACGCCGCATCTCCGCCAGCGAACTCTTTGAGGCCGCCGAAAACGGCACACTGGAGGAGGCGTGGGGCACCGGCACCGCCGCGGTGGTCTCCCCCATCGGTGAGTTGGCTATGGGCAGTAAGAAAGTCACTGTCTCCAACAACCAGATCGGGGAAATCACCCAGAAGCTCTATGACGAGCTCACCGGTATCCAGTGGGGCCGGGTGGCCGACCCCCACGGCTGGATTATGAAGCTGTAATCATTCCGCAGAACAGGCCCGGAAGCGAACGCTTCCGGGCCCCGCTTTTTGGCAGAGAGAAACCGGCGCGGTCTACAGGCCGCGCCGGTTTGAACCACCATATTTTCGGGCACGTTCAGCCGGACATCACGCTTTGCTCTTGATATACGCGTCGATGGACTTGGCGGCAGACTTGCCGGCACCCATAGCCAGAATGACGGTGGCGGCTCCGGTGGCGGCATCGCCGCCGGCAAAGATATTGGGACAAGAGGTACAGCCGCCCTCGTTGGCCTGAACACATCCCTTGCGGGTCTTTTCCAGCCCGGGGGTGCCGTCGTAGCTCATGGGGTTGGGCTGGGTGCCCAGCGACATGATAACCGCATCCACCTCCATCTTAAACTCGCTGCCCTCTTTCACCACAGGGCGGCGGCGGCCGGAGGCGTCGGGCTCGCCCAGCTCCATCTGCACACAGGTCATAGACTGAACATGGCCGGTCTCGTCCCCCTCGATGGATACGGGGTTGGTGAGCAGATCAAAGATGATGCCCTCCTCCTTAGCGTGGTGGACCTCCTCCGCCCGGGCGGGAAGCTCAGCTTCGGAACGGCGGTAGACGATATGGACCTCGGCCCCCAACCGCTTGGCACAGCGGGCAGCGTCCATCGCCACGTTGCCGCCGCCTACCACTGCCACCTTCTTGTTGTGAAGGACCGGGGTGGGGGAATCCTCCTTATAGGCTTTCATCAGGTTGATACGGGTCAGATACTCGTTGGCGGAGTATACGCCCACCAAGGACTCACCCGGAATCTTCATAAACATGGGCAGTCCCGCACCGGAGCCGATGAAGACAGCCTCATACCCCCGCTCGAATAGCTCGGTGATGGTGAGCACCTTGCCAATGACCATGTTCAGCTGGATGTCCACCCCCATCTTCTCCAGGTTGGCCACCTCTCGCTTAACAATCGCCTTGGGGAGACGGAACTCAGGGATACCATAGCTCAGCACGCCGCCGGGGGTATGGAACGCCTCGAAAACAGAGACATCGTAGCCCATCCGGGCCAGCTCCCCAGCACAGGTCAGGCCGGCGGGGCCGGAGCCGATAACCGCCACCTTGTGACCGTTCTTGGGGGCGGTGGCCACATTAGCGATGCCGTTCTCAGCGGCCCAGTCGGCCACAAAACGCTCGATACGGCCGATGGACACCGGTTCCCCCTTAATCCCCCGGACGCACTTGCCCTCACACTGGCTCTCCTGAGGACAGACCCGGCCGGAGATCGCAGGCAAGGCATTCGCATCAGACAGCAGCTGATAGGCGGCGGCCAAATCGCCCTCCGCCACCTTAGCTACAAATTCAGGGATGGGGATACCCACCGGGCAGCCGCTGACACAGGGCTTGTTCTTGCAGCTCAGGCACCGCTGCGCCTCGTTCTGTGCCTGTTCCAGCGTATAGCCCAGAGCCACCTCTTTAAAATTGGCGTTGCGTACGTTGGCCTCCTGTTCTGGCATGGGGGTCTTTTCCATCTGCATATTAGCCATTCATGGCACCTCCTCCCAGGCGGCAGAGGTGAGCCTCTTTCGCCTTCGCTTCATGCTCCTTATAGGTTGCGTTGCGGGCAATCACTTCGTCAAAGTCCACCTTATGGCCGTCAAAGTCAGGGCCGTCCACACAGGCAAACTTTACCTCACCGTCCACGGTAAGGCGGCAGCAGCCGCACATACCTGTACCGTCGATCATAATGGGGTTCATGCTTACGGTGGTGGGGATGTCATACTTTTCTGTCAGCTTGCAGGCAAACTTCATCATCAGCAGAGGACCGATGGCGAAAACGTGGTCGAACTTGACTCCGCTGGCAATCAGTTCCTCCAGCTTACCGGTGACAAAGCCATGGTAGCCGTAGGTGCCGTCGTCCGTACAGATGTGCAGGTCGGTGCAGGCTTCCCTCATTTCGTCCTCAAGGATGACGATTTCTTTGGTTTTAAATCCGCCGATCAGGTCCACCTGATTGCCGGCTTGATGCAGGGCCCGGGCCACAGGCAGGGCAATGGCACAGCCCAGTCCGCCGCCCAGAACGGCCACCCGGCCCAGATCCTCCACCTCGGTGGGCAGGCCCAAGGGCCCCACAAAATCCTGGAGGCAATCGCCCTCGTTCAGCTGGTCCAGGGCCAGAGTGGTGCCGCCGATCTTCTGATAGATCACCGTCACCAGACCGTCCACTGCGCTGGAGATGGTCAGGGGAATCCGTTCTCCCTCTTCGTCCACTCGCAGAATGATGAACTGGCCCGCCTTGGCTTTGGCGGCCACCAGGGGCGCGTACACCGAAATTTGAGAAATCTCCGGTGTCAGCGTCTTCTTTTTAACAATTTCATACTTCTTCACTGTTTCTCCTCCTGTCAGAGTTCTTCCTTTTTTCATCCCAACTATCTGCCCCCAAGGCCGGCTGCATTTCCGCCTACAGGCGGAAGTGTATCGTTCTTCGAGGCGAACAGCGGCTTCCGCCGCACGGATCACAACATTACCATCTGGTGCCCTTGCCGTATCTCCGGCGCTTTCGCACAAAACGGATCCGCCGAATCAGGAACACCAGGAATACCACCAGCAGTACTGCCGCCGCCAGGGCAGTCCAGCCAATCCAATTGAGGTTCTGCATCAGCTCGATGGGATTCCAGCTGCGGCTCACATGCTTCCGGCCATCCCCGTTGGGATAGGAGTAACGGGGAGAGAGCCCCTCCTCCCCAAAGGTCTGGAGGTAGGCGGCTAAAGCGTACCACTCTTTGATCTCATTGCCGTTTTTATCCCGGAGGATGCATTCTTCAAAGTCGGTGACAGGGGTGCCGTCCGCCATCTTGGGCTCCAGGGACAGCAGGCCCAGGGACTTGGACTTCACCGTGCCCAGCATCTGGGCGGAGTACATCCCGGTGACCACCCGGTAGAGCTGGCCGTCCTCTACTTGATCGGCACTGTTATGGATCCGGCAATCTGTCACCCGGTTGAAGAACATCCGGTGGGTGTTGAAGGAGTAGTCCAGCCCCGCCATATACAGCTGGGCGGCGGGCATGAGAGGGGTGACCGAGGCATCCACCTCGGCGGCGGCCCTCAGTTCCCTGCCGGTGAGGTACACCCCCACCAGCGGAAAGCCGGAGGTTCCGTCGCTCCCCACCCCCATGGACAGCACATCAAAAGCCAGAGACGTGGTGATCTCCCCGGAAGCCAGCGGAGCGCGGAGCACTCCGTCGGCGGTGACGGTGACGGTGGGTACATCGGGGGCGTCCACCTCCAGGTTTTGCGTGGCCCATAGGAAGGAATCCGCCACCAGCTCCCCCAGGGCGTTGCCCTCCTGGACCCCAGATCTCGGGGCGGGCAGGTCGAACTCCGTTCGGGTGAGCACCTGATCGTAGTACAGGCCATACCGACCCAAATAGGTTCCCCCCACCAGCCCCTTCCACCGCTCCACCATGGCGGCAATATCCGGGTCGCCGGGCAGCGTTTCATCAATGGGAGTCAGGTGGTAATCAGCAAGGCGTTTGCCTCCGCCTTCTGTCCATTCAATGGTGACTGACCCCAGATTTTGGCAGTAGGGTCCGGCGGAGACAATATAGGTATCGTTGACCAGGAGAGGCTCGGCCAGCGTGGTGTGGGTGTGGCCTGAAACAATCAGGTCAATGCCGGACACCTTCTCCGCTAACTGTTCATCCTCCGACAACTTCTTTTTCTCGTTGGTTCCCGAGTGGGACAGGCAGATAATAAACTGGGCGCCCTGTTCCTTGAGGGCATCCACACATCGCTGGGCGTTGGACGTAATATCCCCCAAGGTAAATCCGGAGGAGGGGGCACAGGCATGGGAATCCGCTCCCATCAGACCAAAGATGCCATAGGTAACGCCGCCCCGCTCCAGCAGCATATAGTCTTGGACCCCGTAGGCAGCCATTGCCCGCTGGATATCCAGCCTGTCCGGATTGTCATTGGATGGCTTGTAGTTGGCTGTCAGAAGGGCGGGGGCCCTGCTGCCGCTTTCGGTCACGGCGCGGAGCATTTCAGCAAAACCAGTCCCGGTATGGTCGAACTCATGGTTGCCCACAGCAGCGGCATCATAGCCCATCGCACCCATAGTACGCAGTTCCGCCCCCTGGGTGGTATAGAGAGTCTGGATCAGGGAGCCGATGGAAAAGTCCCCCCCGTCCAGAGTCAGAGCGTCCGGATGGGCCGCCCGTTCCCGGTCCAATGCAGTTTTCAGCCGGGCATAGCCGCCGGACTCCCCTCCTGCTCCGTCCGGCTGGGGCAGAAAGTGGGAGTGCAGGTCGTGGGTAAACAGCACCGTGGTGCTGTGGTTGTTTGGGGATGCCGCCAGGGCTTGCAAAAGGGAAAGCAGCAGCAAAACTGCTAGCAAACATGCGGAAACTCGGCGCGGGTGCTTCATCGGGGCCTCCAATCACGCTTATAAAATTGGTGTCAGTGTTTCTTTTTCATATCCAGCCATCTCTTCCAGGTGGACACATTCCCCCACATCAACGCGGAGATACAGACCACTGCAAACAAGAAGAACAAGACTTTGCTGCCAAAATCCGTCCGGCTGACCGACACCTCTCCCACTCCCATCGCCATCATAATCATCAGGCCCAGGCTCAGCACGCCGCAGAACAGATTGGCAGGGAGCTGTACCGCCTCCCATATACGCTTATTCTTTTTTTCCAAAATTCCGTCGCCCACAATCATTGCGGCCAGAACGATCCACAGCAATCCTTTAATCTTCATCCTATCCTTTCTATGGCACGCCCATTCAACGAATTACATCCCACTGGACCGGACGGTAAAACAGTTCCTGGACTCGCTCCGGGTCTCTTGACTGGCCCAGCACCCACATCAGTTTGGCCGCCGCCGCCTCCAGGGTCATATTATAAGCCTCCATCAGCCGGAATTTTTCTTTTACCTGCTGGCCCACCTGATAGACGGACATATCGCTGCCCTCATAGGGCACTTGGGTCATCATCACAATGGTCTTGCCCTCAGACAGCCACTCCTCGATGGCCTGGGCCAATGGGCCGCTCCCCCCTCCAGGCAGTCCCCCCACCCCGAAGGACTGAAGGATCACCGCCTGATAGCTGTCCTTCAACAGACGCAGTGCCTCCGCCCTCATGCCAGGGATGAGGGTGAGCAGCAACACCTTATCCTCCAGCTTGTCATAGAACACCGGTTCCGCCCCATAAGAGTAGGCCCGCGGGGCCAGATAGCGGATCAGTTTGCTGTCTCGAATGACCGCAATCTCCGGATAATCCACACTGGAAAAGGCATTAAAGCTCTTGCTGCGCTCCTTCCGTGCCCGGGTACCCAGAATCACCCGGCCGTCAAAGACCAAGCTCACATCGTGAGACTGGCGGTCAGCTGCATATAGAACGCTTTGAAAAAGGTTGCGCCTGGCATCGGTGTCGTCCAGGCAGATCGACTTCTGCGATCCGGTGATCACAATCGGCTTGGGAGAATCTTGAATCAGGTAGGACAGGGCCGCAGCGGTATACGCCATGGTGTCGGTCCCGTGGGTTATGACAAAGCCGTCATACGCGGAGTAGTGTTCCCGAATTGCCGCTGCAATTTTCAGCCAATGACTGGGCCCGACATTGGTGCTGTCCAAATTCATCAGCTGAATGGCCTCCATCCGGCACAGTTCGCCCACCGCAGGAACATAGCTCAAAATCTCCTCCGAAGTAATCGCAGGACTCAGCCCCTGCCCGCTCTCTTTCGAGGCGATGGTCCCCCCCGTCGCCAGCATTAAAATTCGTTTCATGCCGTCCCCTCACAAACACTGCAAATATTTTCCGTATAACGTCATGGACAACTCGTTGCCGATGGCGTGGACCTGCTCCTCGGTGACCCAGCCTTCATAGAGGGCCAGTTCCTCCAAACAGCCCACATACCGGCCGGTGGTGTCCTGGATTCGTTTGATGGTCTCCCCTGCCGCCAGCAGACTGTCGGCCGTTCCGGCGTCCAGCCAGGTAAAGTTCTTTTCCAGGGGCATCACTTGGAGCTGACCCCGGCGCATATACTCCAGGTTCACATCGGTAATCTCCAATTCTCCCCGGGCAGAGGGCTTCAGGTGATTGGCAATCTCCATCACCTGATGGTCATAGAAGTACAGGCCGGGGATAATGTAGTTGGACTTGGGATACCTGGGCTTCTCCTCGATGGAGATTGCCCGGCCGTCCCTGTCAAACTCTACCACACCGAAGGGACGGGGGTCCTCCACCCAATAGCCAAAGACGGTGGAGCCCCGGTCGTTGGCGGCGGCCCGCTTCAAGGTGGCCGCCAGGGTGGGGGCATAAAAAATATTGTCCCCCAGCACCAGACACACCCGGTCGTTGCCCACAAAGCTCTGCCCAATGAGCAGCGCATCAGCAATTCCCCGGGCTACCGGCTGCTCGGCATAGGCAATGTGCAGGCCGTACTGCCTGCCATCGCCCAGCAGGGCCTGGAAGGTTGCCGTCTCACTTGGCGGAACAATAATCAAAATTTCAGATATCCCCGCCTGCATTAAAATGGCAATGGGGTAATAAATCAGCGGCTTGTCATAGACCGGCAGCAGAGGTTTGCAAACCGGTTTGGTCATAGGATAAAGGCGGGTCCCCTTTCCCGCCGCTAAAACAATGCCTTTCATCCTGCCCTCCTATCCACTTCGCCGGTTCTCTGCCGCCGAAGATAGCATCCTTTGTTGTCCGCTTCTGTGCTCTGTATTGTTATGTGCGTCAGCATACTATCCCGCAAAACACAACGCTTGAGCAGAATTTTCATTCCTTTCAAGTGGTTTGACGATAGTTCTTTTGTATTTTACCACAGAAGATGGTCCTTTTCAAGAAAAAGCTATTCCAAACTGCAACAACCGGCGGGGCTGTTCTAGCCCGCCGGTTGTTGAAACTATCAAATCGGATCTGAATTGCCGGGGTCAGGCCGCAGCGCTTTTCTTCGCTCCCATACGCTGGTACACAACAACGCCGACCACAACAACCAGACCGATGATATCGGTAAGATTGCCGGGAATCATCATGCACAGACCGCCGGCTGCGATGAGCAGGCGGAACAGGGGGTTCATCGGCTTGTACAGATGTCCGTTCAGGGCGGCGGCTACGCCGAACAGGCCAGCCAGGGAGGTAATCACAATAAGGACGGACTGAACCACCTTCATAGTGGGGCTGGTGCCCGCCTCAAACTGGAACAGCATGGCGGGATTCAGGGCAAAGATGTAGGGCACCACAAAGGCGGCGATAGCCAGCTTGGTAGCGTTGAAAGCCGTCTTCATGGGCGGGGACTTGGCGATCGCGGAACCCGCATAAGCAGCCAGGGCCACGGGGGGGGTGATGTCAGCCACGATGCCGAAGTAGAACACGAAGAAGTGGGCGCAGATCATCTTGATGCCGATCTGGTCGCTCATCAGGATAGGGGCGCAGGTGGCGGCCATAATGCAGTAGTTGGCGGTGGTAGGCACGCCCATGCCCAGCACAATACAGCACAGCATGGTCAGGAACAAAGCCACAATCTTCACGCCGCCGGAGACGGACAGGATGGCCCGCAGCAGGTCGCTGGCCAGGCCGGTGCTGGTGACGCAGCCGGCCACGATGCCGGCCATGGAGCAGGCCGCGGCCACCGAGATGGTGCCCTTGGCTCCGGCCTCCAGGGAGTCCAGAATCTTGACAAGGGTGATATTGTCAGAGGTATCCGTAATACCCAGGGCCTTGTTGACAAAGATATTCACCGCGCCCACCGCGATGGCGATCATGATGGCGATGGCGGCGGAGAAAGCCATGCTCCGGGTACCGGTGGATACCAGGACCACCAGGACGATCAGGGGCAGAAGCAGGTACAGCTTGGGAGCCAGCTCCTTAAACTTGGGCAGCTCGTTCTTGGGGATGCCCTTCAGGCCCAGCTTCTTGGCCTCCAGGTGGACGGCGATGAAGATGCCGGCAAAGTACAGGAAAGCGGGCAGGATGGCCAGCACCACGATCTCCTGATAGGGGATACCGGTGGTCTCAGCCATGATGAAGGCGGCGGCGCCCATGATGGGGGGCATGATCTGACCGCCGGTGGAGGCGGCGGCCTCTACGGCCCCGGCGAACTCGCCCTTATAGCCGGTCTTCTTCATCATGGGGATGGTGACCGAGCCGGTGGTCACGGTGTTGCCCACGGAGGAGCCGGACACCATGCCGCACAGGGCCGAGGAGATGACGGCCACCTTGGCCGGGCCGCCGGAGGAGGAGCCGGCCACACAGTTGGCCAGACTGATGAAGAAATTGGAAATTCCGGTGCGCTCCAGGAACGCGCCGAAGATAATGAACATAACAATGAATTTCTGGCAGGCGGAGACGGGGGTGCCAATGACGCCGTTGGTGGTGTAAAACAGATCAAAGAGAGCCTTGCCCAGACGGATATTGGCCCCGAACAGGGTATACAGAATCAGAAGGCCCGCCACACACAGGATGGGCAGTCCCACACTGCGGCGGCACAGCTCCACCATGGCCAGAATACCGATCACGGCGAAGCCCAGCAGCATGAAATCTTTGGTCACGATGGCATAATCGGTCAGGGCGATCTTCTCCGCGTTGAAGGCGAAGTAGAAGAAGGGGATACAGCCCACGACCATAATCAGAATGTCATACCAGGGCAGACTGTTCACCTTAACGTTGCCCTTCTTGATGGGGAAGTTGAGATAACCAATGACGACGATGCCGCCCAGGAAGGTACACAGGCGGAACTCAGCCTGTCCCTTGTTGAACAGGGTCAGATACATACAGAACAGGGAGAAAGCGATCATAATGAACTTTACGATCCACTTGGGCGTGCCTTCCCAGATGCGGACATTGGACTCTCGGTCAAACTTTTTCATGACCGCGTCCACATCAGCTGCGGTCCCTACCTCTTGGGAATCTACTGCGGCCTGGCTGACGGGAGGGGGCGCTTCCTTTTCTTTTTTCCACAAACTCACGTTCTACTCTCCTCTCAACGCTTGATACACGCAATGGACTGCGGTGGAGCAAAATCCACCGCAGTCCGATGGCTGCTAAACGATTTTACTTGGTGGGAACGGTGAATCCCTTCTCGGTGAAGTACTTGGCGGCGCCGGCGTGATAGGGCACGGCGGTGATGCTGGCGGCAAAGTCCAGACTCAGCTCGGCCTTCTTGTCGTGGCCCAGAGTGTCGATGCTGTCAAAGATGCCGGCGCAGACATTGTAGATGTCATCCTCAGAGCAGTCGTCCCGGGCGATGATGACGGCGCCCACGGCCACGGTGGTGGCGTCAGCGGCCATGTTATAGGCGCTGGCGGGGATGACGTTCTTGCTGTAGTAGGGGGAGGCCTCGATCAGCTTGTTGATGTGCTCGTCGTCCAGCTCAACCAGGTAGACATCGCGGCTGGCGGACAGGGACAGGATGGCGTTGGTGGGAGCGCCGGCGACCACGAAGGCGGCGTCGATCTTGCCGTCCTGGAGCGCGTCGGCACTGTCGCCGAAGCCCTGGTAGGTGGGCTTGATGTCCTTCTCAACGTCCAGGTCGTAAGCGGCCAGCACGTCAACGGCGTTGAAGTACACGCCGGAGCCGGACTCACCGACAGAGACGCTCTTGCCGGCCAGGTCGGCCACGGACTTGATGCTGGGGTCCAGGGTGACGATCTGGACCTGCTCCATGTACAGGGCGGCCACGGTGGAGAAGCTCTCTACTTTCTTCTCAAACAGGCGCTCGCCGTTGTAGGCGTAAGCCATAACGTCGGACTGGACGAAGCCCAGCTGGGCGTCCTTCACGTCCATGGCCTCGATGTTGGCCTTGGAGCCCTTGCCCACGATGGCAGTGACGGTGGTCTTGGTCTTGTCGCTGATCTGGCCGGCCAGAACGGTGCCGAAGCCATAGTAAGTACCCTGGTCGCCGCCAGTGGTGAAGGTCAGCTTGCCGCCGCCGCCGCAGGCGGTCAGCGCCACGCTCATCGTCAAAACCAGAGCGAGTGCCAATGCGATTTTTTTCTTCATATTCTCTTTCCTCCGTTTTCAGTTTGGCATTGCTCTCCCGGACCGGAAGAGCAAAAAGCCCGACGGGCTTTTTGCCATTGAATATGCGGGGTTACAATCCGCATTTTTATTATATTACATCTTGCCCAAAAAAGCAAGACACATTTTCACCAGAACGTGGCAAAATATATCACCGACAAGAGCCCTCCATCCTTTGTACTACCCCACAGGCAATTTTTGTGCCGGAACCGCCGGATGGCTGGGTGGTAAAATCATCGGGGTGGTCGTGAATTATGACAGTTTTTCCAATCACCTCCCGGATGGAAAACCGATTGGTCAAGAACAGGGAGAGGGCCGACCCGTCATTTCCAAACAGCGGCGGCAGGTCTCCGGCGTGGTACGGATGCTCACAGCGGTTAGGATTATAATGGGACATCGCGTCCGCAAACGGATCGTCCGCATTTCCTGTGCAGGCGGTGCCACTGTGGATGTGAAACCCAAATACTCCGCTCTGGCAAGGAAGTTCCGAATGGGGCAGCCCGCTGATTTCCGCCCAGACAAGCACGCCCTCATTGGTCTGGTAAAACCGCACAATGCCCGACAGCTCCGGATAACCTTCCCTTCCCGCGATGCATGCCGCCGCTTGCGGTCTGCCGCGCAGGACGGAAAGAAGACCCGCACTTTTGCAGGACGACAATTGATTCATATGCAATACTCCTTTGCTTTGCGTTTTTTAAGTGTGCCGGCACTATCAGAATATGTAGCCAAACGGGCGGTTGACCGTGCTGCCATGCTGATTGCAATTTCCAGCCGGGCGGAAAGCTGGCGAAGGTTGTTTGGATGCTTTAAAAAGGATTGTCCTCATACCCTCGCCATACAACATATCAAAATATACCGCCCTTTTGCCCTCCGGGCTGATAATTCTTTAATCCCAGATATTTCCAGTTCATCAAAATGCACATGGTTTGTTGGAGTGTTGACGGATTTGAATAGGATGATGGGTGTACATAAAGAAAGCCAGTCAGATAAACCGACCGGCTTTACTGGATTCATTTGATTCCTTGGGGTATGTGGCGAAATTGACGGTGCTGTTCGTCAAACCTCCGGAGATTTTCCATCAACACGAAAGGTAAAAGGACCAAATATACTTGAAAAGAGCTCCATTCTTTCCATGTATAACAGCCTCTGTGCCCGCCAGAAGCCATCCATGCAGCGGCCCGCGTCGGAGATTCCGGTGCGGGCCGCCGTGTTTATTTCGCTACAAAAACCATAACGCTCCTGGCTCGTATTACCGTTTGGGCACTGGGGAGTACACTGGGCTTCTGCTCCGCCTGCCAGGTGTCCACCGCTTTCTCCCAGCACAGGGAGGCGGGCAGTTGGGGCAGCTGGATCTCCAGATCCCCCCAATAGGCGTTGGAGGCTATATAGACAATTTCCGGGCCGGCGTCCCGCTCCCAGCCGCTGAACATAACCCCCACATAGCGGTCCTGACTGTCAAAGGGCCGGTCCCGCCAGGGCGTCACCCCGTGGAAACTGACATCCGGAAAGCCGTGGACCCCACCGCCGGTGGTAGCCCGCACCACCCGGTGCGTCCTGCGGAAGCGGATCATAAATTGGAAGAACTCAAACATGTCTTGATTTTGCTCCAGTCGGCTCCAGTCCAGCCAGGAGATGATATTGTCCTGACAGTATGCATTATTATTGCCAAACTGGGTGTTGCAGAACTCGTCCCCTGCCAGGAACATCGGAACGCCTCTGGAGCACATCAGCAGCGCAAAGGCATTGCGGCACATCCGCTTGCGCAGGGCATTGATATCCGGGTCAGAGCTCTCTCCCTCTGTGCCGCAGTTCCAGCTGTTGTTGTCGTTAGCCCCATCGGTGCTGTTCCAGCCGTTGGATTCGTTATGTTTGTCGTTATAGGAGTACAAATCCCACAGGGTAAAGCCGTCGTGGCAGGTGATAAAATTGACCGAAGCGTTGCTGCCCCCCCGGTCGCCGTACATATCCTGGGAGCCCGCCAGCCGCAGGGCGGCGCCCTGTGCCAAGCCTGGGTCCCCTTTGAGATAGCGGCGGATATCGTCCCGGTAGCGGCCGTTCCACTCCGCCCACCGGTTCCAGGAGGGGAAGGTGCCCACCTGATACAGCCCGCCGGCGTCCCACGCCTCGGCAATGAGCTTAACATCCCCTAAAATCGGGTCGAAGGCCAGGGTCTGGAGCAGCGGCGGCGCCCCCATGGGGGAACCATCTTCGCTGCGTCCCAGAATGGAGGCCAAGTCAAACCGGAATCCGTCTACCCGATAGGTGGTGACCCAGTAGCGCAGACAGTCCAAAATCATCTGCCGGACAATAGGGTGATTGCAGTTCATGGTATTGCCGCAGCCGCTGAAATTATAGTAGTGTCCATCAGGGGTGAGCAGGTAATAGATGTTGTTGTCAAACCCTTTGAATGAGAAGAAGGGGCCCCGCTCGTCCCCCTCGGCAGTGTGGTTAAATACCACATCCAAGTAGACCTCAATCCCCCGCTGGTGGAAGGCTTGAATCAGCTCCTTCAGCTCGTTGCCCTCCCGGTTATATTCTGTGCTGGCGGTGTAACTGGTATTGGGTGAGAAAAAGCTGACTGTGCTGTATCCCCAGTAATTATAGAGGGTATTTCCGTTATGATGGCGATAATCCTGCATCTCGTCGAACTCAAAAATCGGCATCAGCTCCACCGCGTTGACCCCCAACGATTCCAAATAAGGAATCTTTTCCTTCAATCCGGCAAAGGTCCCCGGGTACGTTACGCCAGAGGAGGCATCTTTGGTATAGCCTCGGACATGGAGCTCATAGATAATAAGGTCCTCCATGGGGGTGAGAGGCTGCTGACTGTCCCGCCAGTCAAAATCGTCTTTGACGACCCGCGCCTTATAGTGCTGGCCTCGGGGCGCGGTGGCCCCCCACTGGCTCTGGCCGGTGACCGCTTTAGCGTAGGGATCCAGCAGATAACGAGTCTTGTCAAAGATGAGTCCCTTTTTGGGGTCGTAGGGGCCGTCCACCCGATAAGCATACTCAAACTCCTCTATATTCAGCTTGAATACAATCATGGAATATACATTGCCGATGCGGTAGTGCTGGGGGAACGGCAGTACGGCAAAGGGTTCGTCCTCAGTCCGGTGGAACAGCAGCAGCTCGATAGAGGTTGCTCCATGGGAGTGGACCGTAAAGTTCACTCCGCCGGGGATTGCGGTAGCGCCGTTGACCTCGTAAAAGCCGGGTCGAACGTCAAAGCCGGCAATCTGGTCCAGAGGGACCAGATGGATGGTGCGGGGCAGGCTCAGTTGGGGCAGTCCCGCTTCCGTTTTGGAAGCGGTATGGACTTGTCGCTCCATAGATGGGTTCCTCCATTCAAAAATAGTTCCCGGTTCGGTGATGTGCCCCCGGTTCCAACTGTCCCAGGCTTCCTCCTTCCAGGCGGGAGTACCGGGAAAGGAATCCGGACCACACAATGATAGCTAAATTATACGCCGCTTTTTCTTTTTTGTAAACTATGCCCAGACTCCTCTTTGCGGTTTTTCCTCTTTGACCCCTTGCACACAGAGATAAAATTTGATATAATTTCTTACACGTTGGCAACCCCGGCCCTGTGGCCGGCGAATGAATAAACGTAAGGAGCGATTCATTATGGGTTTATTTGGACCAGCTAAGCAGGAACCGGTCAGTCCTGCCGCCTTTGAAAACGACACCTTTGAGGAACCCTTCGATTCTCTGCCCACCTTACCAAAGCCCCACAGCAACACCATCATCGCAAAGGGAATCACCGTCACTGGTGTGATCCGGGGAGAAGGCGCGGTACAGGTCGAGGGCTGCATTGAAGGCGAAATTGATTTGAAGGGCAGCGTCACCGTAACCACCACCGGTCAGGTGCAGGGGCCTGTCACCGCCGACACCATCCGCATTGCGGGCGATGTGCAGGGCAGCGTTACCGCCCGGGAGCACCTGTGCCTGGAACGGACGGGCAGTATTCACGGCGATATTTCCACCGCCTCCCTGGTGGTGGAGAACGGCCGTCTGGATGGCAGCAGCACCATGCTCACCCCCCCTGCGCGGCCCCAGGAGCCGGTACTCACTTCGGACGACCTTCAGTTTGGCGAGAATTATCAGCTTGATGACCAGTAAATCAAAAAGCGGTCCCGAACGGGACCGCTTTTCCTATTTTTAGAAGTCTGCTGCAAGATTCCCCCCAGCCTTTATGCCGCTTTAATGTGGTGCTTCTCCGCGTAGCCGGTGAGGATCAGGGTGAGCGCGCCGTCACCGGTGACGTTGCAGGCGGTGCCAAAGCTATCCTGGAGTGCGAAGATGGCGAGCATCAGGCCCTGACCGGCACCGTCAAAGCCCAACACGCCGGAAATCAGCCCCAGCGACGCCACCACCGTCCCGCCGGGAACCCCAGGGGCGCCGATGGCGAACACCGCCAAAAGCACACAGAAGAGCACCATTGTCCCGGCTTCGGGCGGCTTGCCATAAAGCACTTGGGAGACGGTCATACAGAAAAACACCTCTGTGAGAACGGAGCCGCACAGGTGGATGTTGGCAAAGAGGGGGACTCCAAAGTCCACCATGTCGCTGCGCAGGCCCTTGCTCTTGTGGGCACACTGGAGGGCGACCGCCAAGGTGGCGGCGGAGGACATGGTTCCCACAGCGGTGAGATAGGCCGGGCCATAGTGCTTGACAACTTCAATACCCGACCGGCCGGAGTAGGCCCCGGCTGCGCCGTAGAGAACCACCAGCCAGATGTAGTGGCCCGCCATTACAATGACGATGGCGATCAGGAACACGGGCAGCTGCTGGGTAATGGAGCCGTTCCACCCCAGCTGGTAGAAGGTGGAGGCGATGAAGAAGGGCAGAATGGGTATAATCACCCGCTTTACAATATCCAGAACAATGCTTTGGAACTCCTCCAGAATCGCGGTGATGGTCTTTGCTTTGGTCCACACGGCAGCCAGACCGATCAGGACAGAGAAAACCAAGGCGCTCATCACCGGCATGATCTGGGGGATGGCCAGCTCAAAGGGGACGGGCAGGCCAGCTCCCTCCTTGGCGGCAGAGGCAATATTCAGATGAGGAATGATGGCGTAGCCTGCACCCATGGACAAAAAGGCGGCCAGCACAGAACTGACATAGGCGATGACTATGGCTACCCCTAGCAGCCGGGTAGCATTGCTGCCCAGCTTGGTGATGGAGGGGGCAATGAAGCCAATGATGATGAGGGGAACACAGAAGTTGATCAGCTGGCCCAGAATATACTTGACCGTACCAATGACATTGACCACCGCACCGGCAAAGGGCAGCGAACTGCCCTGGGGGATGAGCAGTCCCAGCACAGCGCCCGCCACCACGCCAATCAGCAGCTTCACGAGAAAGTTTTCCGATTTTTTCATAATAGTCTCCTTTCCTTTCTTCCAACACACAGCACACAAGTTGGATCTGTGGCCCACATGCAGACATGGTTCTGTGCTCCCTCTGGAACGGAACCAGAATCTTGCGGCACAGTCAATGGTGCTCCTTCACTATAGCACACGCTGCTGGAGAAATCAACCGCTTCCCACCACCGGGAGGGGCCTCAGCGGGAACCTATCGCCGCTTCTTCCCTGCCTCCCGCCGGGGAAACACGGTGCTTCGGACCCTCCCTCACCCTCCGGGGACCGTCCCAAACAGGCCCTAGGCCAACAGGGTATGCTCCAGCAGAATTTTCACCCCCATCCCGATGAGAACCAGCCCTCCGGCCAGCTCCGCCCGACTCTTGAAGCGGCTTCCAAAAACGGCGCCCACCTTCACCCCAACCGCAGACAGCAGGAAGGTCGTCCCGCCGATAAAGGCGACAGCGGGCAGAATATCCGCCTGGAGAAAGGCAAAGGTAACTCCCACTGCCAAGGCGTCGATGGAGGTGGCCACCGCCAGGGGCAGCATGGCCCGAAATCCAAAGGAGGCATCCAGCTCCTCCGCGGCTCCCCCTCTGGCCTCCCGCACCATATTAAAGCCAATCAATCCCAGCAGGCCAAAGGCAATCCAATGATCGACTGACACAATCATCCCCTGGAACCGCACCCCCAGCAGCCATCCCAGCAGGGGCATCAGGGCCTGGAAGCCTCCAAACCAGGCGCCGCAGGTCAGACAGTGCCCCAACCGGGGCCGTCCGGTGGACAGCCCCTTGCATACAGATACGGCGAAAGCATCCATAGACAGGCTGACCGCAATGATAAAAAGCTCATAAAGGCGCATAAAAAGTCCCCCCGGTGTGTGAAAATAAGGAAAAGACCTACCTGCCCTAAGGACAGGTAAGTCTCGTCATTTCAGGTCCGGCCAGGAGGGATACTCCCTCCAGTCTGTTGACCGGGCCGCACCCCTCTGGGTGCCGGCTACTCCCTTACTGTGCGTGTCAGTGTACCACAAAACCGCTGCCCCTGTCAACCTATTTCCAAACACGGAAAAATATGCCCCAATATCCAACGTGCGGCCGTGCGGCAGCGGACCATGTCCCCACTCCTTTGCCGCAGCCTTCACGCCGCCTTTTAAAGATGCAGGCACTTTTGTACTTCCTTTTGTTGCCCCAAAATCAGGACGGAACTTGTCTCATCCAGCACCATGTCCGGGGTGATGCTCATATTCAGCCCATGTTCATTCCGAATCCCCAACACGTTGATGCCATATTTCCGCCGCAGGTCCAACTGAAGGATGCTCCGCCCGCTCCACTCCTCCGGAGTGGACAGTTCAAAGATGGAGTAATTTTTGTCCAATTCGATGTAGTCCAAAATATGCTCTGAGGTACACCGGATAGCCACCCAGGCAGCCAGCTGCTTTTCCGGATAGACCACCTCGTCCGCCCCGCAGCGCAGGAGAAATTTTTCCTGCACCCCCCGCGAGGCCCGTGCGATCACCTTTTTGGCTCCCAACTCCTTCAGCAAATCCGCTGTCTCCAGGGAATTTTGAAACTTATCCCCAATGGCCACAATACAGACATCAAAATTGGGGATATCCAAGGCGGAGAGAAATTCCCGGCTGGTACTGTCTCCAATCTGCGCATTGGTTACAAAGGGCAAAACGGTGTCCACACGCTCCTCATCACTGTCCACCGCCATCACCTGGTGGCCCAGACCATGGAGCTTTCTGGCCACATGCTGGCCAAAGCGGCCCAGCCCAATCAATAGGATAGTTTTCACAAGGACCCTCCACTCTATTCCAGATATATCGTCGAACTGCTTCAGTCAAATGCAGGGATGCGGATTGTATCACCCCACCATCAGCCTTTCCCGGGGCAGACGGGCAAGGCTCCGCTTCCCATCGGAGAGGGCGGCAAATACCAGGGTCAGCGCCCCTACCCGCCCCACATACATCAGCACGATCAAAACCATCCGGGACAGCCAGCCCAAGCTGGTGGTTATGCCCAGAGTCAGGCCCGCCGTTCCCACCGCTGAAGCGCTTTCAAACAGGCAGGTCAACAGGGGCAGTCCCTCCACCTGGCTGATCAACAGTCCGCCGGAGAGAAACAGCGTCAGATACAGCGTCAAAATCGCCATCGCGCTGCGTACCGTCTCCTCTTCAATCCGGCGGCCGAAAAAATGGGTATCGCTCCTGTGCCGGAATACCGAGGCCGCTGTGGACAGCATAACAGCCAGAGTGGTCACCTTCATCCCGCCCGCCGTGGACCCGGGCGCGCCCCCCACCAGCATCAGAATAATCATAACTGCGACGCCGCCCTCGCTCATTAGCCCAAAGTCCAGCGTATTAAACCCCGCAGTCCTGGCGGTCACCGATTGGAACAGCGCCCCCCAAAACCGCTCGCCCAGCGGGAGAGCGGCAAACTCGACCCAGAAAAAATACAGCGCAGGCAGAGCGATCAGCAGTACGGTGGCGGCGAGAATCACCTTGCTCTGCATCCGATACCGCCGGACCTGCAGCCGGTTGGTCTTGACGTCCTCCCAGGTTATAAAGCTGATCCCGCCCACCACAATCAGCACCATAATCACCAGGTTGACCACTGGCTGCGCCGCAAAGCCGGTAAGGGAGGAAAAGGGAGCCCTCACCCCCATCAAGTCAAACCCCGCATTGCAGAAAGCGGACACCGAGTGAAACAGGCTGTACCACAGTCCCTGAAGTATACCAAATTCCCGACAAAATACCGGCGCCAGGGCAACCGCCCCCAGCAGCTCAAAAACGGCGGTCGTGGTGATGACAAATCCGGTCAGCGAAACAATTCCGCCAATTTTGGGGGCAGAGATGGCGTCCTGCATAGCGCCCCGCTGCCAGAGGGAAATTTTTTGCCCCGCTGCCAGCGAGACCAGTACCGCAAAGGTAACCACTCCCATACCGCCAATCTGAATCAGCAGCAAAATCACAGCCTGTCCAAAGGTGCTCCAGTAGAGCGCGGTATCCTGGACCACCAGGCCGGTTACACAGGCGGCGGAGGTTGCGGTAAAGACGGCATCCAAAAAACTTGCACCCTGCCCATCCCTTGTGGATACCGGCAGCATCAGCAGCAGACTCCCCAGCAGAATGACCGCCGCAAACCCTAGAATAATGACCTGGGAAGAGGAAAGATTTCGTTTCATTTTCCACATAATACGCGCCTCAGTACCAATTCAGTGAACTTGCTGTCTGCACTCTTATCTTCCTAGTATAGCACAGAAATGAAAAAGGTCAACCGCCGCCGGCGGATTTTTGCAACGTGCTTTTTCGTCTGCTTGCCTCTTTTCTTTTTCTTTCGCCTGTGCTATACTATAGAATGAATTTGTATGTAAAGGTTGGGAACTTTTTGGACAACATCATCCTCACAGGCATGCCGGGCTCCGGCAAGAGCACCATCGGCGTTTTGCTGGCCAAGGCGCTGGGATACAGCTTTGTAGACGTTGACCTGGTCATTCAGGAGCGGGAGGGGGCCCTGCTCCAAGAGATTTTGAACCGCCAGGGGACTGCCGGCTTTTTGGCTGTGGAGGAGGCGGCGGTATTGAGTTTGGATTGCCGCCGCCATGTTGTGGCGCCGGGGGGCAGCGCCATGTGCCGGGAGCGGGCTGCCCGGCATTTGAGCGGGCTGGGTCCCATCGT
This sequence comes from uncultured Bacillota bacterium, assembly GCA_947172355.1. Lineage (GTDB taxonomy): Bacteria > Bacillota > Clostridia > Oscillospirales > Oscillospiraceae > Lawsonibacter. The sequence continues at coordinate 32,768 of CAMWBA010000012.1, forward strand.
CTACCTCAATGTTCCCCTGGAAGAGCTGCTGCGCCGTATTCAAAATATGGCTCAGCGGGGTATTGCCATGGAGCCCGGTCAGACTCTGGCCGACGTACTGGCCTACCGCGACCCCCTTTACCGCAAATATGCCGACCTGATCGTGGACTGTCCCCCGGGCCAGCCTCTTGATCAGACGGTCCAGTTGGTTCGTACCGCTTTGACGGAAAGCGGCCTGTTCCGCTGAAAAACACCCCAGCCCACAGGGAAAAGCGTGGGCCGTCACAGTACAGCTGTGCCGAATCGCAGCGGGCTGCTTTTGCCGGACAAGGCAATCCACGCGGTATGGTGAAAAAAGCCGCTGCACGAAAAGGAAGTTTTGAATGCAATTTGTAGACCTGGGGCTGAACGCCCCCATTTTGAAAGCCCTAACGGAGCAGGGCTACCACAAACCATCCCCCATACAAGAAAAGGCCATCCCCCCCGCTCTGGCCGGGCGGGACGTTTTGGGCTGTGCTCAGACAGGCACCGGCAAGACCTGTGCCTTCGCAGCGCCGATTTTACAGCGTCTGGAAGCTGTCCGGGGCCCCAAGCGGCCCATCCGGGCGCTGATCCTCACCCCCACCCGGGAACTGGCCATCCAGATCGGCGAGAGCTTCGCCGCCTACGGTAAATATCTTAAACTGCGCCACACCGTCATCTTCGGCGGCGTGGGCCAAACGCCCCAGGTGGAGGCCCTGAAACGGGGCACAGACATTCTGGTCGCCACCCCAGGCCGGCTTATGGATCTCCACAGCCAGGGGTTTCTCTCTCTGGAGAACCTGGAAATTTTTGTCTTGGACGAGGCCGACCGAATGCTGGACATGGGCTTTATCCACGATGTTCGGAAAATTTTGAAGTGGCTGCCCCCAAAAAAGCAGACCCTTTTCTTCTCCGCCACCATGCCCCCGGAGATCGCCGACCTGGTAAACTCCCTGCTCAAGAACCCGGTGAAAGTGGCCGTGGACCCAATCTCCTCCCCGGTGGAGGTCATCCGTCAGTCTGTTTATCTGGTCGATAAGGGGAATAAGCCCCATCTCCTGGCCCATCTGATGGAGCAAAAACAGGTGAAAAACGCCTTGGTCTTCACCCGCACCAAACATGGAGCCAATAAGGTGGCCCGGGACCTAGGCAAAGCAGGCATCTCCGCTGCCGCCATCCACGGCAACAAGAGCCAGACCGCCCGGCAGCAGGCCCTGGCCGACTTCAAGATGGGGAACATCCGCTGTCTGGTAGCCACCGACATCGCTGCCCGGGGCCTGGATATCGAGGAACTGTCCCATGTATTTAACTACAATCTGCCTGAAGTGCCGGAAACCTATGTCCACCGCATCGGGCGCACCGGCCGGGCAGGCCGGTGCGGCGAGGCCATCGCCTTCTGTGACTTCGGGGAGAAGCCCCTGCTGCGCGACATCGAGAAGCTGATTGGAAAGAAGGTCCCTCTGGTGGACGACCATCCCTACCCCATGCAGGTCTTTGAGGCCCCCAAGCGGGATAAGAACGGAAAAATCATCAACCAGGAGGACGCCGAAGCCCGTCAGGCCGCCCGGGAACGCCGCCGGGAACGGGAGGAGGCCAAGCATCTGTCTGAGCAGGCCGCTCAGGAGAAGAAAGCGGCCAAGACTCCGCCCCCCGCAGCTGACGGGGCTGTCCAGCCCGAAGCCCCCGCCAAAAAGAGACGCCGCCGGAAAAAGAAATCCACCGCCCCCTCCGAGGAGACAATCACCCTCCGTCCAGCCCCTGTGGAGACGGAGGAGACATCTTTGGGCGCTCCGCCCCCCTCTGCCCCCAAGCGGGGCGTACGGCCCGGAGCTCTGATGGACACCGGCGACTCTATGCCCAACACCGAGTTTTACCGGCCTAATCCCCTGGACAGCGACGTCATCATGGACGCCACCGCCCGCCTTTTGGCCCCCAAGCGTTCGCTGCTGTCCTCCATCCTGCCCCCTAAAAAGCAGGAGACGAAAAAGCAGTCCGCACCTCAAACGGCCAAACCGGCCAAAGCCCAGGACGCTAAAAAGGCAAAACGGCCCAAGCCTGACCCATCTCAGGGGAGAAGGACCCAAACGCCCGCCAAAGCCAAGCAGGCGCAGCCGAAAAAGGCTGTTCCCACCCCTCAGCAGTCCAAAAAAAGGAGCTCCAGCCCCCCACGCCGGGATCGCCGGATGCCCCCCGAGCCGCCCCGGAAGAACCAGCCCAAGGACTCCACCGAGCAGGCCAGCTTGATGAAGCCCTATTATCTGGACATTGGAAGATAAGCGAAAGGAGGACGAACACAATGACGGAAGCAGAGCGTCAGGACACCCGGAAAGCAATGGCGTTTGACCTGTGCCACATCGTCGATGAAAACCCCGCGCAGGAGACCTATACGGCGGAAGAAGTGAAAAAGCTGATCACCGTATATGTTTTCTCCTCAGGCCAGAAGTGACGAACGCCAGGGCTGGGCAGCCGGCCCTGCATTCCACAACGAAACAAACAGATATGGAGGAGATCACCATGGATTATCAAGCCCTTTACCAGCAGAAGCTGACCACCCCGGAGCAGGCCGTCAAGGCGGTCAAATCGGGAGACTGGGTGGACTACGGCTGGTGCACCAACCACCCTGTGGCCCTGGACCGCGCCCTGGCCGCCCGAAAGGACGAGCTCACCGATGTGAAGGTGCGCGGCGGCGTCACCATGTGGATGCCTGAGATTGCCAAAGCGGAGGATGCCGGGGAGCATTTCACCTGGAACTCCTGGCACTGTTCCGGTGTGGACCGGAAGATCATCGGCAAGGGAATGGGCTTTTTCGCCCCCATGCGCTACTCGGAACTGCCCCGGTTTTACCGGGAGAACGTGACTGTGGACGTGGCCATGATCCAGGTCACCCCCATGGACAGCCACGGCAATTTCAGCTATGCTCTGGCCGCCTCCCACCTGGCCGACATGCTGGACAAGGCTAAAATCATCATTCTGGAGGTCAACCAGAACCTGCCCTGGGTCTACGGCCTCACCGGCAGCGAGATCAACATCGCCGACGTGGACT
>CAMWBA010000013.1 GCA_947172355.1 uncultured Bacillota bacterium
AGCACCGGATTGTGGTTCCGGGTGTCGAGGGTTCGAGTCCCTTTACCCACCCCACATTAAGGCGGAAGGGCCGGAGCTTCTGCTCCGGCCTGCGTCTTTCTTACCTTTGGATACAGGGGTGTAGCCAAGTGGCAAGGCAAGGGACTTTGACTCCCTCATTCGCTGGTTCGAATCCAGCCATCCCTGCCAGCCGCCGCAGGCGGCCATTCCTGTTTTCCCCACACGACCCAGTAGCTCAGCCGGTAGAGCAACTGCCTTTTAAGCCGTGGGTCCGGGGTTCGAGTCCCCGCTGGGTCACCACGTCGGAGCAAGCTGTATATCGCTTGCTCCGATTTTTTTCAAACATCGGAGCGCGCTCGTTACGCAGCTTCTCCTCGCCAAATCGAACCCGCTTCACTAGGCTTCGATTTGGCTTTGGGCGCAGACTTGAAAAACGATATGTTACCGTTTTTTGCCTGTTTTAGAATATGGATGGAATCTCCAAGGAATTTATTCCTTGGAGATTCTTTTTGCAGGAAAACACAAACTAGATTTTGACGTCCCATATTTCTTGGGCAACGGGGAATATGGGGCGTTATATGCACTCCAGTCTTTTGCGTGGATCTTGGCTGCCGGCGTTTTCATAGTCCATCTTAATTTTATGTAGTTGAGCGATACAATCCGCTTAAAAAGGCGATTGAGAAAAACGGTCGGCACCCGGCAGGATAGATAAAAGAAGAAAGTCTTTCTTTGTAACCCGAGAAGTGGAGCAGACGACACTGGACTGCCTCTTTTTTCTTGATAGAAAGGGGATGTGCAGCCAAAAAAACATTTTAGGGGATGCAGGAACCTGTTAAAAAAACGATATGACAACGATTATATGCTATCATCTTCTTAGCGGGAAATGGGTTTGCTTTTTGGAAGGGAGAATGACTATGGTGTATTTGCCGGCGGATAACATGAATTATTCCATCCGTTGTGCACGGTGTGAACTGGCGAAGCTGAAATACAGAAACAGATACGTCTTGGCATGAAAATTGCCTTGGCGGTGGGAAGCCAGAGAATCGCCAACCTGAACGAAATGATCCATTTCCCAATGTACAGCGAGACCCGAATGTGGCGTTGGTCCTGGAAGCGCCATCGTTACCGGTGGCGCTGTCTAAGAATCTGTAGTCATAACCGAGGCGCAAACGGAGGCCCAGAAGGGGAATGTCCGCTATGACAAAGAAATTCTTCCCCGAGCGATTCATACCGCCTTGGACAAGGCGGAGTCTGCGTCTCCTGACGCGATGCTAAACGGACTGTGCTCCGCTGGTGCGTTTGCGCTGAAGGTTGCCTCATTTGTTGTGTCGCTGTCTGTTATTTTCCTGGCGCTGGCCAACTACACACCTGTGGTCTCCTGGCTGGGTATTCCGGTTGCACCTATCCTGAATCTGCTGGGGCTGCCCGATGTGGAGCTGATTGCACCCTCTGTATTTTCCGGTTTCTTCGCATTGTCTCTGCCCTCCACTCTGCTAAAGGGAACTGCTGTGGCGGCGAAAGGCGGATTCTTTGTGGTGCTGTTGTCCACCGCACAGATCATTTTCTTTACTGAGAGCGCCAATGCGATGCTGGAATCGGAGATTCCGGTTGATTTCAAAGATCTGTTGATTATTTTCCTGGAGCGTACGGTGTTCCTGATCCCTCTGTGCGCCCTGATCTGCGGAATTGTATTTGGATTTTGATGGGGTTCCCCTAGTTCGCCCTGCATAATTTTCCCACCTGATTGTCTTGGACAGCGGGTGGGGAAATTTTACAAAGCGGCAGGGAAAAAGAAAGAATGAGGTGAAGATATGAATCACACAGAGATTCAAAAATATATGAAAATCAAGCTGGAAGGTCCGCTGCCCCAGCCCGAAAAATTTGCTTCAGGGATCCGCCGGGCACCCAAGCGTGAGGCAAAGCTGAGTTCGGAGGATGTGGTTCAGGCAATTAAAAACGCCCTGCGCTACATTCCGGAAGAATACCAAAAAGAAATGGCAAAAGAATTTTACCAGGAACTAAAGGAGCGGGGCAAGATATATGGCTACCGTTTCCGGCCTCATGGAAAGATATGGGGCCGCCCGGTGGACAGCTACAAAGGGAACTGTCTGGCCGGAAAAGCGCTTCAGGTTATGATTGACAACAATCTGGATTTTGATGTGGCCCTCTACCCCTATGAACTGGTGACCTATGGCGAAACCGGTCAAGTATGTCAAAACTGGATGCAGTACCGTCTCATAAAGCGCTATCTGGAGGAGATGGAGGAAGATCAAACGCTGGTGGTCAGCTCCGGTCATCCGCTGGGGCTGTTCCACTCGTCCAAGGAGTCCCCGCGGGTTATCCTGACCAACGGCCTTTTGGTGGGGAAGTACAATGACAATGACAACTGGAACCGGGCCGCGGCTCTGGGGGTGTCCAATTACGGTCAGTTTACCGCCGGCGGCTGGTTCTACATCGGCAGCCAAGGTATTGTCCACGGCACCTTTTCCACCCTGCTTTCTGTGGCACGTACTGTGCTGCACCACGACAATGACCAGGATATGATGAAAGGCGCTCTGTTTGTTACGGCCGGTCTGGGTGGGATGAGCGGCGCCCAAGGCAAATCCATCGAGATGTGCAACGGTGTGGGCATTATTGCCGAGGTGGATGAGTCCAAGATTGAACTCCGTCAGCGGTTGGGCTGGGTCTCTCTGCGGGCCGAGACGCCGGAGGATGCATTTTCCAAGGCGCGCACCTACATCGCCAAAGGCGAGCCCATCTCCATTGCCTACCACGGCAACATTGTGGACCTGCTCCAATACGCTGTGGACCATAAGGAAAAGATTGATATTTTAACCGATCAGACCTCCTGTCATGTCGCCTTTGATGGCGGCTACTGTCCCCAAGGACTGACCTTTGCCCAGCGGACCCGGCTGTTGGCAGAGGACAAGCCCCGCTTCATAGAGCTGGTAAAGCAGACGCTCCGCAAGCACCATGAACTGATTGAAATTCTCCGCAGCCGGGGCACCTACTTTTTCGACTATGGAAACAGCCTGACCTCCACCATGTATGAAATTGGAATTAAGGAAGTGTGCACCAACGGGGAAAATCCTCTGGATGGCTTTGTTTACAAGTCCTTTGTGGAAGAATTTCTGGGGCCCAATCTGTTTGACTGCGGCTATGGCCCCTTCCGTTGGGTATGTCTGTCCGGAAAACCGGAGGACCTCCACAAAACCGATCTTGCAGCTATGGCATGTATCGACAAGGACCGGCGGTATCAGGACTATGACAACTATGTCTGGATTCGGGACGGTCTGGTCATTGGAACGCAGGCGAGGATTCTGTACCAAGACGCCCAAACCAGGGAACGGATTGCGCTGAAGTTTAATGGAATGGTCCGCTCGGGTGAGATAGGTCCTGTTATGATGGGACGGGATCATATGGATACTGGCGGAACCGATGCCCCATCCCGCGAGACCTCCAATATTCGGGACGGCAGCAATATCACCGCGGACATGTCTGCTCTGGTGTTCGGCGGGGATGCCGGTATGGGTATGACTTTGCTGTCTATGCACAATGGCGGAGGCGTTGGAATCGGCAACTCACAAAGCTGCGGTTACGGTCTGCTCCTGGATGGCAGTGAAAGAACGGACCAGATTATCCGGCGGGCGGTCAGCTATGATGTGATGTGTGGCGTAGCCCGCCGGGCCTGGGCAGGCAACGAAAATTCCATCCAAACAGTGCTGGATCACACGGAGCCTTCCGACACAATTACGCTGCCGTTCCTGTGTGATGAGGCGGTGATCCGGCAGATGATTCAGGAAGACGGAAGCGGCTGGCACTAAGACGGGGGGGACAAACGATGGATCAATATAAACCGCTGGCTGGTATTACGGTGATAGAATTGGCCACCTTTGTGGCCGCTCCCTATGCCGCCAGAACCATGGCGGACTGGGGCGCCGATGTAATCAAGATCGAGCCGCCCAAGGGCGACCCCATGCGCATGATGGGCGGACTTTTGAACATGCCGACCGACGACGAACAGGAAAACCCCGCTTATGACCAGCAAAACGCCAATAAACGCGGCATTGTGCTGAACTTGAAGAATCCGGACGGTATGGCGGCGCTTCACAGGCTGCTTGCTAACGCGGATGTTTTTGTCACCAACAACCGGCAGGAGGCGCTGGAGCGGATGGGGCTGTCTTACGAACAGCTGTCAGAGAAGTACCCTGCTCTGGTTTACGGCCAGGTGTCTGGCTATGGGGAAAATGGGCCGGATAAAGACCGGCCTGGGTTTGACTTTACCGCCTACTACGCCCGGGGCGGCATCAGCGGCACACTGTATGAGAAGGATACCGCCCCGCTTCTCACAGTGGCGGCCTTTGGCGATCAGCAGGTCAGTTTGGCCCTGTTATCTGGACTGTGTGCTGCGCTGTTCAATGCCAAACGCACCGGAAAAGGGGAAAAGGTCAGCGTCAGCCTATACCAGACAGCCCTGTATTGCATGTGTCATATGATTGCTTCCAGCCAGTATGGAAAAAACCCCTATCCCCGCAGCCGCCTGGATACAGCCAATCCCTTCCAGGTAGCTTACCCCACTAAGGACGGGCGCTGGATTCAAGGGGCGGTCAATGCGTACGACAAGGAGTACGCCCGTATTTGCCGCCTGGTGGGCCGGGAGGACTTGGCCGCAGATACACGGTATAACACCTTTCAGAAGGTCAAGGATAACCCAAGGCCCTTCATCCAGGAACTGGACCAGGCGTTTCGGCAGAAGACCGCGGACGAGTGGGTGAAAATCTTTGACGAGGCCGATCTCCCCTTTGACAAAGAGATGCTCTGGGAGGAGATTCTGGAGGACCCCCAGGCATGGGGTGACGACGACCTGTGCCGTGTAGAGGGATATCCGGACCATGAAACACTTGGCACCAGCCGCATTTTGGTCCGTTCTCCGGTGAAGTTCCGCAATATGGGACTGCCTCCCTATGAAAAGGGCCCGCGGATTGGACAGCACACAGACCAGATTCTGACCGATGCGGGCTTTTCGCCAGGGGAGATTGAGGCGCTGCGGGCCAGCGGTGCCATCAAATAACAAGGAAAGGACTGCTATCATGGGGAATGAAACGATACGGGCAAAGGATCTGCTGAACCGGCTTCTTGATCGGCACTATCAAGAGGCTTGGACGGCCAAGCGGCAGGGCAAACCGGTGGGCTGGGTCTCCTCCAATTTTCCGCAGGAGTTTTTGGAAGCTATGGACCTGACGGTGTGTTACCCGGAGAACCATTCCACCTCACTGTCCGCCAAACATGAATCTATGGATATGATCGGTGAAGCGGAGCGATTGGGCTATAACAATGATCTTTGCGGCTATGCACGGGTTAACCTGGGTTTTTTAAGCAAGGGCGGATGTGAGAGCCTGCAAATGCCCATGCCGGACTATGTGGTATGCAGCAATAATATTTGCAACCAGTTGGTGAAATGGTTTGAAAATGTGGCGAACCTCTGCAACATTCCTTTTATTGTCTTTGATATTCCCTTCAATCATGAATACGAGGTCAGCCGGTCCCGCCTGGAATATATGCGGGCACAGATTCCGGAATTGATTGCCCAGCTGGAGAAAGCTGCCGGAACCAAGTGGAATGAGGCCCGCTTTCAGGAGGTTATGGCAATTTCCAACGAATGTGGGGAGCAGTGGCAACGGGCCTCCCGTTACTTTGAGGCTGTGCCCAGTCCGATGAACGGCTTTGAGATGTTCAACTATATGGCCCTGATGGTCTGCGCCCGGGGGAGAAGGGAGACTGTGGAGGCAATCCGCCTGCTGGCAGATGAACTGGAAGAGCGGTATCACACAGGGGAAACCACATTTCGGGGCGAGCCCAGATTCCGGATTATGATGGAAGGCATTGCCTGCTGGCCCCACTTGAAGCACAATTATCAGACGCTGAAAAACAACGGCTGTAATTTGACCGGTACTGTCTATACCGAGACCTGGGGGCGTACCTACAAAAATCTGGACGAGATGCTCCGGTCCTATAGCGTTGTACTGGATAATACCAATGTTGACCATGCCTGCGACCGGCGCATCCAGTTGGCCCGCCGTGCCTGCTGCGACGGCGCACTGATCCACATGAACCGGAGCTGTAAGGCGTGGGACGGTATTCTGTATGAGATGGAACGGCGTATCCGCAGTCAAGCAAAGATTCCCACAGCGGTCTATGACGGCGACCAATCAGATCCCAGATGCTATTCCGAAGGACAGTACGCGTCCCGGGTGCAGGGACTGTGTGAGGTCATGGAAAACCGCAGAGGGGAGGGGGCGCAGTGAGCCGGCTGGACTGTATATTAGAGGCGATATCCAACGACGCCAAGCATCCAACCACCGCGATCCGCCGGGAACTGGAGCGTACCCGAAAAAAAGCGGTGGGTTGTATGCTGGAGTTTTGTCCGGAGGAACTGATCTATGCTGCAGGAATGCTGCCCGTAGGCCTGTGGGGCGGAAATGTGGAATTGTCTCTGGTCAAAAGGTATTTTCCGGCGTTCTTCTGCGCGCCCGTTCAGCAGAATCTTGAGCTGGCCCTTCAAGGGGCGTTCGATGGGCTTCTCACGGCGGTTATTGTGCCGATTCTCTGTGACACATTAAAATCAGCTAGCCAAAACTGGCGCATTGCGGTCCCTCAGATTCCCATGATTCCGGTTACATACCCTCAAAATCGCAAATCCCGCTCCGGACAAGCCTTTTTGCGCTGTGAACTGGAGGATGCCCTGAAAAAATTGGAACAGATAAACCGCTGCAAGGTGTCTGAACAGGATGTAACCAATGCCATTTTGCTCTATAATCGCTACAGACAGACTATGCGTGAGTTTGCAGAGAGGGCGGCCCATCACACAGACATCATTACACCCGCCGTCCGGCACAGTGTATTTCAGGCCGGGTTCTATCGGGATAAGGCGGATTATTTGAGGACTGTGCAGGAATTGACCGCCCAGTTAGAACTGTTTCCCCAGACGAAGGGCCGGCACCCCATAGCGCTGACCGGAATTGCACTGGATGTGCCCCGCGTTTTGGAAGCGATGGAACAAAATGGGCTGAGCGTTGCCGCAGACACACTGGCGCAGGAGTATGGGCAGGCCGCCTTTCCGGTTCCGGATGGGGACGATGGACTGACCCGGCTGGCGGCTTGGTGGGGGCAGGTCCGCTGCTCCTCGCTGGCCGCAGACCCCCGAAAGGAGCGAGTGGAATATATGATCCGGCTGGTCCGGGAGGGACGGGCGCAGGGCGTTATTGTGTCAGCCCCTTCCTTCTGCGATCCGGAGGAGTATGACGAACCCATTTTCCACAGTGCTTTTCAAGCTGCCGGCATTCCGCACCTATACTTAGAACTGAATGACGCACCCTCCGCAGAACAAGCCGCTGCAAGAGTTCAGGGTTTTGCGGAAATGCTGCCCTGAGCGGGCGAGAACAGGAGGCAGACCGAATGATTCATACAGACATGCAGAAGTTGATCCGCAAGTCGGTTCGGGATTTTGCGCAGAAAGAAGTAGCGCCCCTCGCCGCACAGATTGACGAGACAGGGGAATTTCCGGATGAACTCTATCAAAAGCTGGCAAAAAACAATTATTTTGGGATTACAATTCCCAAAGAATACGGCGGAACAGGTGCCGGTTATGTGGTCATGTGCATTGTCATGGAGGAGTTGGCCCGCGTATGTGTGTCCACCACATTGCATATTACGTCTCCTAATACCCTTCTGGGACTGCCGCTGGCCAACTACGGTACGCCAGAACAGAAAAAGCGCTACCTGTTACCCGAGATGCGGGGAGAAAAAGAAGGTACATTCGCCTTGACCGAGCCGGGAGCTGGTTCTGACGCCGCATCTATGAAGACCACTGCGGTCCGGGATGGAGACTACTACATACTGAACGGACGCAAGACCTTTATCACCGCAGCCCCTGTGGCGGACTTTGTGGTGGTGTTCGCCGTGACGGATCGGAGCAAGGGCACTCGAGGAATCACGGCCTTTCTTGTGGAGCGGGGCACACCCGGCTTTTCCACAGGGAAAAAAGAGCGCAAGATGGGGGTGTGCGGCTCCCCGACCAGCGATGTGATTTTGGACCGTGTTCGGGTCCATAAGAGCCAGATCCTCGGAAAAGAGGGCGAAGGGTTCCTCATGGCCATGAAGACCTTGGATTCCGGCCGTATTGTGGTGGCTGCGCAATGTTTGGGCATTGCCCAAAGTGCGATGGACGAAGCGGTTAAATATGTGAAAGAGCGCCAGCAGTTCGGCCGGGCGATTGGAAACTTCCAGGGGATTCAGTTTATGCTGAGCGATATGGAGACAAAAATCAACTGCGCCCGAGCGCTGATTTATGATACGGCACAGAAAAAGGACCTGGGAATGAACATCACAAAGGAGGCCGCCATGGCGAAGTATTTTGCCTCCGAGATGTGTAATGACGTGGCGGCAAAGGCGCTGCAGCTTCATGGTGGATATGGATATATGAAGGACTACCCCATTGAACGGATCTTTCGGAACGCTCGGGTGACAACGATTTATGAGGGCACCTCCCAGATCCAGCAAATCGTGATTGCCAAGCAGCTGTTGAAGTGACGGGAGGAACCGCCGTGAAAATGATTGTTTGTGTAAAACAAGTGCCGGATACCGCAGAGGTGCGGATTGATCCTGTCACCCACACCATGATTCGAGATGGAGTGCCCAGCATTTTGAACCCTGAGGATGCCAATGCGCTGGAAGAGTCCCTGCGGATCAAGGACCGCCATCCCGGCGCCAAGGTCATCGCGCTGACGATGGGGCCGCCCCAGGCACAGGCCATGCTTCGGGAGTGTCTGGCTATGGGAGCGGACGAGGCCGTCCTGCTCACGGACCGGGCGGTTGCCGGTGCAGACACCTGGGCGACAGCCAACACCATCGCTTCTGCGATTCGGGCCCTGGGCGGGGCAGAGCTGATCTTTGTGGGCCGGCAGGCTATTGACGGCGATACCGCCCAGGTTGGCCCCCAGCTTGCGGAGCGTCTGGGACTGCCCCAGGTAACCTATGTGCAGAAACTGACCACGCTGGAGGACGGCCTGCTTCAAGTGGAACGGCGGATGGAACAGGGCTATGAAGTTTTGCGGGTGCGTACTCCTGTTCTCCTGTCTGCGGTCAAGGAATTGAATGCTCCACGCTGCCTTTCCATTCTTGGTATCTGTGAGGCCTATGAGAAGGAAATTAAAATACTGTCCATCCAGGATCTGGACATTACTCCCGCAGATACCGGCTTGAATGCCTCACCTACAAAAGTATACCGCACCTTTACACCCAAAACGGAACGAGCGGGTGTGCTTTGGGAGGAGGACGCTGGACGGATGGCTGGCAAACTTTTGACTGCGCTGCGGGAAAAGCACGTTATTTGATTGAAACGGAAGGAGTGATTTGAGATGTCTGTCTCCCAATCTGCTTCCAGCAGCCAAAATGTCTGGGTCTTTGCCGAACTGCGTGACGGTGTGCTTGCCCCCGTTGTGATGGAACTGCTCGGCGAGGGGAGAAAACTGGCGGATACGCTGGGCCACAAGCTGTGTGCCGTATTGCTGACCGGCAGTAGCGACAGCCGCCTGCACAGTCAGCTGGCAGGCTATGGGGCTGATAGGATTTATTCTGCGGCACATCCCCTGCTGGCGCATTACACCACCGACGGCTTTGCTGCCGTACTCACGGAGCTTATTTTGCAGGAGAGCCCAGAGATCGTTCTCTTTGGCGCTACCCATGTGGGCCGTGATCTGGCCCCCCGCATTGCCGCAAGGGTCAATACTGGTCTTACCGCTGACTGTACCAGCCTGGATATCGACCCGGAAACCGGCAATCTGCGCCAAACTCGTCCGGCTTTTGGCGGAAACCTGATGGCCACCATCCTATGCCCGGTTCGCAGACCTCAGATGTCCACGGTTCGCCCTGGTGTGATGGACAAGGCTGTATTTCTGGAGGGGCGCAGCGCTGAAATTATTCCAATATGTCCTGCATTAAAAGAGGAGCAGATCCGTACACAGTTGATTCAAGCAGTGTCAGAAACCCTTCATCAAGTGTCGCTTTCAGAAGCGAGGGTAATCGTATCGGGCGGTCTCGGGTTGGGGGGACCTGAGGGCTATGAGCTGTTGAAGAAACTCGCCGGCCGATTGGGCGGGACCATAGGCGCTTCTCGAGCAGCGGTGGATGCTGGTTGGATTGACCCCACTCGTCAGGTTGGACAGACTGGGACAACCGTCAAACCGGATGTGTATATTGCATGCGGTATTTCGGGCGCAATTCAGCACCTGGCCGGAATGAAAGGTTCCAAGATAATTATTGCAATTAATACCAACCGGGAAGCCCCTATTTTTGAGGTGGCCGACTATGGACTTGTGGGCGATTATAAAGAGGTGATTCCTGCTATTTTGGAGCGGTTGGAGAGAACAATTTCATAGGATAAGTAATAAGTAAAAAGAGTTCCGTTCTGGTATAATATTTGCAGCGGTACATCACACCGGCAGCCCGCGCCTTGGCGCGGGCTGCCAGCTGTAAATCGGAGCAAATGAACTCTTTTGTTATGGAGGAACTGCTATGGTAGTAAACGCTTGTTTTCTCGGAAAACCCAAGGTCTTGATTGATGGTATCCCGATTGCCTTGGAACAGACGAAGATATATGCGCTGCTTTTGTATGTTCTCTTTAATGGAAGCGGCACCCGGGACGAGTTGGCAGAGCTGCTTTGGTGCGATTATCCAATGGAGAATGCCAGAAGGAATCTGCGCAACAGCCTCCATAAACTGAAAACGATTGTGGGGGACAAGCTGTTGGACGCCAAGGGGCATTCATTGATTCGGGTTTCCGACGCTGTGACACTCTGCCGTGATGTAGACCTCTTTATTACAGAGAATAGTCAGACGCAGCTGCTCTCTCTGGACAGCTATGTGTTTCTCAGGCACTTCTACGTGAAAAATTGTCCTGAATTTGACCGCTGGATTACCAGTATGCAGAATGTCTATGAAAAGCTAATTGTCAAACGGTTCACAAAAGAGCTGCAAAACAGCATTTTGAAACAGATGGATCATCGGACCGAGCAATATGCAACCCGAATTTTGGAGATAGCCCCCTATCATGAGGAGGCTTGCCGCGCTTTGATGCAGGTCAACCTCCAGCGCGGCGACTACAATACTGCTATGGCACATTATCAAAAGCTGAAAAAGGAGCTGGAGGAGGGGCTGGGTGTCTCTCCGGAGAGCGAGACAGAGCGCCTATTTCAGCAGCTCTTGAAAGCAAAACGTTCGGTTCAGCAAGTGGTATTTGATGCAGAAAGTCAGCATACGCAGGCGTTGGTGGAAAAACTAGACTATGAATATCACAGCTTCCGTCTGGGACACAAAATCAGCCATTATATCCTCAGCGGCGATATCGGAATGGGGAAGAGCCAGGTTCTTCAAGCGTTTCTGGAACGGGTCAACCGAAGAGAGGTAATCGAACTCGCATTTCAGCTGTCGTACCGCAGGGTGCCTTTTTATGGTGCAGAGCGTCTGGTGGAGCTGTTATCCCATCTGGTAAAAACACCTGCCTCCAAGAAACAGGAACAATACAGAGGAAACGACGCGCTTTATTATTTCAAAGCGCTGAACCGGCTGTTTGAGGTGATGCAGAATGAAGCGTGCCGTTATGTGCTGGTACTGCAAAACCTGGAGGCCATCGACCGGGCCAGTATGGATATCTTTATAGCCTGTCTGTTTGAACATGTACCGGTTTCATTGTTCATTGTCAGCGAATACTGTCCTAATTTTGAGGAGGACACCAAATTTTTGGACAAAGTGATGCTTCTTCCTCGGGTTCGGCTTTTGCAGTTTCCGCCTTTAAACGAACACGCCAGTGCTGCTTATTTACGCAAGCATCTTGACCGGCGGTTTGATCGGGATGAGGTAATACAGGAGGGCTTTGAGTGTACTGGAGGCAACCTTCTTCTGCTTCAGGAATTTGTACACAACGTTGAAAACGGCAATGCAAAACCGTATACTCTATCGGCCGAAGGAAACCGAATGGTCAACAAGCTGCTTTCCAGTCTGAGTGAGGAGGAGTCCCGTGTGCTGGAGGTACTGGCCGTTCTGGATTTGGCGGAAGTGGAGGCAATTGCTCAAATTATGCAGCGCCCTTCGATCCAAGTCATCCAGGTGCTGGATGACCTGTCCCGCCGGAACTGGATTTGGGAGCAGGAGGAGAATGGACATCTGCTGCTCCGAAACCGGTTCGGGCTGATTAAGAGCCGGTTATGTGAATGTATGCCGAAGTATAAGCGGATGGAGTTTCACCGCATCGCGCTGGACTACTATGAGCACAGCTATCAGCAAAACACAAAGGATCTGTTTTATATCACCCAGCTGTGCACACACTCCCGCAATACCTTTAACGCGCAAAAGAAAATTTACTATCATATCCTTCATCTTGAACGGGTTCTGGACTACTTTGATGAATTTTTCCCAACTATTTTGGATGATACCATTCAATATAAGGAGCGTTGGCTCATCAGCCGGGAGGAGACCTATGCCCGTTTTGAGCAGTACAGCGCAGAACTTCAAGCGTTGGAGGACGAATTGCCCTCCGCGCAGTATTATGAGCTGCGCATGAAACTGGATTTTCTGCAGGGGCGAGCTATGATCCGCAGCGGACAGAGAAATATTGGATTGGGTATTATTCAAAATCTGGTAGCATTGGCGGAGAAGCTGGAACAAAACGAAATGTTGATGAAAGGCTATGTAGAAATTCTGTGCTATGCAGTACGTGCAGAGGATACCGCGCTGATGAAACAATATATTGATTTGGTGTTCAAAATAAAAGATTTTGAAAAATATGAAAAAGATAATGGTGTGTTCCTTCGGCTTCAAGGGTATCTCCACATGTTAAACGGACAATATAATGCCGCCGAGCGCTGTTATAAACAATCCATTGCCATCTTTGAACGTCCGAAATTGAGGAGCACGAACTATTTCAATATAGCAGGGGCCTACGATTATCTGGCGCTTAACAGCAGGCGGCAGATGAATCTGGAGGAAGCGCTGATCTATATTCATAAAGCCATTGACCTGT
Organism: uncultured Bacillota bacterium; assembly: GCA_947172355.1. Lineage (GTDB taxonomy): Bacteria > Bacillota > Clostridia > Oscillospirales > Oscillospiraceae > Lawsonibacter. The sequence goes on from CAMWBA010000013.1 coordinate 13,076, forward strand.
GCGTGGAGAAGAACGTTCAAAAAAGCCTGGACCTTTTCTACGAGGACTGTGGCTATATCCTGTTTTTGAAGGGGGATTATCAAGCGGCGGAACGCTATCTCCTGAAAAGTATAGAGCTGTATGAACAGTTTGATACCTACTGGCTGCGGTCCATCGCGGAGAGCAGTTTGGCCATGATCTATGCGTCCGATGATCTCCGGGACTCTGCCCTGGAGCATTTTCGGAAAGCGGAGGTGTTCAGCCAAAAAGAGATGGCGCAGGAGGAACTTGTGGTGTTGGAGCAGGCCCGCTGTGTGCTGAAAAAAGCAAATATTTTATAAGACTGCCGGTGGATGTAAGGGAAACTAAGCCGTATATAAACATGGTATCCGCCCCGAAGGGGGTGGATACCAAAACATTTATCGGGATAGCAGGATCACACCTGCCAGGATGGCGGTTACGCCAATGAGTTTTTGCTTTGTTACACGCTCTCCTAGGAACGCGGCCGAGAGGGCCATGGACCAGACATAGGTAACGGCGGTCATGGGGTAGAGCACGGAGTAATCCAGCCGCCGCAGAAGGAGTATATTCAAAAGGGCTCCGGCCAGGTAGAAGCACCCGCCCAAATAAATCCTGGGATTTTGAAACAAGGAGGTCAGGCTGTCGACCCGGTCCATCCCGGCTTTGAGAAAAAAGGCGCCCATAGCGCCAACGAGGGTCATTGCCAAGACGGCCAAATAAATCATTTGTCCTCCGCCCCCTTCGAGGTGCTGAGACACATCAGCCCGGCGGTGATAATGGCAATCCCCAGCAGTTTGTTGGCGGAGACACGCTCCCCCAGAACCAGAGCGCCTAACAGGATGGACAGCGCATATCCGGCGCTGAGCATGGGGTGGAGTACAGACAGCTCCCCGAAGCGCATAGCGCCCATCATCAGCAGAGCTCCGCAGCCATAGAGGACAAAACCGGCCAGCAGGAAGAGCAGGGAGTCCTGCTTGGAAGCCAGCTTCCAGCACAGCTGGCCGATGCAGGTGAGCAGGGCGGAGGTCAGCATAAGGGCGATGCCGATGGTCAGACGGTGTTTTTTTACTTCCATATGCGGCGGGTACACCTCATTTCAATCAATCCGCAGGCCAGGGGGAGAGGGTCAAGCCTTTCACCAGAAAGGCTTGACGGGCCCGCTGGGCCAAAGGGGCATCGGAGAGGGAATCGGAGTAAAATTCCTCCACCGGGGCGGCAGGGTACTCCCGGTCCAGACGGGCTACCTTCTCCGCCCCCCGGCAGTTGGGGCCTAAAAGCCTCCCGGAGTCCGGAGCAACCGGAGAGGCAATGCCGCGTACGTTCAGAAGGCGGCAGACCGGGAGGATCAAAAAGTCCGGCGAGGCGGAGATGATTAGATCGTCCTCCTGTTTTTGTTCCAGATACCAGGGGGAAATGCGGGACAGATTTTTTGCCCAGAAAGCGGACACAGCCCCATCCACATCGGGGACATGCCGCAAAAAGCGGTAGAAACTGCCTTTGAATTGTTCCCGCGTGCCCAGCTTGACTTGGAACAGCGCACCGGACAAAATAGCTCCGGGCAGGGGGCGCAGAGCGGCGGGATGCCGTCGAAGGCAGAATCTCCAAAAGTCCAGGGTGCTGTCGCCGGGGTAGATAGTGTGGTCAAAGTCGTATACGTTCACGGCGGCCTCCCTTATAGTCCGGGTACATAGATGAGAGCCACCACCGCCAAAGCGAGGAGAACTGCCAGCAGCAGGAGCACCTTGTCATGCATAACCACATCCACCGGATCGCCATAAGAGTTGGACTCGATGTCCGCACTGTATTTCATCAGGATGATGATCACTATAGGGACGGTCCAGATCAGTTTGTCGGTGCCATATTTGGCGGCCACCTCGCTGTCGGTGCTCCACAGGGCGTAAAAGGTGACGGCCAGAGTGAGGCACAGGTACATAAATTTGTCCAAAAAATCATAGGAGTAGTATTGGAGTACCTTCCGTGTGTTCCCTTTGGCTTTGGCCAGTTCGTTGCGCCGCTTGCCCAGTCCCAGGTAGAAGGACAGGGAAAAAACCGTGAGGTAGACCCAGGCGGAGGTGCTGGAGTTTACAATGGCTGCGCCATAGACCACCCGGAGAACAAACCCCATCACCAGCAGAACGATGTCCAGAAAAGGGACATGCTTCAGCCCCAGGCTGTAGCCTAAATTGACAGCAAAATAGGCCAGCATGAAAAACAAACCCCGCAGGCCGCAGAACGACAGATGAATGGCCAGTGCGGAGACCAGAAGGACTGCCGCCAGCACCCAGGCCGCAGGGATAGGGACGGCGCCCGAGGCGATAGGACGGTACTTTTTTACCTCGTGCTGCCGGTCGGCCTCCACATCCCGGATGTCGTTGAGGACATAGACTGCGGAGGTGAGCAGGCAGAAGGCCCCGAACCCCATCAGGGCCTGAACCAGCACGGCGGGATGAAACAGGTTGCGGTCGAAGGTGATAGAGACGAAGATGAGAAGGTTTTTGATATAGTGCTTGGGCCGCATCAGCTTGATATAATCCAGCGGTCTGGAGTAGTTTCTCATGCGGATGTCCTCCTGTGCGCGTCGAATGTGGACTCTGGTGTAGTGTCGTAATTATATTATTTTACCACAAGGAGAGGATGTTGGCAAGAAAATGTGTTAGAGATTCCGGCCTTCATACAGCGCTGATTGAGTTTGCAGCCGACCCGATTGCTTACGATTTAAGCGAGATGTGTCCGGAAGCGGAAAGGTGGGAAATGGCGGTGGCCTGTGAAGCGATGCAGGAAGAGCTGTACAGGACGAAACGCTAAACGCTTACCACAGGGACGGAAAACGGAGCCGCCTTTTGAGACGGCTCCGTTTCTATGCGGCAGTTTAGTTGAGGTTCAGCGCCTCTTTCACCTTGTTGATGATGTGGGCGCCAATGTCCCGGGAGGCATCGGTGGTCTGAGCGCCCAGATGGGGCGTGACAATGAAGTTGTCGCAGCCGAACAGGGGGGAATCGAAGCCAGCGCCCTCGGTCAGCCCGCCGGCGGCCAGCTCGTTTTCCATCACGTCGGAGGCGTAGCCGCCAATTTTGCCGGCCTTCAGCGCCTCATACATATCCTTCTCGTTGACAATGCCGCCTCGGGCCATGTTGAGGACGACGGCATCATTTTTCATGCTCTCGATGGACTTGGAGTTGAACAGGTTCCGGGTCTCGTCGTTAAGGGGCATGTGGATGGTTACAAAGTCAGAGACCTTCAGCACTTCCTCGATGGACATGCTCTTGGCGTGCTGCTGCTCAAAGACCTCGGCAGGGAGGTAGGGGTCATAGGCCACCACGTCCATCAGAAAGGCCCGGGCCAGCTCGCCCACCCGCTGGCCGATGCGGCCGAAGCCTAGAACGCCCAGGGTCTTGCCCCGCAGCTCCCGGCCCACAAACTTATACTTGTCCCAGTTTTTGTTGATCTTTACATCGTTGCAGGCGGGGATGGTGTGGCGGGACATATCCAGCATCTTGGAGATGGTCAGCTCGGCCACAGCGTTGCCGTTAAGACCGGGGGCGTTGAATACCTGAATGCCATTGGCCTTGGCGGTGTCCATGTCGATGTGGTTCAGGCCCACAGAGCATACGCCTATGACCTTCAGCTTTTTGGCGGCATCCAGAATTTCCTTGTTGATGGCGGGGTCCACACGCATGATGAGTACTTCATAATCGCCGATCATGCCGGCCAGCTCGGCTTGGGTGGGGAGGATTTTGGTGTCTACCTGCATAAACTTGCCCAATTCTTCTGCGATGGCGGGGGATACGACGTCGATGATGAGACATTTCATAAACCAACATTCCTTCCTGATTGTTCAAATTTTAAGGCCGAAGCCCTGCTGGATACACTCACTATTGATTATTATGCCATATTTGAATGGATTTGGGAAGTACCTTTTTGTCGAGGGTTGCCACAATCTTTTGGCTGTGGTACAATGAGCTATCTTCCGAAAAAGGGTGGACGATTTTGTGAACTTTCAACATTTGCGGTATTTTCTCATGGTGGCCGAGGAGCTTAATATCACCCGGGCAGCGGAACGGTTATACATTTCCCAGCAGTCGCTGTCCAACCACATCGGAAATCTGGAGCGGGAGTTGGACGTGAAGCTGTTTACCCGTTCCCCCAAGCTGTCCCTTACCTACGCGGGAGGACTGCTGGTGGACACCGCCACGCAGATTCTGGATCTGCACAGCCAGTATCTGTCCAAGGTGGGGGATATCAATAAGCAGTACATGGGGGTGCTGCGGGTGGGGATCTCCCATACCTGTGGGCTGGCTCTGCTGCCCGAGATTCTGCCCAAGTTCCGGGCGGAGTTTCCCCAGGTGGAGTTTTCCCTGTATGAAGGCAATTCAAACCAGTTGGAGGACGAATTGTCTCACGGCCGGGCGGACTTGATTATCTGTTTTCAGCCTATTATTATGGAGGGGGTGACCACCGTTCCCCTTACGGAGCAGCAGCTGGTGATGGTGGTGCCCAAGAACTTTACCGACCGCCTGTTTGGCAGCCAGGCAGAGGAGCTTCGCACCCAATTTTCTCAGGGGGCGGATATCAGGGCCTTTGAACAGCTGCCCTTTGTGCTGATTAAACGGGGCAACCGGACCCGGAGCATTGTGGACCAGTATTTCAGCCGGTATTTTTTCAAGCCTCAGCTGATTTTAGAGACGGAAAATACCGTTACTACCCTTGCCATGGCCCAGGCGGGCATCGGGGTGACCATCTGTCCCGAACTGTTTCTGCGGGCGATTCCCGCACCCAACCCCGGTTCGGCGGGAGTGGATTTGTTCCCCTTGACCGACCCGTCTATGTTCAGCAAGCTGGTGGTGGGGTATCGGGAGGGGCGCTATCTGTCCCATTTCGGCCAGCGCTTTGTGGAGATGGCCCAGGAGACTCTGCGGAAGTAGAGGAGCTGTGGGGGAAACTGTAAACAAATTATGAACTCTCTTGCATTTTGCAGGGAGGTGCGTTAGAATAAGTTTAGCACTCGAGAAAAAAGAGTGCTAATATAAATGGTTATCAAAGTAAATTTATATACATGGAGGAATCAAGTTTATGGCAAAGAAGCAATTCAAGGCGGAGTCCAAACGGCTGCTGGACCTGATGGTCAATTCCATCTACACCCACAAGGAGATTTTTTTGCGGGAACTGATCTCCAATGCCAGCGATGCGGAGGACAAGCTGGCCTATAAATCCCTCACCGATGACAGCGTAACGGTGAAGCGGAAGGATCTGAAAATCACCATTGTCCCAGACAAGGAAGGGCGGCTGCTCACCGTTTCGGACAACGGCGTGGGCATGAGTAAGGAGGATTTGGAGTCCAACCTGGGCACCATCGCCCGCAGCGGCTCAGGGCAGTTCAAGGCTGGACTGGCAGAGGATGACAAAGCTGCCGACAAGATTGATGTTATTGGTCAGTTCGGCGTGGGTTTTTACTCAGCCTTTATGGTGGCCGACCATGTGACCGTTATCTCCAAAGCCTGGGGGGCGGAAGAAGCCTGGATGTGGCAGTCTGACGGGGCGGACGGCTATACAGTGACCTCCTGTGAGAAGGAGGCTTCTGGCACCGATGTGATTATGCACATCAAGGCCAACGCCGACGAGGAGGACTACGACCAGTATTTAGATACCTACAAATTACAGGAGCTGATTAAAAAGTACTCCGATTATATCCGCTACCCCATTGTGATGGAGGTGGAGGACTACCGTCAGAAGGAAAAGCCGGAGGACGCCGGTGAGGACTACAAGCCTGAGTGGGAGACGGTGAAGGAGTGGAAAACCCTCAACTCCATGGTGCCCCTGTGGCAGCGGCAGAAGTCCAAGGTGAAGCCTGAGGAGTACAACGCCTTTTATAAGGAGAAGTTTAACGACTGGCAGGACCCTCTTGCTGTGATCCACACCAGCGCAGAGGGGGCGGTGACCTACAAGGCCATGCTCTATATCCCGGAGAAGACCCCCTACGACTTTTACACTCGGGAGTATCAGAAGGGGCTTCAGCTCTACTCCTCCGGCGTGCTGATTATGGACAAATGTGCCGACCTCCTCCCGGACCATTTCCGCTTTGTCAAGGGGGTGGTGGATTCCGCCGATTTCTCCCTAAACATCAGCCGTGAGGTCCTCCAGCACACCCGGCAGCTGAAAGTAATCGCCTCCGCTCTGGAGAAGAAGATCAAGAACGAACTGCTGAAGATGCAGAAGGAGGACCGGGAAAAGTATGAGAAATTCTGGTCCGCCTTTGGCACCCAGCTGAAATATGGCGTGGTGGCGGAGTACGGCCGGAACAAGGAGATTTTGCAGGACCTGCTGCTGTTCTGGTCCTCGAAGGAGGAGGCCAACACCACCCTGGCCGCCTACAAGGACCGGATGCCCGAGGACCAGCCGTTCTACTACTACGCCTGCGGCGAGAGCGTGGACAAGATTGCTAAACTGCCCCAGGTGGAGCGCATTCTGGACAAGGGATACGAGATCCTCTACTGTACCGAGGACGTGGATGACTTTGTGATGAAGGGCCTGCGGGAAATGGACGGCAAGGAGTTTAAATCGGTCACTGAGGAGGATGCTCTGCCCCAGACCGACGAGGAGAAGAAAGCTGCGGAGGAGAAGACTGAGGCCGGCAAACCGGTGCTGGAAGCGGTGAAAGAGGCCCTGGGAGACCAAGTGAAAGCAGTGCGCATCTCTGCCATTCTAAAATCGGGGGCCTGTTGCCTGTCCTCTGACGGTCCCGTCTCCATCGAAATGGAGAAGTATATGAGCAAAGTGGAGGGGGGCGAACCCATAAAGGCCGACCGGGTGCTGGAGCTCAACGCCGACTGTGCCCCCTTCGCCGCCTTGAAACAGGCGGTGGACGCGGGGGACAAGGACCGAGTGGAGAAATATTCCAAGCTCCTGTACGGGCAGGCCATTCTCCTGGCCGGACTGCCCCTGGAGGATCCGGCAGAATACAGCCAGCTGGTGTGTTCCCTGATGATTTGAGGATAGAATTGAAAATCCCCGCCGCAGTTAGGGTGCGGCGGGGATTTTTTTCATCTCTATTCCGCAGAACAGGGAGAAAAACACCAAAGCGGCGGCGGTCAAAAGCAGACCGTCTGTCCATGCCCCGCCGCAGGTCCGCAGGTAGAGGGTGATAGGGGACCAGCGGATGATAGGGGCCAGGGCGGGAAAGAGGGCGGAAAGGTCCAGCAGTATGGGGGATAGGAGAAGACTTAATACCGGAACAAAGGGCATCAGGATAGGCAGTACCCCCCACAGTCCCCGGTGCCGGGCCAGCAGCAGCGTCCCTGCACCCCAGAACAGCAAATAGGGAACGAGGGGCAGGATATAACTTGTGGGCCGGTCCAGTGCCAACAAAGACAGTGCGCCAGCGCACAGGGGGAGAATCAGCGCAGCCCCCAGCCGGGCCAACAGCAGCGGCCCCCGCCCGCGGAGGGGGATCAACCGGCGGGTAAAGGGGCTGTCCAGCCAGCGGCCCAGGTCCATGGCAAGGAACAGCGTCCAAATCAGCAGTAAAACGGCGGTCAGCCCGGCCAGCAGCTGAGAGATGCCCCGGTCCGCCAAAAGGATGGGGTCCAGAGAGGAACCATCCACCGTTTCCAGGGATACCAGCACCCGGTCTGGGTCTGCTAGCACCTGGTTCAGCCGGGGGCGTACTTGGTCCAGCTGTTCCGGGGCGGCAATGCCGCTGTCCAGCAGATAGTCCGCGGCCAGCTCCGGAGAGAGCCGCTGGGCCAGACAGGCGGTTACCGTTTCCCGCACCAGAGGATAGACAACAGAGCTGGGGCCAATGAGCAAGGTAAACAGTCCCTCCAATTCCCGGCGGTCCAGGCGGGCTTGAAAATCATCCGGAAGGACCAAGGCGCAGTCCCAGCGGCCGGCGGCCACACGGCGCTCTGCCTCCTCCAAGCTGGAGATACAAAATTCCACCACCAGACCGCTGCGCTCCTCCAACAGAGCGCCAAAGTCTGACTCCCCTTCTGGCAGAACTACCCCTACTTGAACGGGGGCGGAGACCTCCTCTGGAGGCATCCGCCGGGCGGCGGTAAAGGTAAGCAGGGGCAGCAGCAGCAACAGCGCCCAGTTCCGGCGGCTTGTCAGCTGGGTGCACAGACTTTCCCATAAAAAGGACCGGAAAAAACTCATGGCGACACCTCCTGCCAGCCGGTCCGGCGGCGGTACAGGATCAGGGAGAGCCCTGCCATCCCGGCAGAGGACAGGAGCAGACCGGCCCAGGAGGCAGGGACAGGGGGATAGCCCATAGGCCAGGCGGTCAATTCCATCAGCCAGGTTACCGGAGACAGCCGAACCGCCTCCCGAAGTCCCGCCGGCAGCAGGACGGGGGGCACAATCCCTCCGGCCAGGGCGAGCCAGACCAGCGCCAGCGAGAAGGACAGCGCACCGCAGCCGGCGGCGCTTCCGGAGAGCAGACAGCACACAGCGCAAAACAGCGAGCAGTATGCCGCCATAAGGGCGGCCGCTCCCAAAAGCGGGAGGGAGACTGCCCCTGCGGCCAGCGTCAGAGAAGGGGCCAGGAGGAGAAAGAGAAGGCACGTTCCGGCAAGGACACCGCTGGCGCAGCCTGGAAGGATTCCCCAGCCCAAACTTCTCAGCCGCCGCTGAAAATTCAGCCAGTTTCCGGTGTAAATCGGCAGAAACAGGGGAGCGGAAGACAGGGCAAAATAGGCCAGCAGGGTCAAAGCATAGTGGAGAGGGACGGGGCGGGTTTGGGTGACGGATATGGTGTGAGTTTGAAAGAAGGCGCTGCGATTGAGGGCCAGGGAGATATAGCGCAGATTGATGTCCATAACCACCTGATCCCGGGTAAGACCGGGAGGCGAGGCCTCCTCATACAGATCCAGTACGGCATACACCCCGCTTTGAAAGGCGGAGAGAATGTCGCTGGCGCCCTGCCCAACCCAGAGCAGCAACAGAGACTCCAGAGGCTGGTCCCCCCGGGTGATGAGCCGCAGATCCGGATTGTCCCCCTGCATGACCCCGCGGATAAAGTTTGCCGGCAGTGACAGAACTGCGGTGATATCTCCGTTTTGGAGGGCTTTCAGGGCCTCGCTCTCCTCCATAGCGGTGATGCGGCAGTACTGAGCGATGTCCTCCATCCGTCCCATATACTGTTCCAGCAGACGGGGCGTCTCATCCCCTGCGGGAGCGGTGACGGCCAAGGTGACCCCATCAAAGTCCACGCCCTGAGACAGCAGAAATTGAACAGCCTGTCCCATGCCCAGCGGGAGAACAAGGCATAAAAGGGCAAGCCCTGCCAGCAGCCAGCGCTGCTGGCAGAGCCTGACCAGAGTCAGCCGGGTAAATTGTCCCAAAAAAGACAATGATTCCATCTTGTTTTAAACTTCCCATCCGCGTGGTATTCCTTGGGGAAAAACGCCCTGTAAATCCCGCTCCTGTGTTGGAAAAAGGAGTCCAAAAACCGGTTCGTAAATTTCGTCATCCTCCGAACAGCTCCGGGGGCAGACGGGTGATAAACAGCAGTTCCATCGCTTCGGACCACTGGAGGAGACGGTCGTGGGTATCCTGAACCATCTGCATCAGTTCGTCCTCGGTCATCTGAGTAATCAGCTTGGGCTTGTGGATGGACAGCTGGTCAGGAACGTTGCTGACATGGTAGTCAAAGGCCAAGTTACAGACCTCTATCCCCATCACACGCATAGAAATGTCCCCTAGAGCAAGCTGGATGTAGCGGCTGTCCATACTGAAGTCCCCTTGTGTCTCTAAGGAAAAGACGGTAAGGCCGGAGCTGTCTGCCGACAATTCCCACTGGAAATTGTCATCCTGGGCCTTGGGGTTCAAGCTCAGCTGGGAGGAAATTTTAACCAGCGTGCTGCTGCCCTCCCGGATACGGATGGTGGTCTCATCGGTGTAGACACCGCGGCTGAGTGCGTGGTCGCCGGTGGACTTGAGTTCGATTAGTTCCATCCCATCGCTGGATATCTCCAGACTCCAGTCGTCCACATACTCGGCGCCGCCGCCCAAATACAGCTGTGCCTCCACATAGGTGCGCTGGATGGTTCCCGTCCAGCGCACCGCCGATACATAGCCGCCGCTTACACAGACCTCCAGCTGCAAATCGCCGGACCGGGTGACCGCATCCCGGAGACCGTCAGCCAGCTGTCCATAGACATCCAGTTCATCCAGTTCGTCCATAAGGTCGTCGATCTCAGCCTGGGGCAGTCCGGTGGCCTGGAGTATCTCTTCATACAGGCTGAACGAGTCCCATGTGGAGAGGAGCTCCTCCCAGACGGTGATATACTGGACCAAGGCATCCTGGGGAATAACCACCTGGTATACCATGACCTTGGTCTCGCTGCCGTTGACCGAGATGGAAGCGGAGCCGGACTTCTCTACCCCGGCCGCATCCCAGAGGGCCTTGTTGGCCCTCTGAAGCGACTCTTCCAACTGTTCCGGGTCCATCTGCTCCAAGGTTTTCTCCACCAGGTCAAATAGATTAAAGCTGATGCCTTCCATCGAGTCGTCCCCGGTCATTGCAGCCAGGTCGGCGCCTATGGTCTCGGTATTTACGCCGTAAGACTCCTCGCCGGTGAGATGGGGGATGTCAACATAAAGCTCGGCGTCGTTCCCCACAATTTGAGCGGTAAAAAGGTCGTCTTCGTCCCAAAAGACCCCAAGGCGGGCGAACATCCGCCGGCTTTTGCCGTCGTAAGAGGAGGATGCCTCCAGGCCCAGCCCCTCCAAGGCGGACAGATCATAGCCGATCAGGGCGCTGCTGATGCCGGTCAGTTCCAGCCGCATTCCCTGGCTGATGGACCGGTCCCGCTGCCACTGGCGGAGGTCAGGCATCCCTAGTGCTTCCTCTGCCGCCTGATAGGCGGCGAGGGATTTGGCAATGGCCTGCTCTACTTGACCCTTTGGGTTGGCAAACAGACCGCTGGCAAAGACCACGGCCAGGGCGATTACAAGAACCACGGCCCCGATAGCCCCTCCAATGAATAGCCCCTTTTTCTTCCCGGCTCCTGGGACTGGGGCCTCTGGACCGGAATAGTCCGGCGAACTGGGCGCAGGGTTCCGAGCGATTTCGGACCAGGTAGGGGCTGACGGGTCCATCCCACAGTAGGGACAGAAGGTTGCCTCATTGTTCATTTCTCGTCCGCAGTTTCTGCAAATCATTGTCATCTCTCCTGTTCCTGTAGTATGCCGTGTTCTAGGGTCAGCACGGCGCCGCACAGCCGGTCCAGCTCCTCCCGGTGGTGACTGCACCACACCAGGCGGCCGCCGCCGGCCAGAAAGGTCTCCAGCCAATTCAAAAGCTGGGGAACATAGTCCCGGTCTAGTCCGGAGGTGGCCTCATCCATTAAAAGGATCTTGGGGCGGGACAGCAGGCCCAGCGCGATGCTCACCCGCTGGGCCATTCCCCCTGACAGGGACCGGATGGGCGCTTGAAAAAGGGGCTCCAGCCCCAGCAGCTCCAAAATATCCCCGGGCAGCGGACCGGACAATCCACAGGCGCTCCGCCAAAGGGAGAGCTGCTGTTTGACCGTCAGCTCCCGGGCCAGTTCCGCTGTCTGAGGAACATAGCCTAGGCACCGGCGCAGAAACTGCCGGTCACCTAGAACGCTCCTTCCGTCCAAAAGGATATCGCCGCGGTCCGGCCGTTCAATTTGGGCCATAAGGCGCAGCAGAGTGGATTTTCCGGAGCCGTTGTGCCCAGCCAGCCCCAGGCACTGGCCTGGGGGCAGGACAAAGCTGACAGGGGACAGCACCTGCCGTCCTGCGTAGTTTTTGCACAATCCCCGTACCTCCAGCACAGCGTTCCCCCCTAAGTTTTTGGTTTGGACCCCACAGCATTCTTATGTGTGTCCCGCCGCGGAGGAGCGGAACACACAAAAAAGGATTGCGATTCCTTATTTAAATAGTATCGCATATTTCCTGGTAAAAATCAAGAGGGACGCAGGACAGGGGGGGCGCAGCAAAGATCAATTGCGGGATTCTCCCACTTCCGGCGGAAGAAATACTGATAAAATCTCTGCGCTTCGGATACTCCCGCAGTACGGTGTGTCGGGGGGCTGCATGGAAAAGAAAGGGAACCTTAAGAAATCTTTAATGAAATCCTTATCGTTCCTTTAAAGCATTTTGCCAAACTGTATGGTATCATCTAGTACAGTGAAACGAAGGGAGCGGATAGTAATGGCACAGAAAATAAAAACCGGTTTCTGCGTAGTGACTCTGCTGCTGGCGGTGCTGGCGGCTTATGTGCAGGAGACTAACCATCAGCAGAACGGAGGGACGCTGGTCCAGCCGGCCCCCTTCACGCTGGTACAGGTCAGATGAGGCTCCCGCCCTGGTACTCCGCAGGCACAGCATGCCGGAGCGAGTGGGAAGCCATCAAAGGAAAAAGGAGAATTGTTATGTCGAATATTTTAGAAGTGACCGATTTGAAACGGGTGTACGGCAAAGGCGGGTCGTTGACCCGGGCGCTGGACGGGGTGTCGCTGGCCCTGGAGGCGGGGGAGTTTGTGGGGGTGATGGGTCCCTCCGGGTCGGGCAAGACCACCCTGCTCAACTGTGTGTCCACCATTGACCGGCCCACCTCTGGCTCCATTGTCATTGACGGAAAGGAGCTGACCCGGCTCAAGGGACGGGAGCTGGCCAAGTTCCGCCGGGAGCGGCTGGGTTTTATTTTTCAGGACTGCAACCTGCTGGATACCCTCACCGCCTATGAGAACATTGCCCTGTCCCTGTCCATCGTAAAGGCCCCCACCCAGAAGATTGACAAGCGGGTGCGGGAGATGGCGGAGTTTTTGGGCATCACCGACTGCTTGAACAAGTATCCCTATCAGATGTCCGGCGGGCAGCAGCAGCGGTGTGCTGCTGCCCGGGCAATGGTAACCCGCCCGGCCCTGGTCCTGGCCGACGAGCCCACCGGAGCCCTGGATTCTAAGGCGTCCTCCATGCTGCTGGGCCGGCTGGACGCGCTGAACCAGGAGCTGGGAACCACCATTCTTATGGTCACACACGATGCCTTTACCGCCAGCTGCTGCCGCAGGGTGGTCTTTCTTCAAGACGGCCAGATCTTCCTGGAACTGCACCGGGAGAGCGACAGCCGGAAAGCGTTTTTCCAAAAGATTATTCAAGTGACCGCTCAGATGGGGGGAGGCATGGCAGATGTTCTCTAAATTGGCCCTGCGCAATGTGGCCCGGTCCTTCCGGGACTACGGTGTCTATCTGCTTACCCTCACCTTTGGCGTGTGTCTGTTCTATACTTTCAACTCCCTGGACGGGCAGGGGGCCATGGTCTATCTGGCCAAAAACGGCAATCCCATTGTGGATGCCATCATGGTTCTGATGGATGTGTTTTCGGTGGTGGTGGCGGTGGTGCTGGCCTGTCTGATTCTCTATGCCAACCGCTTTCTCCTTCGCCGGCGCAAGCGGGAACTGGGGACCTATCTGCTGCTGGGGCTGTCTCAAGGGCAGGTGTCCCGGCTGCTCTTTCTGGAGACGGGGCTGATTGGCCTGATTTCCCTGGCCGTCGGGCTGGTTTTGGGGGTGTTGGCCAGCTTCGGCATGTCCGCCCTTACGCTGTCTATGTTTGAAGTGGACCTGTCCGCCCTGCTGGCAGTGAACTTCTCCCCCCGGGCCGCAGGCAAGACGGTGCTCTATTTCGGAATCATCTTCCTGCTGGTCATGGCCCTCAGCGGAGTGCAGGTGTCCAAGTCGAAACTCATCGACCTGATCCACGGGGAGCGGAAGAATGAAATTCTAAAACCCCGGCCCCTGTCCATCGCGGTGGTCCAGTTCCTTCTGGGGGTGGCGTGCCTGTTGGGCGCCTACGCCATTTTGCTTATCTTTGGCATGGCCCTGGCTGTGGCCGTCCCCTTCCTATGTTTCCCCATGCTGGGGCTGGGGACGGCGGGTACTCTGCTCATCTTCCGGTCGCTTTCCGGCTTTGTGCTGAAGTTTGTCCAAAGCCATCCGGGGGTCTATTTCCGGAATTTAAATATGTTTACCCTGCGGCAGTGGATCAGTAAGGTTCACACCACCTATCTGGCGCAGACGGTGGTCTGCATCCTACTGCTGTTGGCCATCGGCATCACGGCCAGCTCCCTGGGGCTCAATTCCACCCTGTCCGCCATGACCGGCGGAGAAGCTCCCTTCGACATCACCGTGCAGAACCGCTCTGCGGACGACGCCGGCCTGGTGGATCTTCCCGCCCTGCTGCGGGAGGGGGGCTTCGACCCGGATACCCAATTGACCCGGCAGACAGACTTCTGCGTCTATTACAATGACCCAGCGGTGACCGGCGTAGAGGATGTGTCCGGTGTGCTGGCCCTATCCGACGTAAACGCCCTGCTGAAGCTCCAGGGGAAGAAGCCGATCGCCTTGGAACCCGGGGAGCACCGTATGCTGGACACCTGGGGAGACGGTCTGGTCACCGGAAGCCTGGGCATATTCGCCGCCGTGGTGGAGGACAGCAGCGCCCAGCAGCTGGAGGTCCGGCGGCAGTATTGGTCGGCCGACTATGTGGGGGAGGATAAGATGGAGACGGAGGAGCGGCTGCTCCAGCTCATCCAACCCCTGGAGCTGGAGCTGTCCATGCGGGTGGAGTCCCGCCTTTCCATCTATGCTGACATGATGGGCAACAAGTGCCTGGCCCTTTTCTTGGGGCTGTATCTGGGCTTTACCTTCCTGCTGGCCGCTACCGCTGTGCTGGCCCTCCAACAGCTGAGCCAAGCTGCCGACAACACCGGACGGTACGCCATCCTGCGCCGCTTGGGCGCCGAGGAGAAACAGGTGGCCAAGTCTGCCACTCAGCAGGTGGCCTTGGCCTTCCTCCTGCCCCTGGCCCTGGCCTTGATCCACTCGGCTGTGGGTATGAAGGCCGCCAATGATATTATCTTCTCTGTGGGAAAGGTGGACAGCGCCGGCAGTTCCTTGATTACTGCTGGAGTCATTCTGGTGGTTTATGGCGGGTACTTCCTGGCCACCTCTCTGGCCTGCCGTCGTATGGCAAAAAATGCATAGTGCCATGGGCTGAACGGTGCCCAAAAATGAACCGCCCCGTCCGGGGCGGTTCGTTTTTGGGGGAAGTGGCCGGAGCGCAGAAATTTCATCCGTCTTCTCGGCGAGCACGCCCTGTTTTTATCCCTTCTTGATACAAAAATCCGACTTTCGGAACAGGGACCGCAGCAGGACCATCCATCCCCAGGAGACCGACAGGGTGGGCAGACAGGCCAGCAGGACCGCCTTCACCGGATGGATGTCGGTAAAGCAAATGGGGCCAAAAAACATGACAAAGAGGACCACCATCATCACAATCAATGTCAGTTTCTCCAGCCGGGTATTGGGCGGCGTAAGAAAGATTTTCCTCAGGTCGATCTCCACGCGGGTGACTTCTTTTTTCATATCAGCTCAATGCTCCTGTTACGGTTTCGGCCACTTGAATCAGTTGACCGGAGTGAATAAAGTCCTTTAAGTACTCAAGATAGGGGTGGAGAAGCATATCCTTTTCCAGCACCGGAACGGTTTTGCCGATCTCAGCCAGCACCGCCGCTGTGGCGGGGGCGCGATTCACGTCCGGATCTACAAACTGCTGGACCTCATAGACGCTGAGCAGCTCGATGGCCAGCATATACTCCAACTTCTCCGCCATGGGGCCCGCCTTTTTGCAGGCGTTGTAACCCATGGCCACATAGTCCTCCTGGTTGCCGCAGGTGGGGGTGTTGTCAATGGTGGAGGGGGTGGCCAGCATCCGCATCTCGTTGAGCAGACCGGCCTGGACATACTGGGGAATCATCAGTCCGGAGTTCAGCCCCGGATTTTTAATACAGAAATATGGGTAGCCCGACAGAGAGCCGTCCACAATCCGGTTGTTTCGCCGTTCAGACATTTTTGCCAGTCCCACAGCGGCAATGCAGGCGCTGTCCATCTCCATACCTACGTAGGCCGAGTCGGCGTTACAGGCGGAGATCACATCCTCGTTGCCCGTCTCCGGCCAGATGATGGGGTTGTCACAGCAGGAATTCATCTCAATTTCGATGGTTTTCTTTGCGTCCTCCAGGGTCTTCCGGGCCGCGCCGTGGAGCTGGGGGATGCAGCGCAGGGACAGGGCGTCCTGCACCCGGCTGCCTTTGTACTTCTCCATGATGCCGGAACCCCTCAGCATCCGCCGGACATTTTCGGAAGCGTTGAGCTGGTCTGGGTGGGGGCGGACCGCCATAACCCGGGGGTCAAAGGCGTTGATTACCCCTTTCATAGCTTCCAGGGACATAGCGCCGATGATGTCGGCGGATTTGGCAGCGTTGAGCATGTCATAGAGGGCCAGGGCTGCCATGGCGGTGGCGGAAGTGGTGCCGGACACCAAAGCCAGCCCCTCCTTGGAACTGAGGGCCATGGGTTCCAGACCCGCTTTTGCCAGCGCCTCGCCGCCCTCCAGCTGCTCTCCGTTGTAATAGGCTTTCCCACGGCCCAGCAGCACCAGTGCCATATGGGCCTCAGGGGAGAGATAGCCCACGCTGCCGTCGCCAGGGGCGTAAGGAGTCAGGCCGATGTTGAGGAAGGCCTTATACTGCTCCAGCACCTCCATCCGCACTCCGCTGTATCCCTGCCCGATGTTTTGCAGAACCATGAGCATGGTGCCCCGCACCCGCTCGATACTAAGCGGTTCCCCTACGGAGACCGAGTGGGACAGGATGATGTTTTCCTGAAGCTGGGCGGTCTCCTCTTTGCCGATTGCCTTGGTACACAGTGCACCGAAGCCGGTGGTGACGCCGTACATCACCCGCTCTTCCTCCACCCACTGTTCCACCAGGGCCCGGGAGCGGTTCACCCGCTGGATATATTCCGGAGAAAATTCCACCTTCCGCCCAAACCGGGCCACAGATACAAAGTCCTCCAACGTAATGGGCTCGCCCAAAACCAATACGTTTTTCTCGTCCAACCAATTCATATCGAAATACCTCCCAGAAGCAAAACGAAATTTTGCGCAAAGTTCTTTCAGGCTCTTTTCCTTATAAGAAAGAGAACATTACCCCTCGATCTGGTCCACACTGTCCACAATGTCCTTCTTGGTCTCCGGATCAAAGAAGAACACCTTGAAGGCTGCCGCGACCTGGAAGATAAAGACAATCAGCACCACAAAGCCGCCGCAGGCCGCCAGGTACTTCACGCCGTCCACACCCTGGGCACCGCCGCCAAAGGCCACCATGATGCAGGCGATCACGCCGATGGACACGCCCCAGACGATTTTCTGCCAGATGGCGGGTTCCTCGTCGTGGCGGGCGCCCTTGGTACACAGGGCGGCAATGGTGGTGGACATGGTGTCCGCGGTGGTGGAGAACGCGGCAATCAAGGCCAGAATAATCACAGGAATGATAATCATGCCCAGCGGCACATGCTTGAGGAACTCCCACAGCCCGGCGGTAGCCCCACCGGCTTGAATGGCGGCGATGATGTCAGCATTGCCGGACTTCTGCCACTCCAGGGCGGTGGAACCCCATACGGCAAACCAAACATAGCCGAAGGAGGCGGGCAGAATCCAGTTGACGATGAGGAACTGCCGAATGGTGCGTCCATAGGCGATGATGGCGAAGAAGATGCCCATCAGGGGGGCGTAGGCAATCCAGATGGCCCAGTCATACATAGTCCACCAGGTGACCAGGGCGGAGCCACCCACGGTGTAGGGGTCGAAGCCCCACATCCAGAACCGATCCAGCCAGTAGCCCAGGCCCACATTGGCCATGTTTAGGATATAGACGGTGGGGCCAATGATAAACAGCAGGACCAGCAGAATATAGAAAATTTTGGAGGTCAAGCCGGCCAGCCACTTGATGCCCTTGTCGATGCCGGTGACCGAAGCAATGGTAAAGGTGATGGTGATGATGGCGGTGAGAGCCACCCATACGATGGGGCCCTGGGCCACGCCATAGGCGGAGTAGAGGCCGGAGCCGATGAGGGCCAGACCGGCGCCCAGAGAGGCCGCCAGGCCCAGGGCGATGGCCAGCACAGAAAGCACGTCCACCAGCACTACCCAGATACCCTTGGTCACCCGTTCGCCGAAAATGGGGGTGAGGGAGGCGGCCACAGACAGGTCCTTCTTGCGGTTGAAGTACATGTAGGCGATGAGCACTCCGGACAGGGCATACATGGCGTAGGGAATAAAGGTCCAGTTGTAGAAGCAGCGGCCCATGGAGAACAGCTCGGCCTCTTGGGTCAGCGGGGTAATGCCGTAGCCGTCCAGTTCGCCGTAGATGTTGCCGTAGTAGATCAGCACCTCGTTGACGCCGTAAGTAATCAGGCCGGTGGCGATCCCACCGGTGAGCGTCATGGCAAACCAGGAGCCGAAGGAGTGCTTGGCCTTGGCCTCCGGACCGCCGAAGCGGATCTTGCCCACCTTGGTGAACAACAGCAGCGCGGCCAGCAGCAATGTCACCATCGCTACGATCTGATACAGCCAGCCGAAGTTGGTCAGCGACCAGTCAAACACCGCATAGGTGGCGCTGGTCAGCCAATCGTTGGTGACGATGCCCAGTAGGGCTGAGCCGCCGATGACGATGAAGCAGGGGATGAATACGTCCCATCGGATCGGTTTGTTTTCATGTTTCATGTGTTTCTCCGTATGCGGCGCTCGGCCGCATACTCTCCTTTCCTCAAAGTTGCTTTTATAAATAAGCATTCCATGGGCCAGGTTGAGAAAATAGGAAGAAATACGATGAAATTTGTGGGGGCTGCACGATTTTGTTTTGCTAAAACTATGCAAATCGCCGAGGAACGAAAGCCTAGGGCACGGCAAAGTCATTCAATTTCTCCCACACAAGAGCAAAAAATTTTGCATATTGCAATTATATTTTGCACTTAGCTTGACAATGGAGCCGGATTCCGCTACACTGAATGGGTACAAAATATAAGGAGGCGGCCTATGCTCTATGACATTCTGTTTACGCTGGACCCGAAGGGCCGGTTTCAATCGGTGTCCTGGGGAAGCCAGGAGGCTGAGGGGTTGTACCGGGACCTCTTTGAAAGCTGGGCTGCCACCCAGCGGGCAATCGACACCGCCTTCTCTTTGCCGGAAAGGGCGGAGTGCGGCCGGTTCTGCTGGGAGGAAACGGCCTTTGACTTCCAATTCCTTCCTGCACCGAAGGACCAACGCTACCTGCTGTTAAAGCGGGAGGATAACCGTCCGTATCTTCTGGCGCGTGCCTTGGACCAGATAGGGGATGGGGTTCAGATTTATGACAAGAATGCCTGTGTGGTCTATTTTAATAAGGCCAGCCGGGGAATTTCTCAAATTCCCAGCGGTGTGAGTGTAGAGGGACGGCACCTGCTGGACCTGTATAATCTGGAGGAGAGCGTGAGCACCACCATGACCGCACTCCAGACCCAGGCACCGGTGATTGACCGGGTGGACCGCTTTCGTGTCAACGATTTTAATGCAGCGCCCATTGCTTCGGCGAACACCTCCTACCCCATTTTCCGAAACGGGGAGCTGCTGGGGGCGGTGGTCTTTGAACAGACCGAGGAGATTGTGGAGCGGAACATCAAAAAGCTGGAGGCCACCCGGCGGGCGCTGGCCGCATTCCCGCAGAAGCTGCCCAAAGTCAGCTTTTCCGGCTATACGTTCGACAATGTGATTGGTAGCTGCTCCAAACTGCGGGAGGCGGTGGCGCTGGCCCAGCGGGTGGCCCAGCAGGACAGCCCGATTCTTCTGGTGGGAGAGACGGGAACCGGCAAGGAAATCTTTGCCCAGAGCATCCACCGCGCCAGCCCCCGACGGGGAAGGAAATTCCTGGCCATCAACTGTGCCGCCATACCGGAGCCCCTTATTGAAGGGCTGCTTTTCGGCACCCAGCGAGGCAGCTTTACCGGCAGCGAGGATAAGGCGGGATACTTTGAGGAGGCCGCCGGCGGTACGCTTTTTTTGGACGAGCTGAACTCCATGAGTCTGGCCATGCAGTCTAAAATTTTGCGTGTAATCCAGGAAAAGACCTTCCGCCGGGTGGGGGGCGGCCGGGACCTAAAGCTGGATGTGCGCATTGTCTCCTCCTGCAATGAGGACCCCTTCAAGGCTGTTTCTGAAAATACCTTCCGCCGGGACCTGTTTTACCGGCTGTCCACCGTGATGATTGAGCTGCCGCCTCTCCGGGAGCACCTGGAGGACCTGGAAGAGCTGGTGCGTTATCACCTGGAGGCCACCGCCTATCAGTTTGTCCACTCCATCACGCAGATGGAAGCGGAGGTCTATGGACTTCTGCGGGCGTACCACTGGCCGGGGAATGTGCGGGAGCTGTTTCACGTGCTGGATTACGCCCAAAATGTTGCCGACTCCGGCATAATCGAGGTTCGGCATCTGCCGCCCTATCTGCTCAAACACCACGCTGGTCCGGAGCCCCCGCAGGAGATTGATTTTTCCCGTGAGACGCTTCAGAGCCTGATGGACCGATATGAACAGGAGATTATTTCCAAAGCGCTGGACCATTGCGGGTTCAATATCTCACAGACGGCCCAGACCTTGGGGATCCTGCGGCAGAGTTTGCAATATCGGATTCGGAAATATGGGCTGATTTTCTAATCCACCTTAAAAATGCAAGTTTTAATGCAAAAAAATGAACAAAAATAAGGCTTGAAATTTTTCTTGCAAATTTGTCCGGTCTGACTTATAATAAGGAAATCAATACGGCATACCGCATTCCTGCATTTTAAATGAAACATTGAAAGGAGATCATACCATGAAACCGTATCAGGAGATGACCAAAGAGGAACTTCAGGCCGAGCAGGCCCAGCTGACCCAGACCTATTCCCAGCTTCAGGCCAAGGGCCTCAAGCTGAATATGGCTCGGGGCAAACCGGGGGCCGACCAGCTGGAACTGTCGTTGCCCATGCTGGATGTGCTCAATTCCAAGAGTGACTGCCGCACCGCCAGCGGCATCGACTGCCGCAACTACGGCGAGCTCACCGGCATTCCCGAGGCCAAGGAGCTTTTCGCCGATTACATGGGCGTTACCCCCGAGGAAGTGATTGTGGTGGGTTCCGCCTCCCTCACCTTTATGTACGACTGTATGAGCCGGGCCATGCTGCTGGGCGTTCTGGGGGGCGATAAACCCTGGTGCAAATACGATAAGGTGAAGTTCCTGTGCCCCGTCCCAGGCTACGACCGGCACTTTACCATCTGTGAGACGCTGGGGATTGAGATGATCAACATTCCCCTCACCGAGTGGGGGCCGGACATGGAGCTGGTGGAGAAGCTGGTCGCGGAGGATGAGACCGTCAAGGGCATCTGGTGCGTACCCAAGTATACCAACCCCCTGGGCGGCTCCTACTCTGACGAGGCGGTGCGCCGTTTGGCCGCCCTCAAGCCCAAGGCAAAGGACTTCCGTATCTTCTGGGACAACGCCTATGCCGCCCACTATGTCTATGAAGATACCCCCGTTCTCAACATTCTGGAGGAATGCCGGAAGGCGGGGAACCCCGATATGGTGTATGTGTTCGGGTCCACATCCAAGATCACCTTCCCCGGCGCGGGTGTAGCCTTCTTCGGGGCCTCCAAGGCCAATGTGGACTTTACCGCCAAGCAGCTGGACGCCCAGGCCATCAGCTGGGACAAGATGAACATGCTGCGCCATGTGCGTTTCTTTAAGGACGCGGCGGGCATCAAGGCCCAGATGAACAAACACGCCGCCATCCTTCGGCCCAAGTTTGACGCGGTGCTGTCCACCTTGGAGGCGGAAGTGGGCGGCACTGGGGCCGGTTCCTGGGTAAAGCCCAAGGGCGGCTACTTTGTCACCTATATGTCCATGCCCGGCTGTGCCAAGCGGATTGTCAGTCTGTGCAAAGAGGCCGGCGTAGTCCTCACCGGGGCGGGCGCCACCCACCCTTATCACAAGGACCCGGAGGACAGCTACATCCGCATTGCCCCCTCC
>CAMWBA010000014.1 GCA_947172355.1 uncultured Bacillota bacterium
ATTGGGGCCCATCCCATCCTCCGCCTCCTCCTCAATTTGGTAGGAACGGCCTATCAGGCCGGTTTTTCCCAGAGCAACCAATACCCCATTCACCGCGAAAAAGACCCCCGCCGCCAGGAAAAGCAAACCGATCAGACCGGCGTTGGGAATAATGACCGTTAGCGCAATCAGGGCGAATACCGCCCCAACGAAGGCGTGGAACAGCCCAATTCCCCGCAACATGGCCTTTTCCGTTTTGGTGGCGGGCTTATACCGCACCATATACCGTCTTTTCATCCCTTGACCTCCTTCCGGTGTGGTCGGCCAAAGGCCGCCCTTGTGGTCATTCCTCCGCCGGGGCCTCGTTCTCCTCCGCAGTCTCCTCTTCCGGCTGAGCGGTTTCGGTTGTCTCCTCCCGGTCGGCCAGGGCCAGAGAGATCACCTTGTCCCCCTCCTCCTTAAAGCGCATGACAATCACGCCCTGGGTTGAGCGGCCGCACTGCTTGATGGCATCCACATGGGTACGGATGAGGATACCGGCCTGGGTAACCAGCAGCAGGTCCTCACTGCCGTCCACCACCTTGATGCCCACAATAGGTCCGGTCTTTTCGGTGACCATATAGTTCTTGATGCCCAGACCGCCCCGGTTGGTGACCCGGTACTCCTCCACAGGGGTACGTTTTCCAAATCCCTTTTCGGTGATGGACAGAACCGTTCTGCCCTCCAAAGCCCGGGCTGCCCCCACTACATAGTCCCCTTCCCGCAGGCGGATCCCGCGCACACCCACGGCGTCCCGGCCCATGGCCCGCACGTCGTTTTCGTCGAAGCAAACTGCCATACCGTCGTGGGTAGCAATCAGGATATTTTTCGTGCCGTCGGTCTCTCGAACGCAGACCAGCTGGTCCCCCTCGTCCAAACGCAGGGCCCGAATGCCGTTGTTGCGCAGATTCTTCAACGTATGAACCGGCAGCCGCTTCACTGTGCCGTTTCGAGTCACCATAAAGAGGTACAGTTCTTTGTCGCTGTTCTCCCGGTAATGGAGCATGGTCTGCACCCGCTCTCCCTGCTCCACCTGGAGGATATTGATGATATTGGTGCCCTTGGCGGTCTTGCCGCTTTCGGGGATTTGATACCCTTTCTTTCGGTAGACCTTGCCGGTATCGGTAAAGAAGAGGATATAATCATGGGTGGAGGCGGTAAACACATCCGCTACACAGTCCTCCTCCCGGGTAGTGATGCCCTTCTTGCCCATGCCCCCTTTAGATTGGACCGTATATTCGCTCACCGGAGTACGCTTGATATAGCCAGCCTGGGTGAGCGTAAAGACGCACTGTTCCTCTTCAATCAGGTCCTCAATGTCGATCTCATCCGCCACATCTTGAATTTCTGTAATCCGGTCGTCGCCATATTTGTCCCGGATGACGGTAAGCTCGTCTTTCAGGACGTTCCGAAGCATCGTTTCGGAGGAAAGCAGCTGATTGAAATAGGCAATGCGCTCCTCCAATTCTTTGTATTCCGCCTCCAGCTTTTCCCGGTTCAGACCCTGGAGGGCGATGAGCCGCATGTCACAGATGGCCTGGGCCTGTACATCATCCAGGCTGAACCGCTCCATCAGCCGTTCCTTTCCGTTGTCATAGCTGGTGCGGAGGATGTGGATGACCTCATCAATATTGTCCTGGGCAATCAGCAGGCCCTCCAGCAAGTGGGCCCGCTCCTGTGCTTTGCGCAGGTCATACTTGGTGCGGCGAATGATAATCTGTTCCTGATAGGCAATATATTCATCTAAGATATGCCGCAGAGACAGAATCCGGGGCTGGAGCTTGCCGTTGACCTCCACCAAAGCCAGCATATTGATGGCAAAGGTGGTTTGCAGCTGGGTCTGGGCAAAGAGACGGTTCAGCACCACTTGTGGGTTGGCGTCCCGTTTCAGTTCAACGACAATGCGCATACCATTGCGGTCGGTCTCGTCCCGGATATCGGAGATCCCCTCCAGCCGCTTATCCTCCACCTGGTCAGCCATGTTTTTAATCAGCATCCGCTTGTTCACCTGATAGGGAATTTCGTTGATGACAATGCGGGTTCGGTCCTTGCCGAACTCCTCAAACTCATGCCTTGCCCGGATGGTGACCCGGCCCCGGCCGGTGGCGTAGGCGGCGCGGATGCCCGACCGGCCCATAATGATGGCTCGGGTGGGGAAGTCTGGACCATGAATGTGTTCCATCAGGTTGCCCAGGGTGGCCTCTGGATTGTCCAGCACACAGATGGTGGCGTTGATCACCTCCCGCATGTTATGGGGTGGGATGTTGGTGGCCATGCCCACGGCAATGCCGGAAGACCCGTTTACCAGAAGGTTGGGAAACCGGGAGGGGAGGGTCTTGGGCTCCTTCCGGGTCTCGTCAAAGTTGGGGTCCCAGTCTACAGTATCCTTATCAATGTCTCGAAGCATCTCGTCTGAGAGCTTGGACATTCGGGCCTCAGTATAACGGTAAGCCGCTGGGGGGTCGCCATCAACGGAACCGAAGTTGCCGTGGCCATCCACCAGCATATACCGCATGGAGAAGTCCTGGGCCAGGCGAACCAGGGCGTCGTAGACGCTCTGATCTCCGTGGGGATGGTAACGGCCCAGCACGTCGCCCACGCAGGTGGCCGACTTCTTGAAAGGCTTATCCGCTGTCAGATTGTCCTCGTACATGGCATAAAGGATCCGCCGGTGGACGGGCTTCAAGCCATCCCGCACATCGGGCAAAGCCCGGCCCACGATGACCGACATGGCATATTCAATGTAGGAATTTTCCATCTCCGGCACCAGGGAAGAGGTGACAATCTTTTGGTCCGGATAGCGGATCTCTTCGGGATCGTATTGGGGTTTCTTACTCATTTATTGTGTTCCTCCTTGTTAGAGGTGGGTGTTTGATTTCTAATAGGTCTTCTTCAGCCAATCCATCCCGGGGTAGGGCTCCAGAGTGTGGGCGTACCACTCCACACATTTTGCCGCTAGCTCTCGGTCTTGCATAGTACACGCCATAGGGAAAACGGACTGTCCATCGCTAGGCTCAATGGGAGCCTCCTCGTCGGAGTTTAAATAATCCGGATCAAAGCAAACCCAATAAGTTTCTTTCTCATAACTCTCAACGATCTGGAGGAAAATGCGATTACTTCCTCCACATTCTAACTGTAAAAACCCCCAATCAATCTCTCCATCTTCGTTAGGATTCAAGTACAGGCTTTCACATAAACCGCTGCGTATTTTTTCTACAATATTTTTCACACCTGTATCCGAAAGGTCTTTGATTTCGGTATCCTCATTGCTGTTAAATTCCCAGTTCCCATATTTAATCAGGATACCTTCCGGTAGGGGAGGGGCTTCCTGTTTTTTTATGATTTCTTCCATAACAATCTCCCTTAATAGTCTAGGTTGACGGCATACTTGGCGTTGCGCTCGATAAACTCCTTCCGAGGCTCCACCTTCTCGCCCATAAGAACGGTGAAGGTCTCGTCCGCCCGGACGGCGTCGTCCAACTCGATACGGCGCAGGGTACGCTTCTCCGGGTCCATAGTGGTCTCCCACAGCTCGTGGGGGTTCATCTCGCCCAGGCCCTTAAAGCGGTTGATCTCCACCTTGGCGTTGGGATTGTCCCCCCGCATTTCGGCGGAAATAGCGTCCCGCTCCTCCTCGGAAAAGGCCAGCCGTACCTGCTTGCCCCGGGTCAGCTTAAACAGAGGCGGGACGGCGGAGTAGACATACCCGTTTTCAATAAGAGGTCTCATAAAGCGGAAAAAGAAGGTCAAAAGGAGGGTACGAATATGAGCGCCGTCCACGTCAGCATCGGCCATAATGATAACTTTGTGATAGCGCAGCTTGTTCAGGTCGAAATCATCCCCAATCCCTGCACCCAGTGCGGTAATAACGGGAGTGAGCTTGTCGTTGCCGTATACCTTGTCTGCCCGGGCCTTTTCCACGTTGAGCATCTTGCCCCACAGCGGGAGGATGGCTTGAAACCGGGAATCCCGTCCCTGGGTGGCAGAGCCTCCGGCGGAGTCGCCCTCGACGATATAAATTTCGGTGAGCTCCGGATTGGCCTCGTTGCAGTCCCGGAGTTTGTCAGGCATAGCCGCGCCTCCCAAAGCGGTCTTGCGGCGGATGGACTCCCGGGCTTTCCGGGCAGCCTCTCGGGCCCGGTTGGCCATGAGCGCTTTATCCAGAATGGCCCGGCCCACGGCGGGGTTTTCCTCCAGGTAAATTTCCAGTTTTTCCGATACCACAGCATTGACCAGGGTACGCATCTCACTGTTGCCCAGCTTGGTTTTGGTCTGGCCCTCGAACTGGGCCTCGGTGAGCTTGACCGAGATCACCACCGACAGCCCCTCCCGGCAGTCGTCGCCGGATATCTTTTCGTCGTCCTTAAGCAGTTTGATTTTCCGACCATAGGCATTGAGGACGGTGGTCAGAGCCCGGCGGAAGCCCTCCTCGTGCATGCCACCCTCAAGTGTGTGGACGTTGTTGGCGAAGGATGCCATGATCTCCTGATAACCGTCGTTATACTGCATGGCAATCTCAGCCATGGAGTCCTCCCGGGCGCCGGCCATATAGATGACATCATTGTGGATGGGATCTTTATTCCGGTTAATAAAGGTGATAAACTCCCGAATCCCCCCCTCATAGTACATGTCATCCTCCTGCTCCTGGCCAGGGCGCAGGTCCACCGTCTGAATGCGCAGTCCAGCGTTTAGAAACGCCTCTTCCCGCATACGGGTGCGAAGGGTATCATAGCTGTATTCCACGGTGTCAAACATCTCTGGGTCAGGCTTAAAGGTGACGGTGGTACCGGTATGATCGGTCCGGCCTACCACCTTCATCTCCTGGGTAATCTTGCCGCGGGCGAACTTCATCTCATAGATTTCGCCGTTTTTGTGCACCTGGACCTCCAGCCACTCACTCAAGGCGTTGACCACCGAGGCGCCCACCCCATGAAGGCCGCCTGAGACTTTATACCCGCCGCCGCCAAATTTTCCGCCGGCATGGAGGATGGTAAAAACCACCTCCAACGCGGGTTTGCCTGTTTGGGGCTGGATGTCCACCGGGATTCCCCGTCCATTGTCGGTAACGGTGATGGTGTTGCCCGGGTTGATGGTCACCGTAATGTCCGTACAGTAGCCAGCCAGTGCCTCATCAATGGAGTTGTCTACAATCTCATACACCAGGTGGTGCAGTCCGGACTCAGACGTGGAGCCAATATACATGCCCGGACGCTTGCGCACCGCCTCCAGCCCCTCCAACACTTGAATTTCCGATCCGCCGTACTCATGGTCGGTTTGAGTGGTACTCAATTCGTTCCGCTGATTGCGTTCTTCTGCCATGCTGTGAAACCTCCTAAATCAAAAGGGAAACTTGTTATAATCTCAGGCCGCCCCGGGGGCGGCGGTAAAGGTGATGGTGGCGGCTACCCCGGCGTCGCAGTTGGAACTGCGGAAGTCCTCTGTAAGACTGGCCAGAGAAGCAGCGTCCCTCCAGCCCAGCTCGATAAACAAAAACTGTTCCTTGCCCGGCTCAATGACGGTAACCTGGTCTGCTGCCGCCAGCGACATCTTTCCGGTTGCGCTGCACTCTTTTAAATGGGTGTCATATTTCACCGCATATTTGGTATGCCCGCTGCCGTCCAACTGAAAAAAGTTGCAGCCGTCCTCCAACAGCTGGACTCCAATCTGACCCTGTTTATTTTCAATCTTACCGCTGATCTCTCCATTGCTGACCCATTCGCCGTTGTTCAATACCCACACGTTCATGGTATAGCCGCTTATACTGCTGTCCACAGAGAAATCAAAGAAACCGCCCTTCACCTCCAGCAGCTTTAGCACATCTTCTGTTTCCTGAGAGAAGCGGGTTTGTACAATGGACATGGTGGCTGCGCTGCTGCTTTTATTTGGGTCCTCCTTCTCCTCATTTTGTTTTCCACCACAGGCAGACAGCAAAAGCACCGCCGCCGCAAAAAGGGCTGTTAATCGTTTCATTATCGTTTCCTTTCTCTCTAAAAAGCGGTATGCTTCGGAAAAACCCCTAATCCAAGGGGTCCTCATCGTCTAAATCCCCGGTGTCGTGATATTCTTCGCCGCTTTCAGCTCCCACCAGCTCGGTGGTCCGCATACGGCGTTTATCCTTTGCCGCCTCCACATTCTGATGAATCAGCTCTTTGACCTGTCTGGGCTGCTTTATATTTTTTAAATCCAGATGGGGAATGCTTTTGTCCGACGAGATTACGCAGACCGTCCCCACCCCAAAAATACGCTGGCCCAAGCTGATATTCATTTGGAGATCCCGCACCCGGTAAAGGAGCACCTCGTCTGATTTGAGGTTGAACAAGCCGGTCTCACAAAACAGCCGGTCCTCGCTGAGACAGTAGCGTGTGAAGGATAGAGGCAGTCCAAGACGGCGCTTTCGGTCCTTCCACAGATATTCGATGGATTCCATAGTGTAACCTCCATTGTTTCAAATGTAGGGACGCATCATGATGCGTCCGTTTTCACGTTGCTTGCGGACGCTTCGTGAAGCGTCCCTACTCCAACCCGCCCCGCTCCATCCGGTGGGCCAGGGTGGCGGAGGAGAGGGGGGAGAGATAGACCACCGGTTCCCCCCAGCGGCTGTCCGCCAGGATGAAGGACCGGGGCAGGTCGTCGGTGAGCCAGATGGCCCGGCCCTCTGATTCCGCCCGCTCCAGATACTCCCGGGTCTTATAGGCCCAACTGGCGTTGTCCAGATCGAAGATGCCTAAAATGTCCCGGTCAGGGATGACCACCGACTGACCCAGATGAAGAAACATTACTCTCCCTGCGCTTTCTTTTCTCTGAACGCCATTCCCAGCAAATATCCAATTAAAAGTCCAATCATAGCGGAAAACGGCAGGAAAAAGTCCAATCCACCTTCATACCAAAAGCCCCAGGTAAAGGACTGCATACCAACCCACCGGGTCAGGTAAGGTAACATGGCCAAACACAGAACAAATTCGGCAATTATTAGGGGTACTAAAGCTGCCTTAGCTTTTTTTACCCTGCCTCTGACAGCCCATCCAACAAAACATGCGGCCGCGCCGGATAATAAAAGTACCGGAAGTATGATAAAAAGATTTTCAGCGGTACATTTCAAAGCAACCTGAATATCATTCCAATTGACCATCTACATTAACCTCCCATTTTGAATATGAAATGCCTTTCCGCCCTCCAAGCCCTCCATCTTCTCCTCCTCACAGCAGGTGATGAACACCTGACCGCCCCGGATGCGGTTGAGAACAAAGGACTGGCGTTTGGGGTCCAGCTCGGAGAGTACATCGTCCAGCAGCAGCACAGGCCACTCGCCGGTCTCCTCCTGAAATATCTCCCGCTGGGCCAGCTTGAGGGACAAAGCAGCGGTGCGGGTCTGTCCCTGGGAGGCGTAGGTTTTAGCGGACTGGCCGCTGATGGTGACAGCCAAATCATCCTTATGAGGCCCGGACAGACACTGGCGGGCATCCAGTTCCGCCTGGCGGTGCTTCTCCTGGTGCTCCAGCAGAAGGGGAAGCAGTTCTCGAGGCTGTTTCTGTGGATCGTCCACAGTGGAGACCGTTTCATAGTTCAGTTCCAGTCCCTCCCGGCCCCCAGAAAAATCGGCGTGAATGGCAGGGGCGTGCTCCCGCAGACGTTTCACAAAGTGGGCTCGATAGTGGATGACAATAGCTCCGGTCTGAGCCATCCGCAGGTTAAAGTCGTCCAACGTCTGGAGCAGGGAAGGGTTCTCCGGCCAGTCCCGAAGAATGCGGGTCTTGTGGTCATAGAGCCGGTTATACTCTGTCAGAGCTTGGGCATACCGGGGCCGCAGCTGGCAGATGGCGCCGTCCAGAAATTTTCTCCGCTCTGCCGCGCCTGCCTTGATCAGCAATAAATCCTCCGGGCAGAAAAGCACCGTATTTAAAATGCCGGCCAGTTCTCCCGCCGTCTTTAAGCGTACCCCATTGGAGCTCAACTGCCGGCCCCGGCCCCGGAACAGCTTGGCCTCCAGAGAAAAGTGCCGGCCCCGACTGTCAATCTCCCCCTTCACAAAGGCGGATCCGATCTCCAACATAATCATTTCCCGGTCATAGCGAGCCCGGTGGGACCGGGCAGCGGACAGATAGGAAATCGCTTCCAACAGGTTGGTCTTGCCCTGGGCATTATCGCCGTAGATCAAATTGACCCTGGGATCAAAATCCGCCTCCAGGTGGGGGTAGTTGCGAAAGAAATCCAATTCCAGCCGCCTGACAATCATGTGACAACAAGCTCCGTTTCGCCGTCGATCACTGCCTTGTCTCCGGGACGCAGCTTCTTTCCCCGCATGGGGCAGGGCTCGCCGTTAACCGTCACTCGGCCCTCCTGGATTATCAGCTTGGCGTCCCCGCCGGTCTCCACCGCGCCGGCAAACTTGAGCAGGTCCTGGAGCTTGATAAATTCGGTGTGTATTTTGACCTCATGTGATTTCATACTGACCTCTTTTCTGTTCTTTCTGATCGGAAACAGCCAGAGAGAACCGGAGAAAAATGTTGAATAAACCTTCTTTTTTCTCTATGGTATGACCGGCCCTGCTGTCAATTCGCCTTCAGCCGAACGGGCAGGACCATATAGACAAAGTTCTCCTCCCCCTCAGCGGGCAGGATGACGCAAGGCGCCACACCGGAGGTGAACTCCATACGCAGCTTGTCGGCGGGGGCGGCCTTAACCGCGTCCATCAGATACTTATTGTTAAAACCGATTTCCAAATCGTTTCCGTTTCCGGAAATGACACATTGGTCAGCGGCGTCGCCAATGGCGGTTTTGGTAGTGATTGAGACAATTCCGTCCCCAAAGACACAGCGAAGAGGGGATTTGAGCTTTTCGCTGATGATGAGAGAAACTCGGTCGATGGAGGACAGCAAAGCCCGGGCCTCCACTTCTATTTTGATGGTGTTGTTTCGGGGAATGGCGTTGCGGTACGCCAGGAAATCCCCTTCCAGCCGCCGGCAGACCAAAACGGTGTCGCCAGTGCGGAACATAATATGGCGGGCCCCCTGGGTGATGGTGACTGTTTCCTCACTGGAACAAATCTTCTCCACCTCGCTCAAGGCAGAGCCCGGAACGACAAAGGAAAAGGATCCCTTTTGCTCTTCCACCGCCTCATGGCGCAGGGCCAGCCGATAGCCGTCTACCGAGACGATGGTCAGTCCGGTTTCATCTACTTCAAAGAGGGACCCGGTGTGGATGGGACGGCTCTCGTTATCGCTGACAGCAAAGAGTGTTTGGGCAATCATCGAGCGCAGGGCAGGCTGTTTCATGGTAAGCGTATTTTGCTGATCCACATTGGGCAGCTCCGGAAATTCCTCCGGATCGGTGCCTAAAATATTAAATTCCGACAGGCCGCATTTTATATTGACTGTGTAGTTTTGGGAGGTAAATACCACCATGTCGTCGGGCATCTTGCGTACAATTTCGCCGAACAGCCGGGCAGATAATACCAAAGAACCCTCCTCCACAATTTCGGCGGGAACGGTGGCTTGAATGCCCGTTTCCAGGTTGTATCCGGTGAGACGCAGGTTTTTTCCGGCTTCAATCAGGATTCCCTCCATGGCAGGGATAGAGCTTTTCGCAGCTACGGCCCGGGAGGTGACGGATACGGCAGCGGACAGTAAAGCTTTTTCACAGGAGAATTTCATGTATGGTTCCTCCAATCTTGTTCTCTCTCCCGCAAGAGGAGGAGAGGATTTTATTTAGTAACAGAAGCAGTAGCGGAAAAAAATGTTGAAAAGCGCTGGGAATGCTTGGGAGAGTAAGAACATGGACTCCACAGGGGGTGTGGAGAAACAAAGTGGGTTTTCCACAGGGGGAGGAGTTTTCCACATTTGTCCTTCCACATTCCACAAAACGGTGTGGAAAAGCCACCGGCCGTTTCTGGTGGTGTTTAGGTGTTTATTCGTATCTGGAGTTGATGTTGGTGGTAATGTCTTTGACGATCTCCGCCTTTATCGGGTCGTTTTTTACCAGGTCCTCAATTCGATTGAGGGCATTTAATACGGTGCTGTGGTCCCGGTTGAACTCCTTACCAATCTCTTTGAGGGAGAGGTTGGTCATACGGCGGATTTGAAACATAGCAATCTGTCGGGCCAGGGAAATATCTTTGGAGCGGCCCTGTCCCCGAACTAGGGAGGGTTCGATGTTGTAAAACTTGCAGACCTCTTCGATAATCACTTCGGCGGTGGGCAGGATGTCTGATTTCTCCTTAAAAATATCCTTGACTGCCCGGATAACGGTGTTTTTATCCACAGTGTCGCCAATCAGATCCTGATAGGCCATAATTTTATTGACGGTGCCCTCAATCTGCCGAACATTGGCGGTGATGTTTTCAGCAATGAGCTGGATGAGGAAGTCAGGCAGTTCCATCCCCATGCGGATGGCCTTATTTTTTACAATGGCCATGCGGGTCTCATAGTCAGGGGGGATGATGTCGGCCAGCAGGCCCCACTCAAAGCGGGTTTTCAGCCGATCCTCCAGCCGGAGCATCTCCTTTGGGGGACGGTCAGAGGTAAAGACAATCTGTTTTTTCAGCTCATACAGGGTGTTGAAGGTGTGAAACATCTCTTCTTGGGTGGAGTCCCGGCCGGCGATAAACTGTACGTCGTCCATCAGAAACACATCTGCACCCCGATACTTTTCGTGGAACTCCTGGTTGCGCCCCTCTCGGATGGCGGTGACCAGCTCGTTGGTAAAGGCGTCCCCTTTGATATAGATGATTTTATATTCCGGATGGTTGGCATGAATGGTATGGGCAATGGCGTATAGCAGGTGGGTTTTTCCAAGACCGGATTCGCCGAAGATGAACAGAGGATTGTAGCTCTCACCGGGATTGTCCGCCACCTTTCGGGCTGCGGCATGGGCAAATTTATTGGAGGAACCCACTACAAAGCGGTCAAAGGTATATTCTTCGGTGCCGGGGAGGAAGGAAGCCGGTTTGCTACCTTGCTGAAAGGCGCCGCGCTCTCCTTCGGTAAGAACAGCAACCTGAAAGTCGGCGGAGAACAGCTCCCGCAGAGCATTTTGAATGGGGACAAGATAGCGGGCGGAGATGATCTCCTGTTTGAATTTGGTGGGAGTGTAGAGAACAAAGCGGCTCTCTTCCAGGGCGAGGGCTTCTGCATCGTCAAACCAGGTGTTTAACGTGGTGGCGGTCATCTCTGCCCCCATCAGGGCCTTAACTTTTTCCCATACTTCTGCGGCTGGATTCATGGCGCTCCTCCTTTTTGAAGTCCGCCGGCGGCGTAAACTTTGAAAGCGCCCTCCCTGTACCGACAGAGAAGGCGGCTGAAAACATATAACTTTCCACAACTTACATTATACCAAAAATTTGGAGGGACAGCAAGGTTTTTCCACATTTTTTATCCGAAATGTTGAGAATGAAATTGGTTAAAACTTGTGGCAATTCCATTAAATGTATACAAGATATAGAAAAAGGAAGGGGATTTTAGAAAAAAACATTTCCTCACAGGAAAAAAGATGGTTGACATAGGGCACATTTATCCGCTATAATGGGGAACGTATCTTTTGAAAAAGGGGTTATTGTGTCCTTTTGTCAGAAGAAAAACCGCAGACCGCAGTCCCTGACGGGGCTGTTGTTGGGCCGGGAGAGCCGGCTTGAAATCTAAACTGAGGAGGTGTCCCCCATGCTTCGTACCTATCAGCCCAAAAAGCGTCAGCGCTCCAAAGAGCACGGCTTCCGCAAGCGTATGGCCACCCGCAATGGCCGCAAGGTGCTGGCCCGCCGCCGCGCCAAGGGCCGCGTCCGTCTGACCCACTGAACAAGACGCGAGACGGCCAGGCCGTCCGTCTCTGTCAGAAAAAGAACCGCATCTGGAACAGGACGAACAGTTTAGATAGCGCACAACCAGGGGCGTGGGATCAATTCCTCCGCCCTATCTGTGCATACGGAGGAAGCTATGGAGCACACCATCTCGTTGAAACAAAATCACGAATTCCGCCGACTGTACAGCAAGGGAAAAAGCGTTGTCTCCCCCTATTTTGTCATCTATTGCCGCAGGACCGGCCGGCCCGTAAACCGGCTTGGCATTACCACCGGCGTGAAGTTGGGCAACGCGGTGAAGCGAAACCGGGCCCGCCGGCGTATACGGGCGCTGTACCGCACCCAGGAACAAAGACTGGCGGCCGGTTATGATATTGTCATTGTGGCCCGAACCCGGGTGATTTATGGCAAATACTGCGAGTTAGAGCGCAGTTTTGAACAGCAGATGAAAAAATTGGGGCTGATTCCGTCTCAAAATGCCGCCAGTTCCGGAACGAAACAACCTTATCGAAAAAAAGGGGACAAGCCCAGATGAAACGGCTGCTTTTATCCTTGATTCGGTTCTATCGGCGTGCCATCTCGCCCCTGCACCCCCCTTGCTGCCGCTTTATTCCGACCTGTTCCGAGTATGCCTTGGAGGCGGTGGAACGATACGGTGCGGTAAAGGGGGGCTGGTTGGCACTGTGCAGAATTCTGCGGTGCCACCCCTTCCACCGGCAGAAGTCCATCCAGTATGACCCGGTCCCATAGGGCGTTCTGCCACAATTTTTATGCGGAGGTAACACTGTGGGTATTATTTTGCAACCCTTTGCCTGGCTGCTGCTGTTCTTTTATAATCTGTTTCACAGCTATGGCATTGCGCTGATCCTGTTTGCCATTGTAATCAAGCTCATTCTCTTCCCTGTTACATTGAAGAGCAAGAAGAGCATGATTCAAACCACCATGCTTTCCAGCAAAATGCAGCAGCTGCAAAAGCAGTATGGAAAAGACAGGGAGCGCTATAATCTGGAGATTCAAAAGCTCTATGAGCGGGAGAAGGTAAACCCCATGGGCGGCTGTCTGTGGTCCCTGATCCCCATGATTGTACTCATCGCCCTGTATGGTATCATTCGTGAGCCTTTGACCTATTTCATGCACCTGTCCGCCGAGGAAATCCAAGTTTTGGCCGCCCAGCTGGACTGGCAGTCGCTGGCCGTGGCCAAGGGCTGGGTGCCCCAGGGAACTATGGATAAGATTCTGGAGGGCATTACCGAAAGTGTGTCCAACGGAGAATTGCAGGTATTTATGGACGGACTGTGGAAGAATGAGAGCGGTGTGATTACCGGTCTGTTCCAAAACGGTTCCTTTAACCAGCTGTATCTGCTCTCTCAGGTAACCAGTGAGAATTTGGCCTCGCTTCAAAATGCGGTCAATGCCCAATTTGCCGGGGCAGGGGACGGGCTGTTTATCATTGATTTCCAATTTTTGGGCATTGATCTGTCTCTTATCCCCACTCTGATGTTCTGGAAAAATGGGTTGGATTGGGGTTCCATCGGTCTGTTCCTTTTGCCTCTGGTCTCGGTGGGCACCTCGTTCCTCAGCATGAAAGTTACCATGGCCACCAACCAAATGAACAACCAGAACAAGAATGCTCAGATGGACCAGACCAACAAGATGATGATGTGGATGATGCCCCTCATGTCTCTGTGGATTGGCTTTACCATCCCCGCCGGTCTGTCTGTATACTGGATTGCCCAGTATTTTGTCACAATGGGGCAGGAGTTCATCTGCGGCAAGATGCTGAAAAAGGACTATGAAGCTGCCCGAGAGGCCGCAGCCAAGCGGGAAGCGGAGGAGAAGGAAGAGGAGAAGCGCCGGAAAGAGGAGGCCCGTTTGGAGCGTCAGCGCCGGATTGAGGAAGAGAAGAAGAACCGGGGCAAGAAGAAGGCTGGCCAGAAAAAGGACGGCGAACCGGAACAGGAGGGAGTCAACAAGGCGGACAGCCGGGAGGGACTGCGCACCTATGCCCGGGGCCGGGCCTATATTCCCAACCGCTACGGCGGTGTGACCCCCTATACCGATCCCAACCAGCTGTTTCAGGCTATTGAGGCGGCTGAGGCAGCGAAAAAGGGTAAAAAGAAGGGCGGAACAGAGGAAAAACAGGAGGAGCCAAAGGCTGAAATGGCCCAGGAGCCTCAGGCCCTTGTCCAGCCCACTGAGGAGATTACAAAGCAAGAGACGGCTTCCCCCACTGAGACCGAGGAGATCGAGGTAGAAGTGGAAGAGATTGAGATTGAAGTGGATGAGGAAGAAGAGAAGGAGGGCTAAGTGATGTTAAAGTGGATTGAGACCACCGGGCGCTCCGAAGAGGACGCCATTACCGCCGCCCTGTTCCAGCTGGGGCTGGACCGGGATGATGTATCCATTGAAGTGATTGAACGGGCTAAGTCCGGTTTTCTGGGTTTTGGCAGCAATCCAGCCAAGGTGCGGGTAAGCTATGAAGAGGTGGACGGTGCGGCGCGGCCCATTTTCTATGAGGCACAGGTGGAGACGGCCAAGCCCTCGCCGGACGTGAAGCAGCCCGCCCCTGTAAAGGAGAAGGCGGTGCCCGCTGTCAAGCCGGTGATGCAGGAGACACCCCAGCCGAAAAAGGCGGAACAGCCCGCTGCTCCTGCCAAGGAAGAGACCATCCTCTCCGCAAAGCCGGGTATGGCTCCCCCCAGAACTCGTCAGCCCAGGCAGGAACGCCGGGAGCGTCCCCGGCGGGAGAGCCGTTTGCAGGAAGGGGATGAGGTGCTCATCGGCAGCACCCCTGCACCCCAGGAACCGGTTTCCATGGAGCCCGTCCGCGCTGAGGATGAGCGGGCCAATCAAATCAGGATTTTCCTTGTTGGCCTGATGAAACACCTTCAAGTGGAGGCTGTCCCCGAAATTTTTATTACCAATGAGGGCAACTATAAGGTGATTCTTCAAGGAAAAGATTTGGGCGCAATCATTGGCCGTCGGGGCGAGACCCTGGACGCCATCCAGCAGCTGACCAGCTATGCCGTCAATCGAGGCCAGTCGAAGCGGGTGCGCATCCATGTAGATGCAGAGGGCTATCGGGCCAAACGGGAGGAATCTTTGCAGCGGCTGGCCATTAAAATGGCAGGCAAAGTGGTTAAATATCGGAAGAACATGACTCTGGAGCCTATGAATGCCTATGAGCGCCATGTAATCCATACCGCCCTCCAGGACTACAAGGGTGTTACCACCTACTCCACCGGCGTGGAACCCAACCGCCGCACCGTGGTGGCCTACGCCCCCCATCAGAGATAATCAGCAAAGGCGGAAAGGAAA
The DNA here is from genome assembly GCA_947172355.1 of uncultured Bacillota bacterium. Classification (GTDB taxonomy): domain Bacteria; phylum Bacillota; class Clostridia; order Oscillospirales; family Oscillospiraceae; genus Lawsonibacter. The sequence goes on from CAMWBA010000014.1 coordinate 15,125, forward strand.
TTCCTTTCCGCTTTTTGTATAAGAGCAGATAATATTGGCAACTGATATTGATATTTGGGAACGAAGGGAGCTCCGCTTATGCCAACACCTCTTTATGATGTACTGCGTCGCTATGCCAGCCAGGAGCCCATCCGTTTTCACATGCCGGGTCACAAGGGGATCATTGATCAGCCAGCAGACCTGCGGTGGATGGCCCCTATCGACGTAACTGAGCTGCCCGAGACAGGGAATCTTTACGATGCAGGCGAGCCCTTTGATTCTGCACAAAAACTGTGGGCGGATCTGTTTGGATTTGACCAGTGCCAGTTTCTCACAGGCGGATCTACAATGGGCATTCACACCGGGCTGGCTCTGTGCTGTCGGCCGGGAGACAGGGTACTGATGGACCGCAGCTGCCACCGGGCGGCGTTCCATGCCCTGGCCCTTCTGGATTTGGAGCCTGTCTGGTTGGAGCGGCCTTGGCTGTCAAGCGAAAATTTGATCGGTCCCATTTCTCCAGGGGATGTGGAAAAGGCTCTGGAAGAACACCCAAATATAAAAACTGTCTGTATTACTTCGCCAACATATGCCGGAGTGTTGTCAAATGTTGGGGCTATTTCCCGGATTGTCCATGCCCACGGTGGAAAACTTTTTGTGGATGGTGCTCACGGCGCCCACCTGCCCTTTTTGGGGATGGAGCCTTTCTGGGGAGCAGACTGTGTGGTGGTTTCCGCCCATAAGACTCTGCCCGCTATGGGGCAGTCCGCCCTGCTCTTTGTCAGCGGCTTTGAGCCGGATCGGGTGCGCCAGATGGCTTCGGTTTTTGGTACCTCCAGCCCCTCCTAGCCCATGATGGCATCCCTGGATGTAGTCCGGGATTGGATGGAGAAGTGGGGGGCGGAGAAGTATGTGCAGACGGCGATCCAGGTGGTGGAACTGCGGAGCGCCTTTCCCAGTCTGACCGATAAGCCGTATCGTGGCTTCTCTCTGGACCCTACCCGGTTTGTACTGAAGGTGAAGGACGGTCCGGCGTTTGCTCAGAAACTGAGAAAGCGGGGATGTATGCCGGAGATGGAGGACGGGGGACATGTCATTTTTATCTGTACCTGTCAAGACACCGGAAAGGTAATTTCCAATCTGACATCCAGGCTGGAGGAGCTGCGGGATTGGATGGGGGACTGTGCGCCTATCCCCGTTCCGCCTCTTCCAAAGCGGGTGCTGTCCCCCCGTGAGGCTCTCTTTGCCTCCAGCCGGGTCTGTCCGCTGGAGCTCTGCGAGGGAGAAGTCTCCGCCGGGCAGATCGCGCCCTATCCCCCCGGTGTACCGGTGGTGGCTCCTGGGGAACGGATTTCAAAAAAAGAGCTGGCCTATTTGCAGGAAATAGGGTATAATATGCTCTCAGAGGTACGCATCATTGAGGCATAGAGGAAGGACGTAGGATTCCAGGATATTTTTCGTTTGAAAAAGGAAGGAACATGGAGGCATTGTATGAACCTTTCCGCCCTCAGAGGCAATGAGAAATTAAAAGAGCAGCTGTCCCGGCAGGAGCAGGGACGAGGGCTGTCCCATGCCTATATCCTCTCCGGACCTGTGGGGGCTGGGCGGCATATCTTAGCCAGACTGCTGGCGGCGGTGATGCTGTGTACATCCCAGAGAGAGAGGCCATGCGGCCAGTGCGGTCCCTGCACAAAGGTTTTGCGGAGTTTGCACCCCGATGTATCGGTTATTACTGGGCCGGCTGAGGGAAAGCCGATTACAGTGGACCAGGTACGTGCGCTGCGTTCCGATGCCTATATTCGCCCCAATGAGGGAGAACGGAAGATTTATCTTTTAGAAGGGGCGGATCAAATGAATCCATCCGCCCAGAACGCTATGCTTAAACTGCTGGAAGAGGGTCCACCCTATGCGGTGTTTCTGCTTCTGGCAGAAAACACCGGGGGATTGCTTCAAACGGTATGTTCTCGGTGTGAGGAACTGGCGCTGTCTCCGGTGCCGCTGAGGGAGTGTGAAGAGTGGTTGAAAAGCCGGTTTCCCGAAAGACCTCCGCAGGAGCTGCGGTCGGCCGCTTTGGAATGTCAAGGTATTTTGGGCCGGGCGGTGGAACGGCTGGAGGAGGACAATTCCGACCGGGAGCGGTCCCAGCAGGTGAGGAGGCTGGCGGCTGCGATGGAGCAGGCTGGAGAGCTGGAACTGCTGGAGGCAGCAATGGTGCTAGACAGCAGAGGAACTCGGGAGGAACTGTCCGCATTGCTGACCGCTTTGGAATGTGAGCTGGGTTCCAGAGCGGTCCAGGGCGGGAACCGCCGCCGGCTGATACGGGCGGTGGAGTTGGTGCAGGAGCTGAAAGGCGCCGCCCGGCTCAATGTGAATGGCGGACAGCTGTCCGGCTGGCTGTGCGCTGGGATGTTTGATGCCCTGTGACAGCAGGAGTTCATGGATCAAGGAGTAAATTTACCTATGGTAGAAATTATAAGTATCCGCTTTAAAAATGGCGGGAAGGAATACTATTTTAATCCCAACGGCCTCCAATTCCAGGTGGGGGACGGAGTGATTGTAGAGACTGCCCGAGGGACGGAATATGCCCAGTGTATCCGAGGAAACACCATGATTGACGAGATTGAGCTTACCGCCCCTTTGCGTCCGGTAGTGCGGATGGCCACGCCCGAGGATGCCAAGACGGTGGAAAAAAATAAGGAGCGGGAAAAGCGGGCCATGTCTGTGTGCCAGCAGAAGATTGCCGAACATGGCCTGGATATGAAGCTGGTCAGCGCTGAGTATAGCTTTGACGGCAGCAAGATTCTCTTCTTCTTTACCTCTGAGGGTCGGGTAGATTTCCGGGCTTTGGTGAAGGATTTGGCCGGGGCTCTCCATAGCCGCATTGAGCTGCGGCAGATTGGTGTCCGAGATGAGGCCAAACTACTGGGCGGACTGGGCATCTGCGGAAAACCTTTCTGCTGTTCCCAGTTTTTAGAGGAGTTCCAGCCCGTTTCCATCAAGATGGCGAAAACCCAGAATCTGTCTTTAAACCCGACCAAAATATCTGGGACATGTGGGCGGCTGATGTGCTGCCTAAAGTATGAGCAGGAGGCGTATGAGGATCTGGTAAGACATGCCCCCAAACAGGAGTCCTTTGTTGAAACTCCCGACGGAGCAGGAACGGTGGCCGGCATCAATCTGCTGCGGCAGACCGCTCAGGTGCGGCTGGAGTCCGATCCGGAGACGCCCAGGACCTATCATAATTGTGAGCTGTGTGTGGTCCGAAGCGGCAAGGGAAAACGGCCGGAGGGCTATGTGGAGCCCCCTTTGGAGGAGTTGGCCAAGCTGCGCCGGTCCAGCGAAGAAGGTTCTAAGCAGGTGACGGAGGAGGATACTCTGGCCGCTGCTATTGAAGCTGCGTTTCCCAGTCAGAGCGGAACCAAAGCGCCGCCAGCTGCGCAGGAGGAGTGGGAGGAGCGCCGCTCCAGCCGAAACCGCCGCCGCCACCGTCCCCGGGGCGAGGGGGGAGAGTCTCATGCAAAGGGGAGCGAGTCCCGACCCAAGGTCCCGGAGCAGGAGTCTGTGGGGCAGCATGCCAAAGCGGAGGGAGGAGACAGCCGGCCCAATCGCCGCCGCCGCCGCCGGCCTAATAAGGGAGGAAAGTCCTTTGGCGGGTAACCGGCTGATTTCCCTTTTTGGAGAGAAATGTGAAAGATTCATAGGGATAAGGGATAAACAGGCTGAGATTTTGGGAGAAGCGAGCCCGGCTGTGATTTGACACAGCCGGGCTTTTGGTTTATATTGGAGGAGGAAAGGGAAGTGAGTAACATGGTGGGATTTTTGAATGCACTCTCTGCCTGCCTGGTTTTGCTGATGCTCATGTCGGTGGGCTATTTTATGGGTATAGCAGGCTGGATGACGGCGAAGGAAAAAAAGTTTCTCAGCAAATATATTGTGAATATTGCAGTACCCTGCAACTGTATTGTGGGGCTGCTGAATAATTTGGACCGAGACAGTCTGTCCCAGGCGGGACTGATGCTGCTGGCTGGGATACTGTCTGTTATAGTGGATTTAGTTGTCTCGGCGGCAGCGGCCACTCTGCTCCGCCTTCCTCGGGAGCGCTGGGGCGTGTTTGTGGCGATGGCGGGCCTGTCAAACACCCTGTTTATCGGTATCCCGGTGTGTATGCAGCTCTTTGGCGAGGCCAGTATGCCCTATATTATGATTTATTATATCGGTCATACCTCCTTCCTTCAGTCGGTGGGAGTGATGCTGATTGAGCGGGCGGGTACCCGAAAGGGGCAGGGAACCAGTGCAGTTGGATTTCTCCGGGATATGTTCACCAAGCCTCCTATTCTGGGGGTGATTGCCTCAATGATTTTGCTGATTCTGGACTTGCGTCTGCCCAGTCCAATCATGCGGTTTGCCGGATACATCAGCGATTCTGTCTCCCCTTTGGCCCTGATTTATTGTGGTTTTATTGTGTACGAGGTAGGATTGAACCATCTGCGCTTCCTTCGGGGACTGCCTACCATGCTGGTGATGCGGCTGGTGCTGTCCCCGGTGATCTGCCTGGGCAGCTGTTTGCTGATGGGGATGGAGGGACTGCCCTTAAAGGTCTTTGTCGTAGAGAGCGCTCTGCCGGTGGTCAGCCAGGTGACTGTAATGGCGGGAGCTTACGGCGCCGACGAAGAATATGCCGCTATTGGAGCCTGTTTGTCCATATTGGCCAGCTTTGTGAGTATTCCTATTTTGATGTTGATTTTGGGGTAAGTTCATGCTGGAAAGAGAGGATGAACGTCTATGTGGATGGGGCTGACAGTACTGGCAGCATTGTGTGTTGGACTGCTGGTATTTAAGATGAAGGTTCCTGGCGGAATGCTGGTGGGGGCCATTTTGGGCGCTGCACTGCTGAATATTGCTACCGGCCAGGCATTTATCTATCCGCAGGCCAAGGTGCTTGCCCAAGCCCTTACCGGGGCTTACATCGGCTGTATGATGACCAAAGAGGATATCGGCCACCTGCCCCGGCTGATTCGGCCTTATTTGATGGTACTAGGCAGTCTGCTGACGCTGAATTTAATTATGGCCGCCCTCTTTTTCCGGGTGACCAATTTGGATTTGCTCACCTGCCTGTTTTGTGCCGCCCCTGGCGGCATGTCAGATACCCCGCTTATTGCCATGGATATGGGGGCGGACGGTTCTGTGGTGGCGGTGATGCAATTTGTGCGGATGCTCTTTGGGATGGCTTGCTTGCCCAGTGTAATTATGCTGTCCGACCGGATGATTGAGCCGGAGGCCGCAAAGGAGCTGGAGGAGCATGCAGATTTCAGCCGTGCCGTGCAGGAGAAAAAAGTAAAGCCTACCTTCCAAGGATTTGTTCCAACTCTATGTGCCGCTGTGGCGGCGGCGGTGTTGGGAAAGCTGTCTGGAGTGCCGGCTGGGGCGCTGTCTGCGGCGCTGATTGTTACCGCTTGGCTGAAACTAAGTGGGAAGTGTCCTGGGATGCCTATGTGGCTTCGGCGCATGGCTCAGATTATTTCGGGCTGCTGCATCGGCTCCACCATTACCCGGTCACAGATTATTCAGATGAAACAGCTGGCGCTGCCTGCTGTGGCACTGTGCTTGGGCTATATGATCTGCTGTGTGGGGATGGGGCTAGTGGTGTCCAAGGTGTTTCGGATTCAACTGCGGGAAGCGATGCTTACCCTTTCCCCAGCGGGCGCCACCGAGATGGCTCTCATTGCTGCCGACCTGGGAGTGGAAAGCACTGACCTGGTGGTCCTTCAAATTTGCCGGCTGGTGGGGGTAACCTTGATTTTTCCGCAGATTTTCCATGTGATTGCCTTTATTTTGTTATGAGGAAAGCCCGCCGCGTCTGCGGCGGACACTTTTTGTAAAAAGAACCCCCCGGCTATGCCGGAGGGTTCTTTATTATCGTTCTTCTCTAAAATAGTTCAGTCCCAATGCTGCCGGCTGGCCAGAGCCCTCCCGTTTGCGGACGGAAGAGGCCACTAAGACGATGGCCGTAATCAGGAACGGCAGCGCCTTGAACAACTGGGCAGGGACCGCATTCAGCCAGCCTAGGACTCCGGGGAAAGCTCCGGCCAGAGGACCGGAGTAGATCTGAAGGGTGTTGAAGAAGCCGAAGATCAAAGTTCCTCCAATGGCCATCAGCGGATTCCAGTTTGCAAAGATCACCAAGGCGATGGCAATCCAGCCGTAGCCGTTGATCCAGCAGTTAGAGCCCTCAAAGGAGCCGCTCATATACAGGGCCATGTAGAACCCGCCCAAGCCCATGATGCCTGATCCGGCCACAAGATGGATGTATTTATACAGCAGGATATTCACTCCAACGGAGTCAGCAGCGCCGGGGTTTTCACCTACCGCCCGCAGACGCAGGCCGGTCTTGGTGTAGCTGAGATACCACCATATCAGAGCGGCTATCCCAACCCCCAGATAAACCAGCAGATTTTGAGAAAAAAACACCTTGCCCAGTAGCGGAATTTTGGATAGCAGGGGCAGTTCCTTTGGCGCAAACCCATTGACCAGAGCAGAGGCCCCCGTCATAGCAGGCCACCGCTCTCCAATGCCCTTTCCCACAAAGAAGTACAGTCCCAGGCCGAAGGTGGTGATGGTCAGACCGGTGACATTTTGGTTGGCCTGGAGGGAGACGGTAAGCAGCGCGAAAAGGAGTCCGCACAGCCCCGCCGCCAGGAAGGACACCGCCAGTCCCACAAGTAGACTGTTCGTCATGCACCCTGCCAGATAGCCGAAAATGGCTCCGACTGCCATGGTGCCCTCCACACCTAAGTTCAAACTGCCCGCTTTTTCCACCACAATCTCCCCTGTCGTGCCATAGAGCAGGGGAATGTTCACCAGGACGATGTTAAAAAGGAACAGGGTTAATACATTGATAGGATCGTTCATCTGGCTGCCTCCTTTCTGCTTCGGAGGACCAGTTTGAAACGGGTAAAGAAGTCCGCCGCCAATACAAGGAAGAGAATGACGCCTTGGAGCAGGTTGGCAAAGTTGGCATCAATGGAAGGATAGCTGCTGCTGGCGGTTTGACATCCAAATTGAAGCACTGTTATCAGCACAGAGGCCAACAGGATACCCAATGTGTTCAGCTTGGCCAGCCAGGCCACCACAATCCCCGTCCATCCCACATCATTGGTGGGGGAGGCGGACATGACTCCAGCCGAGGATACATGGAGGGCTCCCGCCATACCAATCAGAGCAGCGGATAAAAAGATGGTCCGAATGACAATCTTTCCCACCTTCATCCCGGCATATCGAGCGGTATTGGGGCTGTCTCCCACCACAGCAATCTCATAGCCCCGCTTGGTATAATTGAGATAGCCAAATATCAAAGCGCACAGGACCAGCGCCACAATCAGCGAAAGGTTTAGATTAAATGGCCCTATGGGAATGGTAATCATCTGGGCGTTATCGGGGAACTTGGCAAACTTAGGCCGGGCGGACTGAGGGTCCAGGAAAAAGTTCCAGCCTGCCTTTGTTTCTGCAAAATATTGCAGAAAATAGAGAGCTACATAGTTGAGCATCAAGGTGAGCAGGGTCTCATTGGTGCCCCATTTTACCTTCAGCGCCGCGACAAACACGCCATACACTCCGCCGCCCAGCGCTCCGCACAGGGCCATGGCCAGCACCATCACCGGCTGGGGCAGGCTCTCCCCCAACAGCATCCCAGCTACACCGGCCCAGAACGCCCCCATAATGAACTGTCCCTCACCGCCGATGTTCCAAAAGCGCATCTTAAAAGCCAGCGACAGAGCCAATGAGACAATGAGCAGGGGGACGAAGAGCTTGATAAAGTTCTCCACCGCCCGCCAGGGATAGCGGCTGCCGGGAATACCCATGGTGATCATCTGCCTGTAAAACGTGAGGGGTTCCACCCCTTGAACCGCCAGCAGTACTGCACCCACAGCCAAGGCCAGTACCACCGCCGCCACATAGGCCAGCAGCTGCTGTGCGGGCCGGCTGTCCTCCCGCTTGATCACATGGAAAAGGGGCTGTTGGCTCTTCATTCCTCCACCTCCTCAATCCGACTGTCTTTGGCAATGCCAGCAGGCTTGTCCTCATATTTATTGGTCAAATCCAGGGCTCCGGTCATCATCAAACCCAGCTCCTCCTTAGAGGTCTTATGGGCGTGGACCACGCCCATCACCCTACCGTGGCAAAGCACCATAATTTTGTCGCACAAATCCATCATTACATCCAGATCTTCCCCCACAAAGAGGATCCCAACACCATCTTTTTTCTGCCGGTTGAGGATGTCGTAAATGGCATAGGAGGAGTTGATGTCCAGCCCTCGGACGGGGTAGGCGGTGACAATCACGTTGGGACCAGCCTTGATTTCCCTACCCAACAGTACCTTTTGTACGTTTCCGCCGGACAGCCGCCGCACCGGTGTCTCGGTAGAGGGGGTAACAATCTCCAGATCCTGCACAACCTGTTTTGCTTCCTCCCGACCGGTCTTGCGGTCCACAAAGGGCCCCTTGGCCTGATCATATTTCTTTAAGAGCATGTTGTCTGTTATGGACATGGAGGGAGCCAGGCCCATACCCAGCCGGTCCTCTGGGATGAAGGACATGGAGATCCCTTTCTCTAAAATGGCCTTGGGGCTGAGGCCAACAATGTTGTCCCCTTTATGAATCATCATCCCGCTCTCAATGGGCCGCAGTCCGGCGATGGCCTCACACAGCTCTTTCTGACCGCAGCCAGCGATGCCAGCCACACCCAAGATTTCCCCGCCCCGGATGTAGAAATTCACCTTGTCGATGGCCAAAGCGCCCTCGTCATTTTTAATGGTCAGGTCCCGAATCTCCAGCAGGGGCCTGGTCTTTTCCACCACAGGCCGGTCAATATTCAGCTTCACTTTTCGGCCCACCATATATTCGGTGAGCTGCTGCTCATCGGTGGTAGCAGTGTCCACGGTGGTGATATACTCCCCTTTTCGGAGGATGGCCACCCGGTCGGAGATTTCCAGCACCTCGTTGAGTTTGTGGGTGATGATGATGATGGCGTGCCCCGACTCTTTCATGCGGCGGAGTACATCGAAGAGTTTGGCTGTTTCCTGGACCGTCAGTACGGCGGTGGGTTCGTCTAAAATAATAATTTGGGCTCCGTAATACAGTACCTTGACAATCTCTAAGGTCTGTTTCTCCGAAACCGCCATGTTATAGACCTTTTTCCTGGGGTCAATGTCAAAGCCAAACCTTTTTGCCATGTCGCCGATTACCTGAAAGCGGTCCTTTTTCAGTACGGGACCGGACTTGTCGTCTCCGAGCCAGATGTTGTCGGCGGCAGAAAATACATCCACCAGCTTGAAGTGCTGGTGAACCATTCCAATGCCCAGCTTCTTGGCGTCCTCCGGAGAGTTGATTGCCACCTCCCGGCCATCTACCAGAATCATTCCGCTGTCCGGTTTATAGATCCCCGACAGCATGTTCATCAAGGTGGTCTTTCCCGAACCGTTCTCCCCCAGAAGAGCCAAAATTTCTCCAGGTTTCACCGTTAAGTTTATGTCCTTATTGGCTGCCACACTTCCAAAGCTCTTGCAGATGCCACGCATCTCGATGGCGTATTGCTGCTCCATGCTCTCTCTCCTCTCTGCCCTCACCGGGCGGGCGTCCTCGCCGGACAGGCGTTCTTTCCTTTTAGAAAAGGAAAGAACCAAAGGAAAACTTCTGCGCAAAACTTCGTTTTGCTTCCAGGCTCTCTTGTAGGACGCTCGATTTCTCTGAAGTCTGGGAGCAAAACGCAGTTTTGCGGGAAAGTCTCTTTTTCGGTTCCTTTTTCTTTACAAAGAAAAAGGAACAAAACCCCCGCAAAAGCCCGGGCCGGCCGGAATCTCCGGCCGGCCCGGTTCGGGTCTGCGTTTTGGCGGGGAAGGTTAGCCCTCCTGTACGCCCGCTACGTTGTAATTCATAGAGCCCTTAATAACGCCATCATCCACAGAGGGGCCGCCGGCGGCAACAATGACATTTCCCTGATTGTCCACCAAATCGGCCGGCTCGGTGTGGACTTCCACAGCGCCGTCCTCCTTGATCACATAGCTCAGCTTCTGACCGGAGAATACATCCCACTGGCCGGAGATCATCAGGTCCCGTACCGCGTCCATGACGGCCTTGGTGTTGGGCGCAGCGATGGACTCATTCAAGGGGGAGGCATCCACAAATCCCTCGGCCAGACCGGCGTAGTAGGCGTTGCCGCTCATGTTCTCCACGAACTTGGAGGCATCGCCGTTGCAGTCGATGGCAGCTTGGATGGCAGTCTGATAGTAGACGTCCCAGTGCCAGATGGCGGCGGTCAGGTGGGCGGTGGGAGCCTGCTCGGTCATGTCGGAGTTGTAGCCGCAGCCGAACACGTTGTTTTCCGCGGCCACCAGCTGGGGCTGAGCGGAGTCACAGTGCTGGGAAATTACACAGCAGTTATAGGTGTTGATGAGGGCCTGGGCAGCCTGACGCTCCAGGGCCTCGTCACCCCAGGCGTTAATGACGTTCACGTGGACCACCGCGTCCGGGTTGGCGGACTGGACGCCTAAGGCAAAGGCGTTGATGCCGGAGCAGGTCTCCGCATAATCGGTGTTGTAAGCAGCCACATAGCCGATGGAGTTGTTGCCCAGCTCCAGGCTCTTCATGCCGGCGGCAATGCCGGTCAGGTAACGGGCTTGGTAGATGCGGCCGAAGTAGTTGTTGAAGTTGGTGTCGTTGGCCATATAGCCAGTGCCGTGGGAGAAAATAACGTCGGAGTAGTCCTCGGCCTTGTCGTTCATAGCGTTGATATAGCCAAAGGAGATGCCGAAGACGATATCCGCCCCCTGGTTGACCACCGTGTCGATGGCATTGGCCACAGCGGTGTCATCATTATCCGGTACATTATCCACCACAATCAGGTCGGCGGGATCCAGACCCAGATTCCGCATGGCAGTGGTGATGCCGTTGTGGTGCTGGAAGGTGTAGCCAGCCACGTCGTTCTGGCTTGTGATATAGATGGCCCCCACTCGGATGGCGGGTTTGTTCTCCTCCTTGCCGGGGTCGGTGGAGCTGTTGCTGGGATTGCTGGCCGCGGGGGGATTGCTGGCGGCGCTGTTTCCGCCGTTGTTATTGCCTCCGCAGGCGGCGAGGGACAGGCTCATGGCGGCGGCCAGAGCCAACGCAAGGATCTTCTTCATTCGTTTTCCTCCTGTTTTGTTCGTTTCACTCTTACCTCTTACCTTATTATATTAAAACCGGATGGCTCCGGTTTTAATCCAAAAATTCTACCCCAGTCTCTTCACACATGGATTTGACCCGGGCCAGCGATTCCACCCGGACGCCTTTGGCCCGCAGGCGGTCTCCGCCGGGCTGAAACGCTTTCTCAATCACGATGCCCGCGCCGGCCAGCTGCGCCCCAGACTGATGTACCAGGTCAATCAGCCCTTCCAGTGCGGCGCCATTGGCCAGGAAGTCGTCAATGATAAGTACTTTGTCCGACCGGCCCAGAAATTTCTGGGAGACAATCACATCATACACCCTGCCGTGGGTGAAAGACTCCACTTTTGTGGTGTACAAATCACCTGCGATGTTCTTTGTCTGGCTCTTTTTGGCAAAAACCACTGGGCAACGAAAAAACTGCGCCGTGATACAAGCGATCCCGATGCCGGAGGCTTCGATGGTCAAAATCTTGTTCACGCCGCAGCCCTCAAACCGGCGCAGAAATTCCTTGCCGATCTCTTCAAAGAGCGCAATGTCCATCTGGTGGTTCAGAAAACTGTCCACTTTCAGCACATCATTTCCTTTTACTGTGCCATCCTGCTGGATGCGCCGCTTGAGCAGCTCCATGGACTCCACCGCCTTTGTCAAAAATGACGGTGGCCCGGCTATTTGGGCCACGTCCCTATGCAAAAATTGTCACGACTACATTGTACAAGAAAATTCCTCTTTTTTCAATCCCTTTTTTTGGTTTTTGCCTCAAATCTTAACCAATCTTTCCTGATATTTTCTGTCTTTTTCTCCTAAATCCCCCAAACCCCAGCGGCAGTCCTTCTTTCCCAGGAAATTTTTTTACGCTGACAGGCTTCGACCCAGTATTTTCCAATTTATGGTAAACTGTAGGTATGAAACCTGTTTGTTCGGTTTCCTCTTCACTCCCACCTTGGCAACGCCAGACCATTGGATGGTTGGATAAAAATGTAAAACTGAGTTGGGATATCTGCAAAAGAAAGGTGGACTTCTCATGTGGCCACGGGCAAAAAAGGGAATTTTCGACAGTGGGCGGGTAATTTTTCTTCCGGTAGACACAATTCTGCCCAACCCCAATCAACCCCGGCGTATCTTTGATGCCGCTGGGCTGGAGGAACTGGCCGATTCCATTCGTGCAGTTGGATTGCTCCAGCCCTTGACGGTATGCCGCCGGGAGAGTCAATGGGAGTTGGTGGCCGGCGAGCGCCGCCTGCGGGCGGCCCGGCTGGCTGGCTTGGAGGAGGTTCCCTGTCTGTCCGTGCAGACGGATGGTCAGTCTTCCTCCCTGCTGGCTCTGGTGGAAAACCTTCAGCGTCGGGATCTGGATTTTTGGGAGGAGGCAACCGCTCTGCGCCGCCTGATTGATACTTACCATATCTCTCAAGAGGAGGCCGCCCGGCATATTGGCAAGAGCCAGTCTGCTGTGGCGAACAAGCTGCGGCTTCTGAAACTACCTCAGGAGGCACTGGTTTTGCTTCGCGAGGGCGGAGCCAGCGAGCGCCATGCTCGGTCCCTTTTGCGCTTGGAGACAGAGGAACAGCAGTTGGAGTGTGCCCGCCGCATAGTGGAACAGGGATTTACGGTGGCCCAGACCGAGGGCCTGGTGGACTCCCTTTTGTCTGCTCAGCCTGTTTCCCCGCGGAAAAAACCCACTTTTATTATTAAGGATGTGCGGCTGTTTTTGAACACGGTTACGCGGAGTCTGGATCTTATGCGCTCCGCCGGGGTGGATGCTCAGTGCAGCCGCCAGGACAGCGATGAGGCAATTACCCTCACCATTCGTATTCCCCGCCGGGCAGGGTAATGTTTCACGTGAAACATCATCGCCGCAAATTCCGTAGTTTACTCCTCCACAAGTTTTGCTCCCTTTATCAAAAGGGAGCTTTTTTATTTTTTCTTTCAAAACAGTTGAAATCCGTATCCGCGGTTGATATAATGAGAAATTGCATTCCCCCATTAAATAAAATCCTACCCACCCCAAGGAGGCTTTTTTATGGCAAAAATCATCGCTGTTGTCAACCAGAAGGGCGGTGTGGGCAAAACTACCACTACCGTCAACATTACTGCCGCTCTCCATGACCTGGGCAAGCAGGTACTGCTGTGTGACTTTGACCCTCAGGCCAACGCCACTTCGGGTATGGGGGTGGATAAAAATGCCGCCTCTCCTAATGTTTATGATCTGCTGATCAGCGAGGCGGACCCAGTCAAGGCCGTAATCTCCACAAAATATGGCGATGTACTGCCCTCCAACAAGGCGTTAGCCGGAGCAGGAATAGAGATGATCGGGATTGACAGCCGGGAAAAACTTTTAAAAGGCGCCTTGGACAAGCTGGCCGGCCGATACGACTTTATTTTTATCGACTGCCCTCCCTCGCTGGAACTGCTCACAGTCAACGCCCTGTGCGCTGCCCATACTTTACTGGTGCCGGTACAGTGCGAATATTATGCCCTGGAGGGGCTGAGCGATCTGCTTGCTACCGTCCGGCTGGTCAAACGGAAGCTGAATCCCCAGCTAACTATGGAGGGCGTATTGCTGACCATGTTTGACAGTCGGACCAACCTGTCCCTCCAAGTCGCGGAAGAAGTGAAACGCCACTTCCCCGGCCAGGTCTACGCCACCGTCATCCCTCGGAATGTCCGGCTGTCGGAAGCTCCCAGCCACGGCAAACCGATTTCCGCCTATGATCCTTATTCTCGGGGCGCTGAGGCATACCGGCTCCTGGCGGAAGAAATGTGCGCCGCTGGAACATAAGGATTTCTTTTTCTTGTAAGAATAAAGAAAGGTTCCATGCTAATTTATATGTCCCCAGTGCGTAAGAGGAAGAACAACGGTTTTTTTGCTTCTTTTCTTTTGTCAAAGAAAAGAAGAGAGAGTGAGGTAACGAAATGGCAAGAAAAACAGAATTGGGACTGGGCCGGGGACTAAATGCACTGCTTGGTGACCCGGACCTTTCAGAACAGAACGAGGGCTCCATCTCCCTGTCTATTTCTCAGGTGGAGCCAGGTCTGAACCAGCCTCGAAAACGCTTTGACCAGGAGTCTCTGGATGATTTGGCGGAATCCATCCGAATCCATGGTATTATCCAACCTTTAACCGTTCGGCGGCTGGCCTCTGGCTACTACCAGATTATCGCCGGAGAGCGGCGGTGGCGGGCGGCCAAAGCCGCAGGACTTCAAGAGGTGCCAGCCGTCATCATTGAGGCGGACGACCGAAAGGTAATGGAACTGGGGCTGATTGAAAACCTCCAGCGGGAGGACTTGAACCCCGCCGAGGAGGCCAGAGGCTACCGAACCTTGATGGAGGATTATGGTCTGACCCAGGAGCAGGTGGCTCAGCAGATGGGGAAGTCCCGCCCGGCCATTACCAACTCCCTGCGCCTTCTGGCTCTGCCTGATGAGATACTGACCATGGTGGAAGACGGAATCCTTTCTGCCGGCCACGCCCGAGCCATTCTGGGTGCCCCTACCCCCGCGCTCCAGAAGGAAGCCGCAAAAAAAGTAACGATGGAACAACTGTCTGTGCGCCAAACAGAAGCCCTGATTAAAGCCCTCCAAAAAGAGAAGCCGAATAAACCGAAGCCTGAGGGACCCGATTTGTCCCTCTACCTGGGCGAATTGGAAAAAGACCTGTCTGGACGGCTGGGACGAAAGGTGAAAATTGCTCATAAAGGAAAAAAAGGGCGTATTGAGTTGGAATACTACAATGAGCAGGACCTGGAAACGCTGCTGGCCCTGCTCCAGCGAATGAACGGAGAAGGAGGTGCCCTCCATGGCTGACGGAAGAGAGATGCCACGCGCCACACGTCCAACCCCGGACCCCAGTCGAGACCGATGTCCCCCTTCCGACTTCAACCGCGAGCGCCGGTCTGGCCGCGCACAGCAGCGCCGCCGGCGAAACTCCGTACTGCGCTACATTGTGGTGCTTTTTGCCGCAGCCTTTATTCTGCTGCTGATTACCTTTTTGATGGAGCGGCGGCAGAGCCAGCAGCAAATTGATACTTTGAAGCAGTCCGCTTCCGCAGTCCAAACCCTTCAAGGGCTGATGACCTCCAACCAGGAACTACAGGACCAAGTAAAAGATCTTCAGAGCCAAGTGGAGGATCTGCGCCAGAAAAACAGCCGGTTGGAACAGGACAAAGCAGCGGCCCAGCAAGAAACCGCTGAGCAAGAAAAATCTATCCAAGCAATGGATTGGTTCTGGCAGATTGACGAAGCATATGTCCGGGGCAAATATACCCTGTGCCGGAAGCTGATACAGAGCCTGGAAGATGCAAACCTCCAGGACACTCTGCCCAAAGTGAGTATTACCGACAATGACCGTTTCTCTCCCTACGACCGCTATCTGGAAATCCGTGGGAGAGTGGTAAAGTAAGCCACAATGTTTCACGTGAAACATCAATCTATCTTTATAAAGTAAAGGAGAACGTAACATGCTAGACATTCGTTTTATCCGGGAAAACCCCGACGCTGTAAAGGAAAACATCAAAAAGAAGTTCCAGGAGGAAAAACTTCCCCTTGTAGACCAGGTGCTCGCCCTGGATGCCGAAAACCGAGCTGCCATGTCCGAGGCCAATGAGCTTCGGGCCGCCCGGAACACCCTCAGCAAACAGGTGGGGATGCTCATGGGACAGGCCAAGAAGGATCCCTCTAAATTGGCGGAGGCTGAGGAAGCCAAAGCCAAAGTGAAGGCCAATGCAGACCGACTGACCGAACTGGAACAGAAGGAGACTGCGCTGGCCGAGGAGATTCGGAAGATTATGCTGGTGATCCCCAACATTATCGACCCCTCTGTGCCCATCGGCCCGGACGACTCCGCAAACGTAGAAGTGGAGCGCTTCGGTGAACCTGTTACCCCCGGCTTTGAAATTCCCTATCATACTGAGATTATGGAGTCCTTCCAGGGGGTGGATATGGACGCCGCCGGCCGGGTGTCCGGAAATGGCTTCTACTATCTGATGGGCGATATAGCCCGCCTCCACGAAGCGGTACTGGCCTATGCCCGGGATTTTATGATTAACAAGGGATTCACCTTCTGTATCCCTCCCTTTATGATTCACGGCAACGTGGTGGAGGGCGTCATGTCCCAGACCGATATGGAAGCCATGATGTATAAGATTGAAGGGGAAGACCTCTATCTCATCGGCACCAGCGAGCACTCTATGATCGGCAAATTCATTGACGAGATTATCCCAGAGGCCGCCCTGCCCCAAACGCTCACCTCCTACTCCCCCTGCTTCCGAAAAGAGAAGGGGTCCCACGGTATTGAGGAACGGGGCGTCTATCGCATTCATCAGTTTGAAAAGCAGGAAATGATCGTGGTCTGCAAACCCGAGGATTCCATGGACTGGTACGAGAAGATGTGGCGCTACTCGGTAGAACTGTTCCGCTCTTTGGACATCCCCGTCCGCCAGTTGGAGTGCTGCTCCGGCGACCTGGCTGACTTGAAGGTGAAGTCCTGCGATATTGAGGCGTGGTCCCCCCGGCAGCAGAAGTATTTTGAGGTTTGCTCCTGTTCCAACTTAGGCGATGCCCAGGCCCGGCGTCTGAAAATGCGTGTCAAGGGCGAGAAAGGCACCTACCTGCCGCACACCTTAAATAATACCGTCGTCGCCCCTCCCCGCATGTTGATTGCTTTCTTGGAGAACAACCTACAAGCGGATGGCAGCGTGGTCATTCCCAAGGTGCTCCAGCCCTATATGGGCGGACTGGAAGTTATGGTGCCAAAAAAGTGAGCGCACCGTCTCCCATAGCAATCAAAAAAACGAGCGGCCTGTTCTCCCTGTATGTCTTTGTCTGACGGCGTTGTTCATCCATGCGTTGACCCATGCGGTATCCAATGTGGACAAGCTAAGTCGGCAGTTCACCGGTGTGTGGTCCTTCCACGGCTGTGGAAAGCTGTCATAAAAATCCTCAAATCCTATCACTCCTGCAACTTGACAAAAGGAGGTGTCTGCCATGGCTCAAACCCAGCGGCGAGGGGAGTTGTCCGCCCTCAACGTGCTTTTCTGCCTGATGGTGGCCTTTTATCATATTGCCTCCGCCACTTTGGCCAGTCTGGACCACCTGGGCCTCCCCTTTGCCATCCTCCTCGTCCTCCAGCGGATGGCCTGTGTCTCCCTGCCCGGCTTCTTTTTTCTCAGCGGGCTGAAGCTGACCCTTCCCTCCCCAGGCCGGAACCGAACTCTTCCTCAGTATTACCTGAGCCGGGCCAACCGGCTGCTGGTCCCCTATATACTGGCCGCAGCAGTCCATTATCTGATTTTTGTCCGGCTGGGATGGTACAGTTTCTCTCTGGGGGAATTTACCCAGCTTACCCTGCGGGGAAGTCTGTCTGCACAGTTCTACTTTGTCATCGTTCTGGTACAGTTCACCCTTTTGGCACCAGTATTCCAAAGGTTGGTCCAAAGGTATTCTCCTCTTGTCATGCTCCCCCCTGCCCTTATCCTAACCCAATGCAGCGGACAAATCTTTGGCGCACTGGCCCAACTGTTCCCCAATACCCCTCTGCACTACTATACTGGCTCAATCTGTACCAACTTCCTGTTTTACTATTTGGCCGGCTGCTGTGCTGGAACCAATTATGAGAGCTTCCGGACCCTGTTGGCAAAAAACCGGCCCCTGATCTTGGCTATGGTTCTCATTTTCACCTGTGCGGATCAGGCGGGCAGTATCCTTCAATACTCCGGCCGATGGGAAATCCCCTTTTTGAATTCTCTTCACCTGCTGTACTATATCAGCGGCATTCTCTTTTTCTGTATGCTGCCCGCTCCCCGCTGGGCGGGAACATCAGGCCGGCTGATACAGGCAATTGACAGAGCCAGTTATCTGATCTACCTCTATCACTGTCTCGTCATCACCCTGTTCAACCTCTATGCCCCAAACTGGGGGCTGACCGGAACCGGCACGCAGTTCCTAGCTCGAACTGCGGCGACCTATGGCGTCACCACCGGCGTGTGTATCCTCTGGCAGCAGCTATGGTCCGCAGGAACGGCCATACTATCCAAAACAAAGGAGCATAACGGCTTATGAGACACTTTATAGACGAGTTTAAACAGTTTATCTCCCGGGGCAATGTGATGGATATGGCGGTGGGCGTTATCATCGGCGGAGCCTTCAGCGCCATCAGTACCTCACTTATCAATGATATCATCATGCCCATTTTAGGCATCTTCACCAGCAGCATCTCCTTTGCAGAGCTGTCCGTCACCATCAACGGCGCTGTCATTGCTTACGGCAACTTTATCCAAGCCGTCCTAAACTTTATCATCATGGCCTTTATCGTTTTCTGCA